>CAZCWQ010000056.1:0-19282 GCA_964502365.1 uncultured Desulfobacterales bacterium | reverse complement strand
AAGATTCGAGCTGAAGCCAGAAGCTTGTTTTGCTACTGGGCTGTCAGAGAGCTAGGATACGGGTTGTCGGAACTGGGCAGACGGCTTAGTATGAGCCAGCCTGGTGTGGGTTACGCGGTGAGCAGGGGTGAACGCATAGCCAAACAAAATGATTATCAACTGCTTGACTGACTTACTTATTTAGTTATGAACGTCCCCATTCCCGCATGAACGTCCCCATTCCCGCATTAGCCCGGTGGCATCCACGGAAATTGTTGACGAATACCTTCGAGTCTTGACGTATCCGAAATTTGGGCTAACCTCAGAAGAAATCAACTTTCTCCTTTACCAAGAAATAGTGCCCTATTTTGAGATTGTAAGGCCGAAGCCTAGCCGCGTGATTGTCGGAGATGATCCTTCAGACGACAAGTTCATATGCTGTGCCGAAGCCGGCAGGGCAAAGACGATCATTTCAGGTGACCAGCACCTGCTCCGTTTGAAGTCCTTAGGCAGCATAAGAATTTTGACTCCTGTTGGATTTTTGAAAGAGGTGTAGAAAAAGCAAGCGGCGAAAAACTTAGGGGACATTGTTGACTATATTGAATTGCTTCTGAGGCGGCGAACAAATCAAATGAGCAGACATCTGAGAAAGCATTACCGGATGGATGAGCCCGTACATCGCTCACGAAAGACTTTTTGCGGAACAGTCTGAATGGAGCCTGAGAATTGGGCGATGAAGTCTTACAAAGGAACATTCTCCTGACAGGACCGCCCGGGTGCGGGAAGTCCACAATCATTGAAGAAGTCCTTCAGCGGATAAACCTGCCATGCACGGGCTTCTTTACCAGGGAAATGCGCGAAAGGGGCCGTCGGGTGGGTTTTTCCATCGCCACCCTGGACGGCCGTCGGGGGATCATGGCTCATATTGATATCCAGAGCCGCTACAGGGTGGGAAAATACGGCGTCAACCTGCAAAATATCGATACGATTGCCGTGCCTTCCATGGTCGCTGAGAACGACAATGTCGTTGTGGTGGTTGACGAAATCGGCAAAATGGAATGCTTCTCCGAGATGTTCAGACAGACCCTCCTAAGGGTTCTCGATTCGCCCAATACCCTCGTGGGTTCCATAGCATTGAAGGGAGATGCATTCATCAACGCAATCAAAAAGCGGGCGGATACCCGTGTGACCCCGGTCTTTGAAAAGAACAGGGATTTATTGGCTGAGGAGGTCTTATCGAGTGTGCATCCATAAATGACATCTTTGTCAATCCTCGCGTATTAGTTGATCGGTGAGCAAAACAACTAAGGGCAGCGGACAGCTATGCCTGCGGCCTATCTACAGCTTAATCCTACTAGGTTAGCTGAAAAAGTTCTTTTCAGGAGAATGATATGCAACGTCAAATTACGGTCAATCTAGGCAATCTTGTGCTCTCACTCTCAGATGCCATGGATTTGGCAAGTCCTTTGCTAATTCAACATCAACAAAGGGTGGCATTTGTTGTATGGGAAATAGGAAAAGCTATGGGGCTCCCGAATGAAAGATTGGAAAGAACTTTTATAGCTGCACTGCTTCATGATATTGGTGCTTTTTCATTGGAGGAAAAGATATCCCTTCGAAATTTTGAAGTCGAAAATGTTGAAGATCACTCCATACGCGGCAGCATCTTACTTAGTAACCTGCCATGGCTAAAAGACGCGTCAAAAATAATTAGGTTTCATCACAAAGAGTGGCGACATTGGGAAGAATCAATCGAAACCCCACTGGTTGTTGAATCGCAGATATTATTTCTTGCGGACCATCTCGAACGTCAAATAAAGCGTGATCTATACATTCTTCATCAGCATGAAGATATTATCTCAACAATTGAATCTTTATCCGGTTCCTTATTTCATTCGCAGGTTGTAGACCTTTTCCGCACGATCTCTAATTGCGAAGAATTCTGGCTGGACCTGGTTTCTCCCAGGTTATATTCTCTTCTCCTTCATGAAGGGCCGTTCAGGAAAATAGAAATAGACTTTTCGGATATATCCTTAATATCGGAACTTTTTCGGAATATAGTTGATTTTCGTTCTCGTTTTACTTCAACACATTCTTCAGGGGTTGCTGCATCTGCCTCTATGCTATCAAGATTTTTCGGCTTCACAGAAACAGAAATAAGGCTTATGGAGGTTGCAGGAAACTTACATGATCTAGGAAAATTGGCAATACCCAACAGTATTTTGGAAAAACCTGGAAAACTTACCAAGGAAGAGATGGCCCTTATGAAATCACACACATACTATACGTATTCTGTGATTAATACTATCGGGGGACTCCAGCAGATTGCAGAATGGGCTGCCTATCACCATGAAAGACTTGATGGCTCCGGATACCCCTTTCATTGCACAGAAGCGGAGTTAAATACCGGTGCAAGAATAATGATGGTGGCAGATATATTTACCGCCCTTGCTGAAGACCGACCATATAGAAAAGGGATGACCAAGGAGGGAATTATTCAAATAATTAAACAGTTTTCTGATCGTCGCCTTTTGGATGCCAGAATTGTTAATCTTCTCTTTGACAATTATGGGAAAATTTTTTCTTATGTAGCTGAAAGACAGGCCATTGCAAGAGAATTCTACGAAAATCAATTTTCTGATATTGATTAACCAATTATGTCGATATTGATTGTCGGTCCTCGGTTCTTGTGTTTCTTGTTTCTGTTTTCTTGGAGTCGCCCATTAAAGGGTAGGCCGCGGTAACCGACCCTAAAAGGCAAAAGGACCTTGACCTTTCCCTGTTTGTTATTACTGATTTGTTAAAATGGTGAGGTTCTTACCTCAGACAAAAAGATCCGAACGAAAAAGGAGGAAGCCAATGGCATACACATGTGAAACCTGTGGAGCTGTGGCTGATGCACCTGGACATCTTTGCAACCCTATGAGGTAGCGAGTCATGGAGAAGGCCTGTACAACCCTGGCTGACTAGGCAGACTGCCAAAACCGGTTCAAGACCCTGAGCGCATCATTCTTGCTCACCGGATACCTCAGTTCGGTTTTGGCGGGATTTGCTCGGCATGCGGCTGGTGGCGAGGACTGGGTGGCCTATCCAGGTGAGGGGATGGTGCTGGCGGAAGACGGTGAATATGCAAGCCTTTAGATTTCCCTCACATATGCCGATAACCAGTACAAGATCGCTTGTTTCATGAAGTTACAGCCGTTGCTCCTGGCCCCTAACGACGACAGCACTGCCTCTTGGTAGAAGCAAACTGGCCCTGGTGATGGTCTACATTTTTACGATGTATTTGGTGTACGTGCATAATGGGGATTCTATTGATAAGGCAACAATCTTTACTATGATCTACTTTGTTTTCGGCTTAGCCGCCCTCTTGCTGGCGGCGATAGGATTTCTTGTCGATTGGAGCCAACCCTAAGAAACATTCTTTCTTCTTAAAGATTGGTGCAAAAAGTGGCGTGATATGGAGTAGGGATGGCGAGAATAATCACAGTTACAAGCGGAAAAGGCGGTGTTGGCAAAACAAACATTAGCGTCAACACGTGCCTTCACTTAGCTAGACTTGGCTATCGCACCTGCCTTTTTGATGCTGATTTGGGGCTTGCCAACATCAATATCCTTCTGGGACTTTATCCAGAGTACAACCTGGAAGATGTGATTTTAAACAATAAGACCGTTAAGGATATTATGATACGGGACTATGATGGAATAGATATCATTCCTGGCAGCTCGGGCGTCGAAAAGATAGCAAACCTTGAACACGAACAGATTGACCAACTAGTCAAATCGTTTTCTGAGTTTGATAGTTACGACTTTTTTTTCTTTGATACTTCATCTGGAGCTTCAAAAGACGTTATCTCCTTCTGTAGGGCTTCCTCGGAGCTTGTGCTGGTCATAACACCCGAACCCACTTCATTGACCGATGCCTATGGGCTTTTAAAGATACTCTCGTTAAACGGGTTTAATGGCCCAGTAATGGTCGTAGTTAACCAAGCCGGAGATGCTAAGACTGCGAATATAGCTTACACCAAGCTCAAAAAAACAGTTCATAAATATCTTCCGATCAATATTGTCCCTCTTGGGCTAATCGTTTATGACGATCATGTGGCTGAGGCTGTAAAGGAGCAGAAGCCGTTTATTTCACTTTACCCTAACTCTAATATCTCGAAATGTATTAAGAATATAGCGAAACATCTTGTCGAAAAAGAGGCTAAGGATATCAATACTCACGGGCTTGAGACCTTCTGGACGAACTTTTTGAGTTTTTCCCGGAGTCCCTTGAAATCTGAGGGCACGAAAACCGATAGTAAGCTGAATGAGACCGAGGCAGTGTCATCGTCCAAACAGGCCTGTATCCCAGAAGCTTCAGACATTGTGGATATGGTTCAGGAAAACCATATGTTGTTAACTAGGCTTGAGGGAACTGTTTCCTCCTTATCCGAGGACCTTAGACGAATCAGCAAGGTCATTGAAGATGGAAGTGGTTCGCATCCCGAAATAAAACGCTTGCCTGAACATGCTGCTACAAATATGGAACTCTCCATTCCACCATCCAATAAGGCCAGCGTTAAGTCTCGGTTGATCAAATTGATCAACAGTATGTCTGAGCACCAGTGTAATAAATTTTTGCAAAGGTCCGAAGCTTGGAGAGAGCAAGATCGAAGAAGGCACCCCAGAAAAGGCTGCTCCATTTCCGTAAATTGTGCCACGGACGAACAAGGCTTCAAAGGTTTCATTAAGGACATAAGTGCTGGCGGAGTCTTTATTGAAACCCAGGGCGATTTTACAGTTGGAAAGGAGATCAGCCTTACCTTTTCATCCCCACACCAGCAGGAACCAGTGAAGGTCGCCGGCGAAATTGTCAGAAACAACCCGCAAGGAATTGGCGTGGAATTCAACAAGGCAATCAAAGGCTTACAGGGATCGACGTGGCTAGACTGCCGCAGAATAACGCAAGAGGTAAGTGAGGAAAAAAGAACGCATCCCCGAGTTGAGTTACATTGTCCAGTCACAATAGAAGGTGTTCCACGTGAACAAAGGGTCACTGACATTAGCCTCGGAGGCGTCTTTATCGAATGCGAGTCTGCATTGAGAGGCCGATTTCAGCAAGGTCAGACAATTAATTTATTGATAGACTTCCCCACCGAGGATGAGCTGATTAAAGCAAGGGTTGAGGTTGCATGTGTGAAGGAGCGAGGCATAGGTTGCAAGTTCATCGGGCTGGGCCAAAGGAGCCGGGAGGCCATTCAGAAATGCTTCAATCTCGCTAAGAACGCGTTGCCCATTTATGAAGCATGACAGGCAAGTTTCACAAGGGCATTACAATGGCCAAAGCTATACTTGTAAATGCTTTTTGGGGTCCACATCCTTGTATCAACTGAGAAATATAGTTTCTCCACACGGTCTGTCCAGGGTGAGCATTAGCAATAGATAGCGCTTTAAGTTTCTTGTGATGAGAAATTCGTCTTTAACGCGTTCATGTCCGTTTCGCCCCAGACTATGGGAATAATCCGGTTGGCTTAGCAGTGATCGGATTCCCAAGCTGGCACCTTCAACTGAATGGACCAATAACCCAGTATACCCGTCGATAATCTGAGCAGGGATACCTCCGACAGCACCCCCTATTACTGGGCGACTTTTCCATAGTGCCTCCGTTACGGTTAAGGCAAAGCCTTCTCGCAAGGATTTCTGCAAAATTATATCAGAGCCACGTTGAAAGGCGTTAATCTCAGTGGCGATTGACGGACTAAATAACAGAATATGAATGTCTGGATCATCCCCTGCTTCCGCCTTTACCATTTCGAAAATCTTCTCACTTTCGGGATCATCCGCAGCCTTATCCCCAACTAGAAGCAGACGACAGTCCACGTACTTCCGTGCCAGTTTGAAAGCTCGTATAACCCCTATCGGGTCCTTCCACGGATCATAGCGTGAAATCTGCGTGACAATAGGCTTGTCTCTGGGAATTGCGTACTTTTCAAACACACTGTCCACATAGGAAATATCCAATTTTCGATTCTTGTCATCCAAAGGATCAATAGCAGGATAAAACCGATATTGCGGGATGTTCAGGCTCGGAGAAAAAACAGCGGAAGAAAAGATGGCTGCATCGTATTGCTCCACATATGGCTTAAAGAATTCCCATAGCTGCGGGTTGGGGCTAGACATGTCAATATGACATCTCCATACCCATCTATTCTTGCGATTCTGGTTCCATTGGATCAAGGCGACCGGCTGCGGGTCGTGAATGACGACGAAATCTTCATCAAAGCTCATCTCGTTATAATTCTTTTCGTTGCAACGTAGGTACGTCTGAAATATGTCCTTCTGAAAATAAACCTCATGACCTTGCAAGGCATTGTGGAAGCTTTTGGTTATTTCAAAGAACTCGTCGTCACCTTTAATTATATCCCACACCGTTCGAATCCCTAACTCATTCAGAAGTGGTACAATCCGGTGTAACATTTCGGCCACGCCACCTCCTACCATTGTAGAATTCACCATCTTGATCGAGCGGTTGCCCACATGGGAGGCGAGAATTTTCAGTTCGTCAATAATATCCGGACCTACAACTTGTTCATAATCGATTAACGTCGGTCTAGTCATCTTCAGAACTCCAACCTGATTCCCACAGCGTTACTACGGAGAGCATAATATTGTTCGCAATAAGTAACTGATTACAGCGCAGTAGGGACCATGAGGCCTTTTCTTTGGTTCCGAGGCTCCCAGCCCGATCATTTCAAGGAGTTAGCATGGGGGAAGCCAACCCCCTCCCTGTTCCCGCTCTTACGAGCGGGCCAGGGGGTCCCCCATCCATAACTCCCTGAAATGATGAAGGCCTCCCGCCAGTCACCTTAGAAAACACCTCATGATCCCTACCCAGATTCATGGAATGTGAACTACTTGATGCTCCGAGTAGTAATACTCTTAACACGGCATCACTCAAATCCTGGGCGCTTTTGCTCTGCGTTCACAACTCTTCGTCAATCAACTCGATAATTCGAGCCCTCAGCCCTTCTAGCGTGTATACGTTGATATCGATTTGCATGATCCTACGAGCCAAACTAGGCATATTCAGGCTGTCTTCCATCCATCTGGAGAAATCATTGGTTTCAAAGTGGGTTTGCAGCCGAGATTCGATAAAGTGGAAGTATAATGAATACACACTTATCGACGTAAGCAAGTTACGGAAAGAGGGTAAGTCATAGGCAAATTTGTCAGTTAGATAAACGACTCTAACAATATCATGGAGGTAAAACGGTTCATTAGCCACCTTATGGAATGCAACTGCTCTTTCGTCTCTGTAAGTCTTGATAATTTCAACAAGCCTTTCTCTTAAGTCTTCTATGGTGTTAAACTCTGACAAATCAATGGCGGTGAGCTTTTCTGCTAGCGCCTTTTCGTTTAGCATCGTGGATACCCAGATAGCGAAATCCGAATTAAAAGGCACCCGAATCTCTCGCATTTTGAGAAAAGCGGAAAATGTGTGATAGAAAATAGAGGAATCGGAACACGTCTCTACAAGAGGGAGTAGTTCTTCAAGGGTATGTGCTTTCCTCCCTGTAAGCTTTTCCAAAGAAGCGCTTGACCGGAATTGAAATATGTCTCCCACAGATCCACCTCACCTTAATGGCTTCATTGTATGTCAACACTAGAATTTGGATTCTCTTGTGTCTTTGGCAATTGCATCCTGGAAACCAGAGCATCCTTAAACCTTATGCTCAAATCAACTACGTCATGCCTTGGTTAATAGAGCAACCGGAAACGAGCCCAACAGGACTGCCACGCTCAGGCCGGCAGTATCTTGACGGGTTTCAGTCGTCAGGATTTCACCTGTGAAAACATTCTTGAGTTGAGTCCCCACGGGGCAAAAAGGTGTCTCCACCCATGTATCTGACCATACTGCCCTGCCCAACGGATCTACCTCAGATTCTATCCCACAGAGTCCGGCGTAAAGCCTTGGTGCTGCAACAATCGCCCATCTGTCCTCATGCTGCCTGGCATAGGTGCACAAATTCTTGGCATTTTTTCCTCGGACTTCGATAGGAATGTAGCCGCCGTTTTGAAACACATCTAGGCACTGCCAACGCAAAGACAGGGTCTTCCAGGTCACATAGAGCTTTATCCTTCCGTCTTCCATCGTTTTCACCAGCTCTCGGACCCTTGCGGGTAGCTCCTTTTCAGGAACCGAGACGAACGACTGCAACTCGTCCAGCATCCCTTCATAACTTGAAAAATCCACAAAGCGCCTATTGTCTGGATCTACCAAACAGAAGTCCCACACTTCGTTGCCCCGATAGATATCAGGTACGCCAGGACACGTGAGTTTCAAAAGGACTAGTGACAAACTATTGTACATACCGAGTCTGGCTATCCGCCTCTGAAAAGGAAGAAACTCTCCAAGAAACGGATCATGCCTTCGATTCTCCAGAAGCGCTCCAACAAATGACACCACCGCATCTTCATATTGGGTGTCTGGATTGATCCAGCTGCTGTGCACCTTGGCCTCTTTTACCGCCTTGACCATATAGGACTGGATGCGCTCGCAAAACGATATACTCGACTCGTTGTCCTCAAAATCTTCAAACGGCCATGTCCCAATGAGAATCTGATAAAGGGCGTATTCGTCATTCTTCGAGGGGGCAAGGATGCCCTCCACTTTCCGCTTCTTCGAACGGTTGACACGGCTCCAACGTCGCACCACCGTCTCCCATAGGTCAGGGATCTCAGAAAGCAGGTTGACGCGCGCCCGAACATCTTCACTCCGTTTGCTGTCGTGAGTGGAGCTGTTCACCATGGCATGGGGCCAACGAGAAAGTCTTTCTTGGTTGGCATGGTGAAAGGCAGGCACGGAGATGCCAAAGCGGCGTGGATCCCCGCCCACCTCGTTAAGAGAAATCAAACGATTATATATGTAAAAGCTCGTGTCCTCCATACCTTTGGCCATGACCGGACCTGTGAACTGCTGAAACCTCATGGCAAAATTTGCCAGGGCTGCATATGTGGTTGGATTTTGTTCTCCAAAAGCGCCGAGAACCAAAACATCCCTCACGAAATCATAGACACTTGTATCAGCCGCTCTGCTGCGCTTCTTGGCTAGAGCTATCGCCCAATCCACATAGCGCCGATCTTCATCCATGACCATGTCTTCGGTGACATAGGTCCTGTAAACCGGAAAGCAGGAGACGATCTCTCTCAGTGCTTCTCTGAGACTATCCATTGTGAAATCCCTACTATGACGATGGGACTCAGCAATCCGGCTCAACTCAATGGCGAGCACATTGAGTTCGCTAGCCATTGCCACTGTGATGATAAGTTTCTTACAGTCATAGAGTAATGCGTCGAAATCTGTCTTGCGGCCTGTAAAACGCGTATAGATCCGATCCAAACTCCGCTCATGATCTGCGTCAACAAAAAGGCCATTCACCAAACTGGAAAAATCATATCCTGTTGTCCCATGGACTGGCCAGTCGGATGGAAGCTGTTCACGACCCACCAGAATCTTTTCGACAACCACATACGTCAAGTCCGTCCCCAAAGGCGTTTCAGAAGAATTACGGGTTCTTTCTGCCGCTTCAATGCCCTCAATTTCAATGTTTCGTATCTCATCTTGAAGCCATTGACAGTATTGACGGGGATTGTAGAGGCCGTCGATATGGTCTACGCGCAGACCCTGAATCTTCCTCTCACGAATCATATCCAACACAAACCGGTGGGTCTCTTCAAAGACGTTCCGGTTTTCCATCCGCAGGGCGGCAAGTTCATTGATGTCGAAAAAGCGTCTGTAATTGATATCGTCTGAAGCGACCCGCCAGTAAGCCAGTCGGTAAGGCTGAAGCTGCAGAAGTCGATGAAGAAGGTCGAAACTGGCAGGTTCGCCTGTTGTGCCATTGAAAATAACCACGGTTTCTTCTATAAAATTCTCAATTTCTGGCAATGCCCGATACAGGGTTGCCAGATGCCGCTTGTGCACCTCCTTGTCCCGGTTTCGCGCCTCGACTTTTTCCTCGGCTGTCTTCCAATGTCTGGGCAGGTTCTCGAAGGCAGTGATGAGGCTCTGGAATTCCAGATAATGAGAAGCTTTAGCGCCGATACGCAGTTCCAGTCTCTCAATTCCGTGGGAGAGAATGAGAGGGTAAGTCCCGGGATCTATGGGAAAACGGTGTTCATGATACCACAAACTGAATTCCCCTGCTTCTGGATCAAAGCCCAGCCGGAGTAAAGCTTTTTCCAACACCTCACCGTAATGATCCTCCAGGATCGGCACCAGAACCTTGCCTCGAAGCTCATCCTTAAAGGGATGCCAAGCGACATCAAAAAAGCCTGCGTAGATGGAAGCCTGCCCGTTCTCGAGGATATTCACCCACCATGGGTTATCACAACCCGCTGCCATGTGATTGGGTACTATGTCCAACACTTGTCCCATACCGTGCTGGTGTACCGTGGTCACAAAATGCTCAAAGTCGTCCTTTGTGCCGAGGTCAGGGTTGAGGGCTCTGTGGTCCACAATATCGTAACCATGGGTGCTTCCAGGACGAGCCATCAGGTAAGGCGAAGCATAGCAATGACTTACGCCAAGGCGCCTCAGATAAGGGACCACATTCGCCGCCTCAGCAAAGTTGAAATCCTTGTTGAATTGGAGCCGATAGGTAGCAATCGGAACTCGCGGTGCAACGGGTGCCCTTTCTTCTTGCCTTGCTATTGATTCCCGCGGCATTGTCCCTAAACCCCTCTCGAGGCGTAAGGCCATGACCAGGGAGTCAAGGCGGGGGTCTTCGGGAAAGCTCTCCAAGAGCACGGGCAGTTTGCGCTGCCAGTTGGGGTACTCGACCGCTGTGCCTGGCAGGTTAACCTGATCCACCTGTTCCAGGAGGTCTTCTAGTTGATACATAAGGATCTTGGCTGGGCTCCTGGCCAAATAGATATAAATGGCATTCACCAGATCAGGGGACATCTCAGGTAACGAGACTGCTTCGACATCGATCCCTTTCGGAAGTAATTCCTCACGTTTAAGAGCAAAAAGCAGGCGAATCCGATCCTCTGATCTGGTAATGAGCTGGGATTCGTGCACCTCCTCCGTTGGAAAGAGATCCAGCTCCGCCCGTACTGCCAGATCGCGCCCCTGCCAATAGCCATGTAACGTAGGCAGGTCGTGGGTGGTCACTGCCGCCACCGCCTGCTCAGGGTAATCAGCGGATTTGATATAACTCCCGTCGGTGTCCTTCTCAAAGTAGAGAACTCGGTAGGAGAGCACCCCCATATCCCTCAACGGCTCCCGCACTTCGTCAGGCACTGTACCGAGGTCCTCCCCAATCACTAAACACCTGTTGCGCTGGCTTTCAAGGGCCACAACGCCAAGAAGGTCCTGAAAGGGGTACCGGACGTAGGCGCCCTCTGATGGACCCTTGTCAGGGGGCAACCAGAAAAGGCGAATGAGCTGCATGACATGATCGAGCCGGATGGCCCCTGCATGACGCATGTTAAACCTAAGCGCGGCTATGAAAGGGGCATAGGCTGCTTCAATAAGCTTTAGTGGAATCATTGGCGGCACATCCCAGTCCTGCCCCTTCAGGCTGAAATCGTCAGGAGGTGCTCCTATGCGAGCCTCTAGTGCATAAACGTCTTGATGGATCCAGGCATCAAAGCCCGCCCTATGGGCACCCACAGCAAGGTCTTCATAGAGACCCACCTTCAAGCCCCGCTTCATTGCCACATGCCCAACGGCACCCAGTTGAAAGTCGGCCTGCCACTGGAGGTATTGAAAAAACTCCACCCTGTCCCGGTGGGAGGAGGCAAACTGGCTCACGGCTTGAGAACGCGGATCACGATAAGCCTCTGGCCATGTTTGCCAACCCAAGATAGAGGAGTTATTAGCATGGAAGCGTTCCTGGAGGGCTTCAAACACACCGTAGGCACGCAACACCTCCCCACCGGACGCCTGAAAGGCACGGAAAGCTTGTCCTCGTTGCGATCCGGGCTTCAGGTGACGTTTTCGGAAGTGTTGGTATAGGATTTCGAGAATGGGACGTTTAACGGCCGCAACTTCTGAAAAATCCAGCAAATCCGTATCTCGTAACGCAGCGAGACGAGCCTGAAGTTCAGGGCTTTGAACCGTATCTCGTGCTTCTTCGCACTCTGCAAAGTCTGGTACAGCCTCTACGTCTATATAGAGGGAGTTGAGAAAAACCCTGCTGGATGGGCTGTACGGGTTCGCGTGTTCCGGCTGTCCAGGAAATAGGCTATGGAGGGGATTTAAGCCGAGTATGCCTGCACCTGTGTCAGCACAGTAAGTGGCTAGGCCCTTAAGATCGGTAAAGTCCCCCACACCCCAGTTGCGACCAGAACGCAAAGCATAAAGCTGAATGGCAGGACCCCATAGCCGCGCAGTGCCTTCGAGACCCGATGGCACGTAACACATCTTTGGGGTCACAATTACCCGAATACTACCTGATAATGTTCCACCGGCATGCACTCCACCTGATTGCCGAATCTCTATATGGTGATAGCCGGCATCAGGTTTCATATCGAGAACCAGCATACAACGAAGAAATTGTTCTCCATCTACCACACGGGATTCTTGCAGTTCGAGCTCTTCGGGAATAAAGACACCACTGTGAAGCCTTCCTTGCTCTTCATTCAGGGTCCACTCGAATCTGGCCTGAGAATGGCTTTTCGGGACCCTTACAGGGAAGAGAATGGAAGTCATGTGTGGTGCGATCACGACAACCGGATCCACCAAGCGCCGATACATACCACCTTCATACTCGGCGATCAGGGCCTGGGCGTGGCTTGCGTCCTCCACATGAAGTCCCATGGCTTTCAGCAAAGCGAGTTTTGTCTCATCAGAGACCTTGTGGGATCTTCCCCAAATGTCCGAGTATTGGGGCTCAATACCATAGAGTTGAGCTAGACGGTCAAGTGCCGCGCCGACTGTCATTACCCACCTCCACTATCCTTCTAGAAACCATGCTGCATACCATAGTGGCATTGGCTCAAAGGTGTCATGTCCTGCCGTCCCCGCCTCTGTTTCAAAAAGGATCTCGCCTTTTGGCTTGTCTATCGGTTTTTCGACATGTTGGCCCAACGCAGCTACAAGTGTAAGCCTAGACCCATCGCCTAAAACCCAGGCAACCTCCATTAGCTCGTCATACAGCCGGAAACTAGCTTGTTGCCCACGTATACCGCGTAGGCGGGGAACAATGTGTCTGCGGCGGAGTAAAAGTAGTTCGCGGTAATAGGCAAGCCATGTTCCGTGGGATGATCTCAAAAGGCAATCCCAGTTGAGTTTGGAACGCTGAAAGGTGGCCATGTTGTTGGGGTCTGGGATTCTCCCTCTGGCAAAGGGATCTTTGAATTCAGGAAACCTTGCGAACTCCCTGCGCCTGCCTTCGGTGACTGCCTTGGCCAAATTAGGGCCAAAGTCGCAGAAGAACAGGAAAGGTTCGAGGCAGTTAAATTCTTCTCCCATGAAAAGGAGCGGTGGCGAGGGGGCAAGGAGAATGATGGTGACTGCAACTCGAAGGGCTCGTTCCTCGGCAAGGTGTGCAATCCTCTCTCCAAAAGCCCGGTTTCCCACCTGGTCGTGATTCTGAATAAAAGAAACAAAGGCAGTGGGAGGAAGGTCTTTGCTAGGCTCCCCCCGCCTTGCGCCCGACCGATACTTGGATGACTCCCCCTGATAGGCGAATCCCTCTGCGAGACATCTGCCCAGGGAAAAGACAGGATGATCCCTATAATCTGCATAGTACCCGGCTCTCTCTTTCGTCAGAAGGCAGTGTAAGCTGTGGTGAATATCATCGTTCCACTGGGCCGAGTAGAAGATCGGCGTGCCTGAGGGGTTTCGTTTCAGAAATCTGGTCGCGTTGTTGTCGTTTTCCAGCACAAGGTGGATGTAGCGCTCTTTTCCCGGCGTTTCCCAAACCTTTTGTGCCAGCTCTTCCAAGATATGAGGCCGGGAGTCGTCCTGGATGGCGTGAACCGCATCAATCCGCAGGCCATCGAAATGGTATTCCTCTAACCAGTACAGAGCATTATGAACAAAGAAATCACGCACCGTCCGACTTTCCGGTCCGTCAAAATTAATGGCCGCTCCCCACGGCGTTTGGTGTCTATTCGTGAAAAAGGACTCTGCATAGATGTGAAGGTAGTTTCCTTCTGGACCAAAATGATTGTACACAACGTCTAGAAATACCGTCAGCCCTTTATGGTGTGCTGTCTGGACAAAACGTTTTAAATCCTCGGGGCGACCGTACGAACTGTCTGGAGCAAACAGGAGGGCGCCATCATAACCCCAATTCCGCCCTCCAGGAAAATCAGCTACCGGCATCAATTCGACCGCTGTGATACCGAGATCCACAAGGTAGTCCAGCCTGGCAGCCGCTGCCGCAAAAGTGCCTTGTGAGGTGAAGGTGCCAACGTGCATTTCGTAAAGTATTGTCTCCTCCCACGGACGCCCTTTCCATGTGTTGTCATCCCAGGGGAACTCTGTCGCAGATACAACCTCGCTCGGTCCGTGAACATCTTCCGGTTGATAGCGGGAAGCGGGATCGGGAACGAGCAGTTCTCTATTAACGTGGTAACGATAAAGGGCCCCAGGGAAAGCGTCATCTGTGAGCAGATGGTACCATCCTTGGCCCAGGTTTTTCATGGGAAGCAATCTCTTGTCCCCATCAAGTGCCTCTAACTGGAGATAAACACATTGGGCTTGTGGGGCCCAAAGCCTGAAACGGACACCCCCACTTTCTTGAACTTCAGCGCCAAAGGGCATGGAATGAAAACGTTTTGTGGTTGCCATATTTCAATCAGACTTGGTCGCATGACAAGAACGGTTTTGATCGTCTCGCCAATTCGGCCATGTTGATACCAAGGTCTCTTACCGCCCAATAGCATAATAGGCTTATTGCCTCAACGCGTTTACGCTTTTTGCCCGGTCCCCAGATCTCAGATGGCTTAAGTTGCATCAGATCACACACCTGTGAGGCAATCTTAAAATTTACTGCGGTCGGTTTTGTCCATAAAAGTTTTACAACGCTTAATGCCTCGGGCAGTGATATCATGCAAAGCCCAGAGTGCATCCATCCTCGACTTTCTCGGCATGATAGCTGGTTAGCACAGTAATGATCTTTCCTAAAGTGAAAAACTCAACGGATGCTCCCATTTGTAGACTTGCGGATTCTGACGCCCGTCAGTATAAGGGACGGGGTCGGAAGGGGCGAGGTCCGGGGAACTAACTGCTGTTTAATGAGGTGTAGAGAAGGTATGACACAGAAAGCGTCGCTTACAACAGTTCAGGAATTGATGGCCGGATTCGCCGATATGACCGGACTTTCAGCAGTAGGGGAGGCCTCCCGACGCTACCTGTGGACCGACGCCTTTGCAGTGTGTAATTTCCTGGAACTCTACCGTCAGACAGTCGACGACAAATACAAGAATTTGGCATTGCTCCTTGTAGATCAGGTTCACGAGATACTGGGGCGACACCGTGAGGACGATACCCGAAGCGGCTGGATCAGCGGCCTCGACGATCAGGAAGGCGGAATGCATCCCACGAGAGGAGGGCTGCGGATAGGCAAGAAGATGAACGAACGGCAGCCGGATGATCCATACGACGAAGATCTGGAATGGGATCGCGACGGGCAGTACTACCACTATCTGACGAAATGGATGCACGCCCTCAATCGTGTGAGCCGGACCACCGGAAAGGCAACCTACAATGTGTGGGCCATAGAGCTTGCCAAAGCGGCCCACGCCGGATTCACGTGTATGCCGCCGTTGAGCGGTCACAAACGGATGTTCTGGAAGATGAGCATCGACCTTTCCCGTCCTCTCGTGGCATCCATGGGACAGCACGATCCCCTTGAGGGACTCATAACCTACTGTCAGCTTCAAGCCACTGCCGCCAGACATTCTGAAAGACCGGGGCCAGACCTGAATCGGGAGATTGCAGATATGGCCGATATCTGCACAGGAAAAGAGTGGGCAACAGACGATTCACTAGGAATTGGCAGCCTTTTGTGGGACGCCTACAAAGTGGGTCAAATGGTCGTCAGCGGAGACTTTGAAGAGATTGATTTGCTGGATACTCTGCTGGAGTCTTGTGTGGCGGGCCTGGCATCTTGCCGAAGAATGAATCCATTCAACCTTCCCCCTGATTACCGTCTCGCGTTTCGAGAACTTGGGTTGTCCATTGGAATGCACGCGCTAGAAAGGCTGTATGGACTGGTCGAGAAAAACGGCTACCTGTTCAGAAAAAGGCATCCGTTGCATACGAAGATCAGAATACTGAGGAGCTACTTACGGTTCAGCGAACTGATCGAGACATTTTGGCTGGACCCCACCCAAAGAGAAACGAAGAGCTGGAGAGAGCATGAAGACATCAATATGGTAATGTTGGCGACCAGCTTGGCCCCCGATGGATTCTTAACATTGTGAACAACCAACTGGGAGGAGATCCGGGCGCAAAACCCAAGGTGAATTTGATCGTAATGTTCCTTTAGATCTGAGTGAGTTTGCCTATAACTCGTAAAGCTCTCGTACTGTTTTCAGAAACCAGGGTGGCCTTTGCAGCACAACGAAAAGCAAGATCATACCCAGGATCGGTATGGGGATGACAATATCAACCACGGACAACCCCACCAAACCGATGACAGTCTGAGTCTTGAGCGTCATGAGGACCTCCTGCACCTGGCCTGAGGGCAGTCAGATTGATTTCCCTCATCGCCTCTTGAATTCTACATTGCTCTTCAGGGAATATACTTCTTGGTCAAGCACGCCTGACTGGAAACACAGGCTGAACAACCCCTGGGGTGGGTTCGACATCCTGCTGCCAGGGCATATGAACCAGCAAGCCTGGCCCCTTCTGACTTGTATCTTTCCTTAGCTTCTTTTTTTACGTTCATGACGGTCCCCGAGATGCCCGTATGCCCGGACCAGTAAGCATTTTCCAGGCCAGAATCCCTTGCGATACCCACGCATCTATCCATAACACGTCTGGTCGCGCCAACATGGTTTTCCAAAACATAGTTTGGTCGAAAGGCAAGAAAGCACACCTGCAAAGAGGTATCGATATCAGCCAGGAATTCCGTTAAGGGTCTTATTTCGTCTTCATTTATTCTCGGTATCACAAGTATCCTATACTCCCAAAGTCTGTCCTTTGAATGTCGTCCGATATTCTCAGCATTCCTTAAAACAGGTTGTGAAGACGCCCCTGTCAATGCAAGGTGAACCTCGTCATCATATGCCTTCAGGTCGTAAGTAATGGATGTGCTAAAAGACAGTACCCTTTCAAGACTTCTCTCGGTCATATATCCATTAGTGTCGAAGTTTATCTTAGTATTTGGTCTTATCTTTCTTGCTTCTTCAACCACCTTTTCAATATACGGCAGGTAAATGGTGGGTTCTCCCCCTGAAAAGAATATTCTGTCAGCCCCCATCATTTTGGCTGTTGCAGAGGATAACTCGCTGACGCACTCCTCGGCCAGTTCTCTTGGATCCTTATATCCCCTCTGGTTGAATGCATTGTCCGGGTGTTGGGAAATTGTCCAGTTCTGGCAGTTCAAGCACTTGAAGTTGCAACCGGCTACAAATACGGTGTAGCTTTCTGGTGGTGCTGCATGCAAGGTGGCGGAGGCCACTGTTGGCATTGTAACCCTGCAAACCCCTGTTTCTCCCTTTAATCTGTTCACGCCACATCTATGTTCACAAAGTTCACATCTTTCTAAGTCATCCTTTGGATACAAGTGCATCATTGCGTGTTGGCTGCTTCCCTCACCAGCGCAAGGAGCCTTTTGTATGCCTCCTGGTCATGGTCCTTCAGAAGAATAAGTGCGAGGCCGAAGCACGATCTCTCAACATCGTGGATCGAAGAGGCCTGCTTCACATTGCTGGCTATGACGCTAATCATAATCTTGACGCGATTAAGTATGTCCTCACTCAGCTGTATCGACTCAGCTTCATCTCTAAACCTCGACCCAGGCCAGTCAAGCAGTTTCTGGGTCCCCTCTGCCTGTTCTTTGCGTCTTTCCTGTTCGATAAGTTTTTCAGCACGCCGTTTCACCAAGTCAATTGGGTCTTTTGTTTCGTCGGTCACTGGTCTCTCCTTGCAACTGAGCAAGCAAGACGCTATATGGGGTTTGCCAGTACCCGCGGTTTGCTTGCTCTCAAGGGTCTACGTCGCACACAAAAAAGGTATCAAATGTCGCCTCCCGGCCCGAACTTGCTCCAGACCGCCACCAAAGTGCTCTTATCCAGGATCCAAGTGTCCAGGGCCATGAAGAAGACTCTCCAAGCATGTTCCTGAGCCTGAAGCATAAGACGAGTTGCTTTTCTGGTCTGTTCGTTTTCTGCGTTGGTCAGCTTTTCCTCACACGATGGGATGAGTTGCAACATGACGCCGAGGGCCTCAGTGATGTTTCCGAGCAGGCGGGCGAGAACTTCCTCCGCAGGCATCGGCTCATCTTCCAGCTTGCGCTTCTTTTGTTCTAACCATGGCAGCATGTCAATTACCTTCGTCATTGTGCTTCATCCTTTCCGGCCTCACCGCCAAAAAAAGAAACCGGTTGGCACTGTCACGCCTTGGAGCTCCACAGCCCTTATGGATACCGGACACCAATGGACCGTTGGTTCCCAAGAATGCGCCTGGATTGACGGGTCCAAACAGCTCCTGGACATTACCATGGCCAGCAGGGATAAGGATAACCCGGATAACAGTACCATGGGTAGGGCCAGTAATAATAGTAGTAGGGATAGTCAGGCCTGATATAACGCGGTTCTTTGGGCCACAGATAGAGTTCCTCGGCCTCTATGACAGGATACGTATATGAGCGATTTCCAAGGGGCAGTGAGCGGACTTCCAACATCTTGCCACCCACGGTGAGTTTGCGATCCTTGCTGTAAATCTCCGGATCGAGGAATTTTTCCGTTTGCACCAAGAATCGACCCTCAGAGAGATCCTGGGATCTCGGTTCATTTCGATAGTCGAGCGGCGCTTGCAAGACTGTGAGCAGGCTGCCATCGGGTCTATTTTCAGACTCCAATATATAGCCCCCAAGAATCACCCTTTGTCCCTTGTAAGTCCCTCCTTCTTCGAGCAGTGCCTTGAACGGGATAGGCGCTTTGACGTGTGCTCGAAATTGTCTGGAAAGCGCAGGGGCGCAGCCAGTCAGCCCGAAGTAAGGAATGCACAAAAGAACAAAGAAAAGAAGACTGGATCCAATCCTGCGCTTAAGTAGTCGAGCTGTCCATGTCATTGACATGCACTTCCTTTCATTTCGAGAGCTTTGCAGAACCTCGCCTCGCTCTTTGATAT
>CAZCWQ010000055.1:0-19438 GCA_964502365.1 uncultured Desulfobacterales bacterium | reverse complement strand
TTCCATTTTAGCTCCAAGGCCGCACCGTAACCGACACGAAAGATCCGGTCCAAACGAAATTTCTCGATGAACTCCGCCGCCTTGTGCGCGTCTGCACCGGTCAGTTTCTGGAGTCCAATATCCAAATATCCACAGGCTTTTCTAACCACGGTCACCAGGTCCTCTTTCTCCCGCGCCACGAGCCCGTCTGCCGATATGATTTGGTTACACATCCCAGCAAATTCTATCTGGAGCTGCTCCAAGGCACGGCTGCCTCGTATATGCTTCAGGGCTACATAGAAGAGACCCTGGTCTTGGATGAGCAACGAGTTCGTGGCCGGCGCGCCCCGAAGCAGATCCGGTTCCCGCACGACTTTCTGAACCTCCGGCCTCTGTTGCACAAGACTTTCCGAACTAAGAGGCTGGTAGATCCCGATGGCCTCTTCAAACGGGAGAAAACCTTTTTCGGCCAATCGAACATTTCGGAGCCTGTAGATATTATCTTCTACTTCAGCCGGCAGGACACCGGCAAATTCCACCAGTACCTGATGGAACCTGTCAAGGTCGTGCTCTGCAAGGCGTTCAAGGAATTCCCTTGTGGTCTCATACTGCTCATCGTGTATGATACGAATATAGAATACGCCGTCCAGGGTGAAATACCCCTCGCCAAAATCGGCTGGCGACTCATCCTCTTTTTTAATTCTGACTTCGATGCTTTTGAAAAGAAGAAGTTCGATAAGCTCAGCGTGCTCACCCAGCCCCCAAATCAAGAATCTTTGCGGATCTGCTTTGAGCAGAAGCCCCAACCATCGATTGGCAGAATCGATCTCGAGTCTGTCCTTGTGCCACAGCTCCAAGTCCAACAGATACTGCCACTGATCGTTGGATGCACATGACAAAATAGGCAGGGCATCCTCTGGACCAATATCCTTGATCAGCCAAAATAGATCCTCTTCGGCCAAGGATTGAACCAAATGTGCGGGCGTCATGGAATAAAGGATAAGTTCGAGGGCCTTTTTACCGGGAACCGTCAACAGTTCTTTGGGACTGAGGCCCGGAGGAACCTCTCCCTTTTCCGGAGGTCTGGACGCCGATTTTTTCATGAGCTAATGATAGGCACCAGCGTTAGTTATGCATCAAGGGCCTGCTCGGCATCACCAAGCTCGATCCGTTCGGCATCTGACCACAGGCCCTCAAGGTCATAATATGTCCGTATAGGTGCGTAAAAGACATGAATGATCACGTCTCCATAATCCATTAGTATCCAGTGCCCTTCCCGGAGACCTTCTATGCCCAAAGAGTTGATCCCCTTCGCCTTGAGGTCCTGCTGCACGGATTCCGCAATCGCCGAAACCTGCCGATGAGAGCGGCCACTGCATATAATGAAAGTATCTGCAAAGGAAGCCAACCCGCGCAGATCAAGCACAACCACGTCAAGGGCCTTCATCCCCATAACTGCCTTGACATACTGGTCAATAGCTGGATCGCAGGCCAGTGTCATCGGTAAAGTCCCTTTTTCTTGATAAAGCCTTCAACCGAGTCGGGGATCAGAAAACGGACCGAACGGCCTTGCCTAATCCAATTTCTGGTTTGCGTAGCTGAAATGTCCAGGTGAGTGATCTTGAAACAATAGATAGAGTGCCAGCGCGGGTGCATGTATCGGCAGGATGTCTCGTCGTACTTATAGTCCTTCGATACGTGGGTGTGGACAAAACTTTCCAGGCTTTCCACTTTAGACCCGGGTCGGGCCATTACAATAAAATGAGCTGTGGCAAAAAGCTGATGGTACGATTTCCAAGTAGTTATTTCCGAGAATGCATCCTGTCCCACAAGAAAGTGGATAGTGCCTTGAGGCCCAAGCTGATCCCGAAAGTGTCGCAACGTCTCGATGGTATAGGAGGGCCCGGACCTTACCAGCTCCACATCAGTGACTTCAATTTGGGGCACACCTTGAACGGCCAGACGAACCATTTCAAGGCGGTCCTCAGCACTGGCTATATTTCTGACATTCTTGTGAGGCGGGCAGGCCGAAGGTATCAATAAAAGCTTGTCTAGGTCGAAAGCTTCACGGACTTCCACTGCAGCTCTGAGATGGCCAATGTGAATAGGATTAAAGGTCCCGCCAAAAAGGCCTAAACGCACAAACACCCCTTATGTCCTGACCTGTCCATCCCCAAACACCACAAACTTGGTAGTGGTCAACTCCTGAAGTCCCATAGGGCCATAGGCGTGGAGCTTGGAGGTGCTGATTCCGATCTCAGCACCCAAACCGAGTTCGCCGCCGTCATTGAACCGTGTGGAGGCGTTTACCAGAACGACTGAGGCATCCACCTCCCGCAGGAATCGTCGGGCCCGCCCATAATCTGACGTCACAATCGCCTCTGTATGCGCCGAACCGTACAGGGCAATGTGTTCCATAGCTTCATCCATGGAAGGAACGACCTTGACGGCAAGGATAAGGTCGAGGTACTCCGCCAGCCAGTCCTCTTCAGTAGCCTTTCTGGCCTCCGGCACAATCTGACAAGTCCTGGGACATCCTCGAAGCTCCACGCCCGCCTCTGCAAAACGCTTTGCCATTTGCCGCAAAAAGGATTCGGCCACAGCTTCATGGACCACGAGGGTCTCCATGGCATTGCACACACCCGGCCGCTGCACCTTGGCATTGTACGAAATCTCTTCGGCCATGCCGAGGTCTGCACTTTCGTCCACATAAACGTGGCATACTCCCTTGTAATGCTTGAGCACGGGGATCTTGGAATTTTCCACAACAAAACGGATCAAGGCCTCTCCACCCCGCGGTATGATCAGGTCCACAGACGCATCTTGCGCCAGGAGGGCATTGACGGCAGCCCTATCCCTGACAGGAACCACTTGGGCGGCCCCTTCCGGTATGCCTGTTTCCCGGAGCGCCTCTTGTATGATAGTTGCCAGGGCTGCATTCGAATGAAGGGCCTCTGAACCACCACGCAGAATCACAGCATTGCCCGCCTTTAGGCAGAGCCCGGCGGCATCAATAGTGGCGTTCGGCCTTGCCTCGTATATCATCCCGATAACACCCAGGGGGATGCGGACCCTGCCGACTTGAAGACCATTCGGACGGAGCCACATGCCGGTGACTTCTCCCACGGGGTCGGGGAGTCCTATAACATCGCGCAAGCCTTTTGCCATGGATTCAATCACACCATCAGTAACGGTGAGCCTATCGATCATGGCATCTGAAATCCCTTTTTTCTTTCCGTATGCCAGATCTTTTTCGTTTTCCTCCTTGATGGCTCCAGCGCGGTCAAGGAGCTTCTGAGCGGTGCGATCCAAGGCTTCGTTTTTCTTATCTGTGCCCAAAACGGATACCACTTTGGCCGCATTTTTTGCAGCCCGGGCCATTTCACGAACTGTCCCTTCTATTGACATGAGGCTTCCTCCGATTCGTCCAGGGTGATTACCAGGTTATCTCTGTGAATCACTTCATCATAGTGCTTGTGCCCAAGTCGTTTTTCGATCTGGTTGGTTCTTAGGCCCTTAAGCTGCCTGATATCACGCGACTTGTAATTCACCAACCCCCTGGCAAAGGGAACACCGTCTGGGTCTACACAACGAACCATGGCACCTTCGTTGAAGGTGCCCTCCACGTCCAAGATGCCGATAGGCAGCAAGCTCCTGCCATCTCTGCAAATGGCCCTGGCGGCCCCTCTGTCGACCTTAATATCACCCTTCGCTTCGAGGGTAAAGGCGATCCAGCATTTTCTGCTAGCCATTTTTTGCCTTCTGGGCAGAAAAAGGGTCCCCGTGTCCTTTCCCTGAAACAAGTTTTTCAGGATGTCGGGCTTGACACCGCCTGCAATCACCATCGGGATCCCACTTGTGGTTATTTTTTTCGCTGTTTGAACCTTGCTCAACATCCCCCCAGTTCCAAGAGCCCCTGGAATATCGCATGCCGCTTGCTCCATGGCCCGGTCGATCTTTGAGACCATGGGCACCAGGGAGGCGTCTTTGTAGACCTGGGGATCCTTGTCGTATAAGCCGTCAATATCCGTTAGATTGATCAGCATCTGGGCGTCCATCAAGTGCGTAATCATGGCCGACAAGTTATCATTGTCTCCAAACTTAAGCTCGTCAACAACCACGGTATCGTTCTCATTGATGATCGGCAGAATCTCCCAGCCCAGAAGGACATTCAACGTATTGCGAGCGTTGAGGTTACGCCTCCGATTGCAGAGATCATCTCGGGTTAGTAGAATTTGGGCGACTTTTTTCTTGTACCTGGCAAAGGCCCTTTCATAGGCCAGCATGAGGCTGGGTTGTCCAACGGCCGCGGCTGCCTGTTTGTGTGGGATATCGGCCGGCATCTGTGTCATACCCACTTTTCTCACACCGGAGCCTATAGCCCCTGAGCTTACAAGGATCACTTGAAGCCCCTGATTCATAAGCCATGATATCTGCCGGGCGAGCTGGCCGATGACTCTCATTCTCAGGTCATGATCACCTGTCAGGACACCTGTGCCCACCTTGATCACAACCCGTTTGATACGGCTGAACAATTCTTTTCGTATCTCTATTCGTTCCTGTTTTGTAGTCATTCTACTGGTTAATCCTGTTACCCTAATTGAGCGTAAACAGAATGAAGAAACAAGGGTACTAGTGAATCCTGTTATTGTTCTTGACAGGCCTGGTTTGCGGCTTCCACAAGTCGCGCCAAGTGCGCCTTCAATGGACCCAACCCTTCCCCTGTGAGTGCTGAAATGGTCCAGATATCTTGATTCAAGATCTCCGGGCATTTGCGAACCTTACTCGCCAATGCCCTGCCTTCCGGCTTGTCTACCTTGTTCAACACAATGAGCTGAGGCTCTTGAGCAAGTCTTGGGCTAAACAGCTCCAGTTCCCGATTGACAACCCGGTATGGTCCGAGAAGGTCATCTGGTGGCAAGGCTGCCGCATCAATCAGGTGGAGCAAGAACCTGGTTCGCTCCATGTGTTTAAGAAATCTTGTTCCCAGTCCCACCCCACGGTGAGCTCCTTCCATGAGGCCGGGAATATCGGCGATCACAAAAGGCTCTGTCTCATCGGACTCAACCACACCCAGCGACGGTGTCAAAGTAGTAAATGGATAGTCGGCAATCTTGGGACGGGCTGAAGACATCTGAGAGATGAGGGTCGATTTGCCCGCATTGGGCAACCCGATGATGCCCACGTCAGCCAGGAGCTTGAGCTCCAACTTAAGGGTAACCGTCTCCCCGGGCTCGCCCTTCTGAGCATGTCTTGGTGCCTGATTTCTGGAGGATGCAAAATGCTGATTTCCCAAGCCCCCACGGCCACCGGTGACCGCAAGGAAAGACTCGTCTCCGCCAGAAAAATCCTTAAGAACCCGGCCGCTTTCAGCCTCACTTATCAACGTCCCTGCGGGAACCTCAATGACCAAGTCCTCACCATCTTTTCCTGACCGATTTTTCCCGCGTCCGTGGGCGCCCCTTTTAGCCTTGAAGTGTCTGTTGAAATGAAAGCCGTAAAGGGTGTTGATTCGAGATGTCGTCTTGAAAACTACATCGCCCCCTTTTCCTCCATCACCTCCGTCCGGTCCTCCCTTAGGCACGTACTTTTCTCGTCGAAAACTCACACAACCGTCGCCGCCGGAACCGGCCTGCACAATAATTAGCGCCTCATCAACAAACTTCATTGCAACCGGTTACAAAAGCCTCCCTGTTGCCTCTACATGCTCAGAACACAAATAAGAGGTCCCGGAGCATCTCGGGAAAGTCAAGTTTGCGCACCTTCCTGGGAAAAAATCAGGAGGGCATGGCGGGACACGCCTTTGGTGCAATACTTCAACGGATGGTGCCTTGGAGGTCAAACGGAGGCTGTTCTTCTTGGATGGAGAGTCATTATGGACACACAAGCTAACACCTGTCATAAATCGTTCGGCGAAAAACGATTTTACGCTGACGCAGAATAGACACTCACCTTTTTCCTGGATCGTCCCATTCGTTCAAACTTGACGATACCATCGATCTTGGCAAAGAGGGTGTAATCCTTGCCCATACCCACGTTATTTCCAGGGTGGACTTTGGTCCCCAGCTGTCGCACGAGAATGTTGCCTGCCGAGACCCACTGCCCGGCGAAACGCTTAACACCACGCCTCTGGCCGCTACTGTCTCGCCCGTTTCTTGAGCTGCCGCCTGCTTTCTTATGTGCCATGGCCTTATTGCTCCTCGAGTATGGTTTTTAATCTTGTCTAATGGTGTCGATCTCAAGTGCCGTGTAGTGTTGCCGATGGCCCTGCTTTCTTCGATAACGCTTGCGCCGCTTATACTTAGCAACGACGATCTTCTTGGCCTTATCTTGTTCCACAATGTGGCAGTCAACAGTTACACCAGGCAGCGTTGGTCGGCCGACCTTCACGGACTCTTGATCTGAAAGCATCAAAACGCGATCAAGTGATATTGGTGAGCCGACATCACCCGGAATCTTTTCAAGCCTGACGGTTTGCCCTGGGGCAACCTTGTACTGTTTCCCACCTGTTGAAACTATGGCATACATGTCAACAACCTTTCCAAATGTGCTATCTTCTACTGGATTAGCCTTCCATAATTAGTCCGTCGGTTGAGAATCTGTCGTTTTTCTGTCAAAAAAAAGACATACACGCCTTTTCATAAGGAAACCTTTGCACAACCCCTTCTCACTCTTTCCTATGAGCTTTTTGACCCATCCATGGGCTTGCTCACTAAATCCTAAAAACTCGGCCTAATGGCCTCAAACAGTTCAGGATTTGCCCACTGATGTGGGCCGTTCACTTCGCCCGGATGGGTGCCCCAAAAAGTTCATAATGCTCGCTCAAAGTGGTTATGCAAAGCTCTTACAAGCCGTGGTAAATTTTGTTTGCCCTTTTTGATTCCGGCTCTGCCGGGCTATATTTTATAAACTTCTATTTTTAAATTCTTTCTCCCAAGATTGTCAACTCATTTCTTGTAGATTTCATCCATCTCCCATTGCTCAACATGAAAATGAGCTTCTGGACGGATAATGATTTCCTTTTTCAACCATTGTTCCAGAGACTCCACGATGCCCCGTTCTTCCCCCAACAGCAGGTCGGCAATCTCCGGGTGCACCTTCAGACTGATACATTCACCCATCATCTCACGAGACTCTCGTCGCATGTCTCGATAAATATTGTAACAGATTGTCTGCTTCGACTGTAGATACCCCTCCCCTTCGCAGTAGAAACATGGTTCACAAAGCATACGATTGAGCGTCTCCCGGGTCCGCTTCCTGGTCATTTCGATAAGTCCCAGCTCCGACATGGGCAAGACATTTGTCTTGCTCCGGTCTTTTTTCAGTGCGTCTTTCATACTGTTGTAAACTCTCTCTCGGTTTGAGTTCTTCTCCATGTCGATGAAGTCGGCTATGATCAAACCACCTATATCTCGTAACCTTATTTGGTACGCAATCTCCTTGACCGCCTCCAGATTAGTCTTCAGGATAGTCTCTTCCAAATTGTGCTTACCCACGAATCGGCCTGTGTTGACATCAATGGCGACCAATGCTTCGGTATGCTCAATCACAATATATCCCCCCGATTTGAGCCAAACTTTCTTCTTGAGAGCACGCGAGATCTCAGATTCGAGATTGTAGGCATCGAAAATCGGCTCACTCTCCTCGTACAGCTCGACCGAGCCCTTGAGTCTCGGCATGAACGTATCCAGAAACCGCAAGATTTCTTCATGTTTTGACTTGGAATCAACCACGAGTTTGTCTACTTCATGAGTAAACAGATCCCGAACAGCCCTCAGAGTCACATTGAGTTCTTTGTGCAGAAGGTTGGGTACAGGGGCCTTTGCACTTTTTTTCTGGATCTCTTCCCACAAAGACACCAGAAACTTCATTTCATTGACGAGCTTTTCCGTGCCAATCCCTTCACTGACAGTCCTGGCAATAAAGCCATAGCTTTCCGGCCTTGTGGCTGCCAGAGTCTCTTTTAAACGTTTTCGCTCATTTTCATCTTCGATCCGCCGCGAGACCCCGATATGATCCGTAGTAGGCATAAGAACCAGTAAACGACCTGGCAGTGATATTCGTGATGTAATCCTGGCCCCCTTATTACCGATAGGTGCCTTGGATGCCTGGACCATGACCTCTTGGCCTTCATGGAGAAGCTCTTCAATCATGAAGGCCTGATCAAGAGAAGGGGGCCGTTCATGAGGATCTGGCTCCGGAGAATCACTTTCTTCTTCCTCATAAGACGACTGCATAAGTTGCTCAAATTCCTGATAATTGTTCAGGACGTCGGCAACGTAAATAAAGGCGGCTTGATCCAACCCTATGTCCACAAAGGCCGCTTGCATCCCTGGAAGCACGCGCAGGACTCTGCCCTTGTAAATGTTGCCCGCTATGCCATAGCCTGTAGGTCTTTCAACAAAGAGCTCCTGGAGAGTGCCATTTTCCACAAAGGCAACTCGTGTTTCATGTTCTGTTGCGTTTATGACTAATTCTTTTGACATATTAGACGTTTACCAAATCGTCACAATAATTTCAACTTACGTAAAACTCTAGCGCTTTCAAAAAGCTTAAACCCTTACCAACTTTCTTGCTCGCCCATGTAGGAATTTTTAATGATACCACACAGAACCTTATCCATCAAAGCCTTTTCAAGGCCCAATAGACAGGAAAAAAAGTAACTGTTTAGCCTTACGAAGATGTTCTAAATCGCCACGAAGGGTACTGACACCTTTTACCATATTTCCTTGACACATAAGTTGCGTTCCCCTATCCTCGCCCAAGCAGGGAGAGACTATTTTTCCATCATATTAGGTTATTGCAATGGCTGTTGAGCAAACATTGGTATTGATCAAGCCTGATGGTTTGAAAAAATCTCTTACCGGCAACATCCTTACGCGACTGTCGGAGACACGTCTGGAGATCGCCGGGGCGAGAATAGCCCGGGTAACCAAAGAATTGGCTGAACAACATTATGCAGCATTGAAAGATCAGCCTTTTTTTGAAGTATTGATAAAGTACATCATGGGTGAGTACCACGAAAGAAGAAAAGTCATGGCTCTGGTTTACCACGGAGAAGATGCTATTCAAAAGGTGCGGACAATCTGTGGTGCTACCAACCCTGAAGAGGCTGACCCCTCATCTATTCGGGGTGCCTACGGAAGAATTACAACTTTGGGGATTTACGAAAACGCCATCCATGCCTCTGCCAATCCGGAAGATGCGGAAAGAGAGATTAAGCTCTGGTTCTCCCCTGACGAGTTGGTTTATCATATTTATCCTGTGAAAGACACTGAACTGACACAAGTAAAGAAATGCGTCTGGGCCTAACCCCTTTCCTGCAACTTCCCGACCCGAACAAGCCGGAACCAAATCTCAAGAACATTGTCATCGTGCTCCATAGGCCGAGTTATCCTGAAAACATAGGTGCGGCCGCTCGCGCCGCATGCAATATGGGCATCAGCCAACTGATCGTGGTGGACCCGCGCGACTGCGACCTGACGAGGATACTCAAGATGGCCACTCACTTTGCTGCTGACCTGGTAGAAACCATGGAGGTATTTGAAGACCTGAGTGCAGCTCTGGCTTCGTTTCAATACGTGGTGGGCACAACAGCACGGGTAGGGCGCAAACGACCTACTGTATCAGATCCTCGAAAAGTGGCCGAAAAGGTTATTTCTATATCCAAGCAAAACCGCGTAGCCGTTCTCTTTGGCCCTGAAAACTGGGGCCTCACGAATGATGAATTAATGCTGTGTGATGCCCTGGTCACCATTCCGACCGGAGCGTTTTCATCTCTGAATCTTGCCCAGGCGGTGATGATCCTTTGCTATGAGGTCTTTCTGGCCAGCCGGGAGCAGGCACGGCCCGTTGGTCCTCGCTTGGCCACTCGTCAAGAACTTGAGGCTATGTATGAACAGTTAAAAAGGACCTTCGTCAACATAAGCTTTATCAACCCCGAAAACCCTGACTATTGGATGCAGCAAATCCGTCGCTTTTTTTCCAGGGTGGGCCTCCAGCCCCGTGATGTGAGGATGATCCGCGGCATGTGTCGCCAGATCGAGTGGTACGGATCGCAAGGCTCAAAAAAGATCAGCAAATAGAAATACCGGCACCAAATCTTCCAGTCTTTCCTTTTTCACCTCGGTGAGAAAAGAACAAATCTAAGTGATCACAGGTGCATACCTTTGCTAATTCTATGTTCTCCTCGGGAATACCAGCCGCAACAAGCTGTCTAAAGCTGGCTGTCCACAAATCAAAATAACCCCGGCCGTCTGCAGATTCGTTTCTGACATAACCCTGCTTGGTTCCGAAAACATCCTCGACCTCACAGATGACTTCAGGGCCAACCTGAAAGCAACATGCTCCGATAGAGGGCCCGATTCCGACAAGAATGTCTTTGGAAGAGCAGCCAAAGTGTCTACGCAAAACATTTACCGTTTTTTGGGCTATTAACCGAAGGGTACCCTTCCACCCGGCATGGACAACGCCGACCACCCTCTTTACGGGTTCATAAAGGAGAATCGGCACACAATCAGCCAACAGCACCGTGAGACAAACATCTGTCGCATCCGTCACCAAGGCGTCTGTCGCATTGATGGCTCCGGTGTAATCTAACGCGCCTCTGCCTCTAAATTTTTCCGATACAACCTTTACACGACAATCATGGATTTGCTTGGCGGTAGTCAGGCTGGCCAGTGGAATCCCCAGGGCTTGGGCCAGGGCCTTACGGTTTTTCAAGACGTCTTCCGGATCATCTCTAACATTGAATCCCAGATTCAAAGAACTGCACGGCTGCTTGCTGTAACCACCATTGCGAGTGGACACAAAATGACGAATTCCGTTGCACCTCAAGAGGTTTTCGAAAAAATATATTTGTAGTGAATCGATTTGCTTCTCAATCATCCGTATCAAGAAAAGGGAGAGAGTCTAATGAGAGTTTTGCATAACCTCGGAAAGCGACAATAAAGGTCTTACTAATGGGATGTCGGCAGCTTGGGTAGAGTAAAATAGAAGGCCGCCCCTTTGGCTTTTTCAGATTCTACCCAGATTCTTCCTCCGTGGTTATCTACAATCCTCTTTACAATTGAAAGTCCGAGTCCTGTTCCCTCCTCATCTTGCATCTCTTTCAACCTGTGAAACATCTCAAATATTTTTAGGTGATGTCTCTGGTCTATCCCAATGCCATTGTCCTTTACGCAAAACTCATGAAACCTTCCCCTGTCTTTGTATATGATTTCAACCTTAGGCTGCCCAGCAGCACCTGTGAACTTAATGGCATTTGACAGAAGATTCTCAAAAACCTGGTAGATCCTTCCTCCGTCACAGCAGATCGTAGGAAGATTGTCCCCTACAATAAGCTCTATCTGCTTTTGCTTCAGCCTGTCTTGGAGGCCTGAGGCGACATTTCTAACAATCTCAAGAGATAAAACATCCTCGCTAGTGGACACTACCTGCCCAATGCTTGACAACGACAGCAGATCAGAGACCAGTATCTCCATGCGGCGGGCACTAGCCTTAATCTGTTCAAGGTATTTTCGGCCTTTGTCCCCCAATTCGTCTTTACAGCTCTTGGCCAACCTAAAACTTAATCCCTGGATGGAAATGATGGGGATTTTCAGGTCATGGGACACAACATGGACGAAGTTTTTAAGCTCCTCGTTTGTCTTTCGAAGTTCTGCCTGTGCCCTCTTTTGTTCAGTGGTCTCAACGATGTTACCCAATATAGCAGGTCTTCCCCTATATTCTATCAGGGTGTTTCTCCTCTTGATCCAAATGGTCTCACCGTCCCTTGTCAGACCCCTGGCCTCGTATTCGAATGGCGCGTCTTGTCCTTTCAGCCTCTTTGCCCTTATTTCGTTGGTTAAAGCTCTGTCCTCAGGGTGGACCAGTCTCCACACCTGCATGCCCACCAGCTCCTTCCTTTGATACCTGTAGATCTCGGCGAATTTCCTGTTGGCAAACACAACCTTCTTGTCCTGGTCAATATAGATACCGGTCAACGAATTTTCGACCAGCGTACTGTACTTATCTTCGCTCTCTAGCAGCTTCTCCTCTGTGCGCTTGCGGTCAGTGATGTCATGAGAAATAATCTGAACAGCAAATGCTTTGCCGTCGGGGCCTTTGACGGGTTGGAGGTTGGACCAAAACCATCGTTTACCCGAAGGGAGTTCGAATATGTCCTCGAAATCATATCCGATCCCCGACTCGATGATCTTACGATTTCTCTCCATGTAAATATCAGCCATGTCAGCAAAAAGTTCGTGCATTGACTTTCCAATAAAATCTTTAGGCATTCCACCTAAATTCTTGGCTCCTGCAATATTTATCAACAGGAGAATTCCATCACTGTCAAAAACCGTGATAGGGTTACCGTAATTGTCAATAAGCAGGCGGTATTTCTCCTCGCTCTGGTGCAGCTCCTCCTCTGCGCGTTTGCATTTGGCGACTTCCTTCTCTAGCTCCTTGATCCTTTGTTGGAGCTCTTCATAGCTCGGTTCTCCGGCCATCAGAAAGTCCTCCAATTCCTCAAAAAACAAGGCTCCGCAAACGCAAAAGGCTCCACGCCGACGCATATCTCACACGAAGCATGAAGCCTGTATCAGTCCCACAGTGCTAACCTTCTGGGGGTTGTTATGTTTTGCAAGAACTAACTACCATTTTTGGAAACTATATTTAATTCGGCTTCAGATTGTCAAGTGCGAGAGCCGGGGGTGCTGAAATTTCGCGAATCAATATCGAGTATAGTGCACACAGTCCTGTTCGAATTCCTCAATGATTTCACCAGTGAGTGTTGACGAAACCTTAGGGATCATCTCCAAGAACGTCTCCGTTGTGACTCGGCTGTCCTCTCCGTTGACGTATTCCCTCTCGAAGGCCATTTGTCTGACCTTGAGAAAAAGGTACTCGATATCTGCGGGAGTGAAGAGCGCAATCATTGAGACAATTTTATCCACATCAACATCGCCCCGATTAGTGTTTGCTAGGTAATGCTCTAAGATGGTTCGACGAGTTTGGCCATCCAACAGGCCCACGGGAATGATGCAGTCAAAACGACCTGGCCGCAGCAGGGCTGCATCGAGTTGCCGGATGTAGTTGGTTGCACATACAAAAAGGTTCTTTCTTTCTTGCCTCTTCAACAGGGGTATCTGTTTGAGGAACTCGTTGGTGATCGATTTGTCAATCCTGGAAGCGTTATCCCGGCTGCCTGCGATTTCCTCAAATTCATCTATAAACACCACTGCTTCATCCAAGTTTCGGACCTTTTCCATTAAATGCTTGAGGTTCGCACCCAGACGATCTTCTCCCTCAGCCATCAAGGTGCTGGGGCTAACTTCAACATACCACCACTGAAGCACTCCTGCGATGGCCCGAACGAAGTGGGTCTTGCCAGTACCCGGAGGACCGAAAAAGATGATAGTCCGTGGTTGAACCACGCCGTGTTTGCGGGCAAGATCCGTCTCTATTAGAGGAAGGATTATTCTTTTCTTCACGACCTGTTTGGGCGGCTGAGTTTCAGATATGGTATCCCAGACCGATTGGTTTACCATCTGGGCCCCCAGCTCTTTGAGAAGTTGAATCCCTTTCGCGTCGTGATCATCTTGATGCATGGGCTCGACGTTTTCCATAAAATCCACACAGGCTACCTTGGTTCCCACATCTCGGCCCAGCTTTTCGGACAGGAGCCATTTATGCTGCAAGATTTTCGGCCATAAATCTCTTGCAGTTTCCAGCTCTAACTTCTCGCCGGTGCATTCGAAAATGAAGGTTGTATAATCTTCTGCACCAGGAATATCAGAAACGATTTTCATATGTTCCTCATTTACAGAAAATGGAATAAAGATCCTCTCGGAAAACCTCCACACTGTTTACTGGCAATGTACGCTCGGCTTGTTTTGGGTCAATAAATAAGAACAGCGGGGTTGTGTGTCAAGGAAAGGGCCGTGAAGAGCCAAGAGAGGGACAGCGGTGGTGCGAAGCTATCCGGTTATAATAATGTTGTTAATAACCACTGGTCAATGCGAGTGAAGCGAAGCAATTCTTGAGTGACAAGACTGCTTCATCGCTTTGCTTCTCGCAATTATATCATGAACGTTTGGCGTGAAAATTGCTGGTTGCGTTGTTGGCCGTTTCCGACAAGCGCTTGGATCTGTCTTAAGGCACCAGCAAGAAAAGAGCAGAACTCATGGAAGTATATGTAGCGAGACAGCCGATATTCAACAAAAAGAAGAAGATATATGGGTATGAACTTCTTTTTCGCGGTGGCATGACCAATGCCTTTCCTGACATAGACGGGGATACGGCCACATCCAAGCTTCTGTCCAACAGTTTTTTCACCATGGGCATCGAAAACATTTCAGGCAGCAAGAAGGCGTTTATCAACTTCCCCCAGGAACTGTTGGTAAGGAAGGTCCCGGCGATGTTCCCACGCGAAAAAATCACGGTGGAGGTCCTCGAAGATGTGGAGCCGAATCAAGAGGTGGTCAATGCCTGCCAGGAGATCTTTGAGAAAGGATATCAAATTGCCCTGGACGATTTCTTTTATAAATCCGACTTGAAGCCCTTAATCGCCTTGTCAAAAATCATAAAGCTCGATTTCAGGGCATCTTCTATTGAAGAAATCGAACAACATATGGAAAAATTGACTGCCTATCCTGTCAAGTTCTTGGCTGAAAAGGTAGAAACCCACAAGGAGTTCAACAAGGCGCTGGAAATGGGATTTGACTACTTCCAGGGCTATTTTTTTAGCGAGCCTGAGATCTTGAAGGCCAAAGACATCTCCCCGTCTAAGATCAATCTCTTGCAGATCATGGCCGAAGCAAACAGGGAAGATTTTGATTTTGACGAAATACAAAAACTCCTTGCGCGTGACGTGTCTATCTCTTACAAGCTGCTGCGTTATATGAATTCGGCGTATTTCAAACGGCTTGGAGAGATCTCTTCCATCAAGCAAGCCATTGTTCTGCTGGGAGAAAAGGGGCTCAAGCATTTCCTGTCCTTGATAATTATGGCGAAATTGGCTTCTGATAAGCCGGAAGAGCTTGTTCGGACTTCTATTATCAGGGCCAAGCTCTGTGAGCTACTGGGGAAGTTCAGCCGGCACCGTACAGATGATTCGGAACTCTTTACCATAGGGCTTTTTTCCCTCATTGATGCCATTCTGGATGATACCATGGAGAATCTCATGGAAAAGCTGCCCTTCTCGGAAACCATCAAGGAGACCCTGGTCAAAGGCACAGGGGTACTGACAAATTATCTCGAACTCGCCCGCAGTTATGAAGTGGGAGACTGGACGCGGGTTTCTGAGATGGCCGCAAAAATACAAGTTCGTGAGGAAACCCTCCCAGAGCTTTATGTGGATGCTGTAGGATGGGCAGATAGTTACTCGAAGCTGTAAAGAATCCGCTGAGCATCAAACAGCCTGAAAGCCAACCTGCCGGCCTCCCAGCCCTTGAACTTTACTTCTTCATTGACATTTCTTGCGGCAACTGATAGAAGACACATTAAATTTTGACGATAGGCAAACTTACCTGTTCAGTTCCCAAATATCGATATATCGGGCAAGTTTACAAAATAACCAATTGTTGCCGGGCGCTTCGCGACGTGCTCACCCGCTAACCAGCCCTTACGAGCCGTTAGCCGGTTGCGCCCCGCGTCAGCTCGGCATTAGCCGTCAACAGGTGGCCCATATGAGTGAGCCTAGACTACATCACTATGTACCTCAATTCTATTTAAAATACTTCTGTGAACAATCTGGCCGAATTTGCATATGGGATAAGAAATCACAAAAAGTATTCCAAACTACTTCGAACAGAGTTGCAGCAGGGACGCATTTTTACCGTGCCCCGAATTCATCGGAACTGAAGTTGATCCTCTATTTCTGGAAAATGATTTAGCAAATCTTGAGGGTAAAGCAGCAAGTATCCTCCGTAGCTGTATTGAACTGTTTGATACGATGCAGCCAATGGATTATTTGGACATTGAGGACGAGGATCGTTGGACCTTGTCATATTTTATTGCAGTACAGTTCTTGAGAACGTCTGAGCAAAGAGACATTCTCGCTCTGTTTGCCCTAGAAAACGGATCTTACAAAAATGGAATATCTGAACAAGAAAAGACCAATTTACATGCACAGATACTATGTAGTGGCGGTTTGGTTGAATCGATTGCGCAGAGGATTTTTGGATCAATATGGATCTACACAAGAAATCGAACAAATACACCGTCTTGGACATCAGATAATCCAATAGCGTTCAAAACAGGAGATAACCGAATGTGGCTTAAAGGCCCTTGAATGTTTTCCAGCGGTAGCTATATAGTCTTTCCACTTACACCGTCATACGTTCTTTATTGCAGGGAGCCGAGGCACTGGGCGTCAATCAAGAAGATAGATTCGTGTCTATCTCCTGTCCCGTTTACGGATGAAATGGTGCAACACGAAAATTCTGGGCAGGTATTTATGGCTACGCGGCACGTGATATCTGCATTCAAAGAATTTTCATGGGCGGAAGAGTTCGTGAAGAGCATAGGCACGGACATCTATGCACCGAAGGACGGCTAACAATGAGGCCCATCGACCTTGTAAACTCGGTGGCTGATCTCCGGCGTATAAAGACTTAGGAGCTAAGATGAAAACCTTATTTATCTGCTTAGCCAATTCGAAAAAATTCGGAGAAAGATGTATTGCTGGAATTGAAGTCAAAAAAGATGCTAATGTATATCAACCTGTCGAAAAAGAAGGAAAGCCAAAGTGGTTGAGACCTATTTCCAAATTCCAACATGGTGCTGTTGGCGAGGATCTGGTCGGCGGGATCAAATTGATGGATATCATAGAGATTGATGTTGAAGAATTATGCCCTAATGGTTATCAATCTGAAAATGCAACCTTTAAACCGGAATCGATAAAGAAAATCGGAAGTATAAGACTATCTGAAGAAAATTTGGATAGGCTTATTGACATGGGCCAATATTATCTATTTGGTAATAGAGGGAAAGCGGTATCAGAGGATGTCATTGATTCGGTTGGGCATTCTCTAACATTAATAAAAGTCACTGATTTTCAGGTAAATAAAAGAGATTCCGATGGGCAACTCAGAATAGATTTTGTATTCAACCATAATCATTATGACCTACCGATTACAGACATTGATTTTATTCAAAAATACAACGAGAATGAAGCATTGCTGAAAAATACAAATTGTTTATATTTAGCGATATCACTCGGCATTTTTCATAACGGCTGGCACTCTAAATTAGTTGCTGGTGTATTATATTTTTGATGATGGAACAATATAATAAAAAAATACATACGATTGGTTATGCATCGCATACCATTGAATCGTTTATTGCGACTTTAGAGAAATTTAACATAACAGCAATAGCTGATGTTCGGTCGCAACCTTATAGCAAGTTTAAACCACAATTCAACAGAGAGAATTTGAAAAAAGCTTTAATAAACAGGCATATAGAATATGTTTTTCTTGGCGACAATATTGGGGCAAGAATTAAGGCTCCTGAATGCTACAAAAATGGACAAGCTGATTATGAATTAATATCTAAGCACCCTTTGTTTCAGGAGGGTATTGATCGTCTTCTGAAATGTACAGAAAAATTTTCAATTTCACTAATGTGTGCTGAGAAAGATCCAATAAATTGTCATAGGACAATCTTGATTTGTAAAAGTCTCAAAAAATATCAAATTCAAATTTATCATATCATTGATGCTAATACTTTTGAGAACCATACAGAAACCGAATTTCGGTTAATGAAATTATTCCATTTAGAGCAACCTGATCTTTTCATGAAAGACTCAGAAAGACTTGCAGAAGCATATTCCCGACAAGAGGCAAGAATCGCTTACGTAGCAGAAAACGAGGCTACATATATGGCCAATCATACAGGATTTGACAATGAATAAGATCAAATTATTTACAATAGGCTTCACAAAAAAGAATGCAGAAACATTTTTTGGAAAACTTAAAAAATCTGGTGTAGTAAAACTGATCGATATTCGTTTAAATAATGTTTCTCAACTGGCAGGTTTTACAAAGAAAGACGACTTAATATATTTTTTAAAAAAAATATGTGACTGTGACTACATGCATAAACCCCTGCTTGCCCCGACAAAACAAATATTAGATGCCTATAAGAAAAAAGAAATAACTTGGCCAGAGTATGAAAAGCGATTTAACGACTTGTTAATATCGAGAAAGGCCCATACTTTGCTGAGTTCATCAGAACTTCATATGGCTTGCTTGCTGTGCAGCGAACCAACTCCCGATAGATGTCATCGAAGGCTTGTTGCTGAGTTCTTTAAACATAGCTTTGAAGACATAGAAATAATACATTTATGATTTTTTTGGCTAACAATCTGTTCCAGCGGATCGCAAAAAGCCGCGCCGGAGCTGCCGCTGTCGCAGGGTCGCGTTTGGCCCCTCGGCGCGACGTGCTCACCCGCTAACCGGCCCTTACACGCCGTTAGCCGGTTGCGCCCCGCGTCAGCTCGGCATTAGCTCCAACACATAGGGAATCTAAAGATGGTAAATAAAGCTGCAAAAAGCGAAAATGAATATCCTTCAATTGATAATGTTGAACTTATTGTTGATAAAAAGATTGCAGAAGCAAAATTAATAATTGCAGAAAAGCGTCTTAATTACTTCATGGCATTTGGCGCAGCATTATTGACGATATTTGGTATCGTGATTCCGTTATTCCTTACCCAAACATCCACTAATAGAGTCAATGAGGCCATAGAAAGGATGGATAATAAGTTTAACGAACTTGCAGGGAAGCAGCTAAGGAAGCCAAAGATTGTATGTTATGTTGATGGGCAACCGCTTGTAAACTCAGTAATTCACTTTGATCCAGAGAATTTAAAAAAAACAGTTTTAATTAGAAATGAAGGTGATGGCACCGCGGATTATATAAGGATGAGACTTTACATTAATAACGAAGACAATCGGCTGCTCAATGATTTGTTTAATACAGGTTTTTGGGAAGAAAATATTTGCGATAAACCGGCTTTTAGCAAAATGCTTATCTATGGAAGAAATAATATTAATTTGCTTCCCGCCCAAGATTCAATACCACTTGAATTTTGGATGCAAAACCCTCAGTCGAGAAAAAGTTCAGTTCATGCTGCTGCGATACTAATGATTTTTTATGGTGAGCCGGTACCTATAGAAGTACCATTTACATTAGAAATAATGAGAGAAAAGAGCTAATCGGGTAGCCGGGGGTGATTAGCCCCCAGCCCCCACACCATACGCCGTTGCCGGAGGCTATGGCGATCCAAGCCCAGCAAGAGGGTCCGCATCTTTCGATGCACTCAAGCTACCCTGAGCGGAGTCGAAGGGCACTAGGCGGTTCAAAGAGCCTACCGGGCCGTAGCTGAGTAATGGAAGTTCGGGACATCTTAGATTAGAGGCACAGAGTGAAGATTCATGAAGCTTGTTTGTTAAGAACCCACTTATCAAGC
>CAZCWQ010000054.1:0-20452 GCA_964502365.1 uncultured Desulfobacterales bacterium | reverse complement strand
CCGTGAGGTCTCCTCCTACTCAATTCCATATCTTGTGGTTACCTCAATCTTACCTTAACAAAAGATCTCTGCAATTCATCGCCAAAGAGCTAAGCCTTCAAATCCTTCCTACCCACATCTGAAATCTGTATGTAATTGTCAAGGAGCACGGGCAGGCCATCAGGCTGCCTGTTGACATTCTAGCAGTTTTCGTGTATGGGCATACCGTTTGACATGAAGATGTTACTCTTCATGGCGAACCTCCTATGAAGGCCCCTGGTGTTCGACGGCAACCACCGGGGGCTTTTTTATCCCATCACGGTCCCTTGACTGAATCCCCACAGTTTGTTACAAACATCTCCGGTCGGGGGGCCTACCAAACCATTTCCCGTATCAACGGGAACAACTTTCTTATTGGGAACAGCTTTTTGGAACACCTTCCCCCCGGCCTTTCTGTCTAACCTACCGCTGAACCCCTCCTTTCTTGCTGCCAAACCTGGAATTTAAGAGCATTAAGAGCTAACCTCTTGACTTTGCTGGACTTTTATGTTTATTTCAGGGACATGTGAACCCCGCAGTCGGAGGAGCCACCTTTTCTAGAACTGCACCTTTGCTGCAAGGTAGTTCTGGACTTCGATAGTATTCAACGGCTCCCCCGGCCTTTCTATGACGAGTAGGCAGAACTGCGGAGTCGGCGGCCAGATGTGTTCGCTAACAGGCTGGGCGCAAACGCCGGCTCCGATTCTGCCGTTTGTTCATACTCAACCACCCCCTGTGAAATGTTCCTTCCTCTAAGCCCGTCTAAAGCCTGTTTTAAGCCCCTGATAGCCCTGCTACGTGTCTCTGAGTGCATCTACGATGGTGTTTCAGCCCACAGGAGGGGCTTTCTCCTGTGCCCCTATATCCGAGTATGCCTTTTGCAGAGATCGTGGATTCTAGGGACGGCTTTTCCGTGTATTAGCCCAGACCAATGTGGACTAGCGGCTATTCTTCTGATACACGTATGAAAGGTTTGCTTGCCGTGTGTTAGAAATCGTGGCAAGGAGTCTATACCGGGCCTGGCAACGGCTTGGGTCTTGATGTTGCAAGCATATCTTTGATCGGCTTGACAGTCACGCCAGTTAGGCAGTCTTGGTGAAGACCGGCCAATATTGTCAATTGTAGGATTGTTGTATATTCAATATAAGAATGCAACAGAATACATGTTGGGTTGGAGGAATGATAGGAATAACAGTAATGAAAGTCGCAAGGCAGGCTGTTCTTGCTCTGGTCATTGTTGTCATGACTTCCGGCTGTGCGGCTATCTATACCCATTATGTGAAACCTCCGACATTTCTTAGCAATAAAGACCTCGGCGTCGCCGTGCTTTCCCCCGATTGCCATACAATCGTCTTTGCCCTCCGTTCGAAATCTGTTAGTCAGTTATACAAGATTAGGCTCAACGGAACTGGACTGGTCGCCATCGGCTACGGCTCAATGCCTGTTTTTTCTCCCGATGGCTCCAAGGTACTCTTTTGTCATATCTCGGATGGGCAAGGGGACCTCTGCGTGATGAAGTTAGATGGCTCCGACAGGGTATGCCTTACTTCCGGACCGGGACACGACTTTGAGCCTGTCTACTCTGCTGATGGAAACAAGATATATTTCCTGCGTGCGCATGTATTCCGTAAATACTCTCCAATTGCCCCGCCAGCATGGCACGAGGTAGACATCTATTCCATAAATGCTGACGGAACAGGATTGAAAAGAATAACGTTCGAAAAAAACTATCGAATGAGCAACCTATCAATTAATCCGAGGGGCGATACTTTAATGGTGTTAGGCACCGGAGACAGGGACAACCTTTATCCGCTATGGATGATCCCTATTAATAACCCGACGAATAGGAGGGTTGTCCAGCCTGATCTTACAAGGTATCGCAAAAGCAGGCTGTTGTTCGGATCTCAAAAGATCGACTACAGTCAGTTGCGAAACCCCCGGTTCTCGCCCGACGGGACACATATTCTTTTTACATGGCCGTTTTACGATAGCTTGTGCCTTATGGATTTGCGGACGAACCTTACGAAAAGGATTTGGAGTTGGGAGTCTGCGAAGGCTCAGCTTGGCCGTATTTATCCGAGGTTTTCTCGAGATGGCCGACAAGTAATCTTCAGTACTGTTAAATCCAGTCATCAATGCGACATACGTTTTTGGAGGAGTAAAGATCCCGAGATATGGATAGTCAACACGGACGGAACAGGCTTGCGATCTGTGGAAGTGAAATAGATATGCCGATGCCGGTACATCTTATTAAATAGGGGGAACCCAACCAATCGCTGCACCTGAGCCGAAAAGCACCGTGTTATTTCGCGAACTTTCCAGCCGGCGTAGGAGAGCTTTTCGTTATAGTACCGATACCGGTCAATGTATCTTCACCCCTGATCTCAAAGCCCTGATTGTCACTTCCTGCAATCCTGTTTTACTATTTGAACGCCGAAATCTTTTTGGTCTCCAAAGCATATCTAATCTTCGTGTCCTCTATGAGAAGCTTTCGCTATTCCCGCCAGGACCTTCTTCCTGACCATCCATTGACCCATGTCTGGCCCGAAATATGCATGACACTGCGGCAAAATCCTTGGCTGGGCGATCATAGATAGTAGCAATATTCTGATGCGGGATGGGCGGGCGTGACCATAGGTGTCCAATAGACAGTATGTAATGTAATCCAAATAATATGCATGAGTATTATAGTGCAAAAATGCAGTATAATCCGGTTGCCCGTGCTATAATGCAAGCTTGCTTTTTGGCAGGCGAAATCAAAGTTAGCAGCTAAGAGATCTGTGAAAAGGAGAATATAATGAGACTACTAAAAATTTTGTTCGTTATCTTAATGGAGCTATTGCTAGTTTCATCAGTAGCCTCTGCAGGTGATTTTGACTGGATTAGGGACTGTAATGTTATAGCTGAAGCGGATCCATCAGGATTCAGGGCAAGGCTTGAAGCTCGTTTTCAAGTAGGTGACGTAAAGATCAAAACAGTACTCGGCAATGTCGAAAAACCCGCAGATGCTTATATGTTGCTCCAGCTTGGAGAAATATCAAACCAGCCCATAGATCAGGTCATCGAAAAATATAAAGCTGAGAAGGGCAAAGGCTGGGGAGCACTTGCTAAGAGTCTCGGGATAAAGCCTGGATCAAGTGATTTCCATGCCTTGAAACAGGGCCAAGATTTCTACGATGATAAGGACAGAGGTAGGGGCAAGATGAAAGGCATGGGTAAAAATAAAGGCAAAGGTAAGGGCAATAGGCGAAAGTAGTATGTTGGATGAGGGGCATCCCCATGACCGTCCTAAGTAGCTGAGTAAGTGGCTGACAAATTGTCTGAAAAGGTTGGTAACCTCGCTGCCGCAGTGGACGGCGTAGAAACCCCGCCGTCCCTCACTTTTTACATTATAGTACCGATACCGATCAAGTATCTTCACCCCTGATCTCAAGGCTCCGATTGTCACTTCCTGCAATCCATCTCTAATACAGGCCATCCCAAGAATCCTGCCATTTCCTTTTGATATAGAACCTGCCATTTTCCGGTTAGGCTTCCTACCACTACCTAGGTGGACAGGGTGTTGCATCAAAGTCCTCTTCCATGATATACAACAGCTTTTGCCAAGGTTGACTTTTGACGGATTTTGCTGTAACAAGATTTAAGGCACGAGCAAGCCATTCCCACCTTTTAATTGATACTCCATAAAGAAGATAGTCATGCCAGACAGGGAAGTACAAACAGTCCGTGACCTGATTTATTACCAGTATGCAAAGATTATCGCACGCCGAGCTTTTGGCTCGAAAAACGGAAAAACTGCCAAGAGAAAGAATTACGGATTCATCAAGAAGGCCTTCCGTGAGTTAAAGACCGGTGCCAAGTCCTGGTCTGACATAACCCGTGAAGACTGGCATTTCGTTGAATCTGAGAAATCTTGTGCATACTGTGGAAGTACGGAGGGCTTACAGCGAGAGCACATTGTCCCCCGCTCCATAAAGATTAACGAACGATGTCCAAGCTGCGATGCTATCCAGGGAATACACAACCAAATTTTTGCCTGTTCAACGTGCAACCTGTTCAAAAAGGATCGGGGTCTGTATAGCTTCTATAAAGTGCGTTTTCGATCAGAGAGGAAATACTATGACATAATTCCTCCACTTGTTGAGAAGAAGTACCTAAAGACCGCTTTTAGCTGCCACCAGTGCGCTAATACACTGGATGCGATAGATGTAGATGGTGATGGCAAGATTGGAGTGCTCGATATTGATTATGTTTTTTCCAAGGGGTTCCTTGATCCACAGATGAGCCTATTTTAACAGAAGAATTGACCAAGGATACCGCTGCAGAAGCACGAGAAGAAGCTCAAGAAATAGCCTTGAAATATGACCGACGATCTACATTGGCTATTCAGCACGATACCCCAAACCTTGGGTGCTATCGTCGGCTTGGTGGGTATGATCTGTGTGTACAGATTACAAATCTTATCAAGCTCAAAGAGAGAAGTCATGGCTCGGACCGACGGTGCACGTTCATACTATTTCGGAGTGCGTAGTGCAGCACAAACCCCCGAAGCTTTCATCCAAGCTTGGCAACACATGAAGGAAACACAACAGATTCTAGATACCGGCCAGCGTCATACACTGGACGCAGCTGAATATGAAGTTGAAGTCAAGATTTGGGCAGATGAAAGAATCAGGTCCGCTCTCAGACTTTTCTTAATAGTCAACTTGATGACCATTCTCTTTTTTTGGTTAGCTCTACCATTCTCTGAAGTTTTTCTTACCTTGAGACTATGGACAATTACTATGACAGCCGTAGCCATGATAATATGTTTTAGTCTGACAGCAAGTCTATGTCTTTCGCTACTGCCTCCAAAAGAAGCTAAAGAGTACAAGAAGAAGCCCAACAAATAAGCCTAGCTAAGAGATGCCATGGAAGGAATAAAAAGATGAAGAGATGTATACTGATTTCTTGTTTAGTGAGTACCCTATTCCTCTCAGGTTTTGGTTTCGCTGATGAGGAGTATCGTATCCCAAAGCAACCCTTTACTGCTGAAGGAAACATACTAGCTCCTGCTGTGAATTATGAGGTTTGGCACATGTGGCCGGAACCTCAGAAGTACGGTTTTGTTGCGGGATTTATCGTCGGCTTAATGTTTCAACCAGACTTAAAAGTCAAAAAAGATTTTTTCAATAAAATTGGGGGCATGACACTCGACCAAGTCGTTGATACTATTGATAAGTTTTATAGAGATTATCCCCACGTTCGAGACCGTTATCCTGTGCTTACTGTAATCCTTTCAGCTCTTCCTCGGTACCGTTCCGGACAGCATCCCATTGACTAGACCCACACCCGCGCTCTCTTTCACTGAAAAGGTCTTGTTGAAAACTATTAGCACCTAGGCGCCCAAGCGTGACAGATATCCGCTACTGCGTGTTTCTGCATGTCACCCTCTCTGCTCGTAGCGTGACAGATAACTGCGTGAGGCCACGAGTTGCTGCCTATTTCTCCGAGTCCACTCAAGAAACTGTTGTATCCACTGCAACTGTATTTCGTTGGCCTCCATTGTCGTCTTCCAATCCACTGCATCAGTCATGACTTTAGGCAGAAAAAATGGCTCCCCAAAGGCTCCAATCAACTCATAAGCATCGCCCTGCTTGGCTTTTTTCTCCATTGCGTAAGAGGTGCCTCATCCATAAACATCGAGGATTGTGCGCCGAATGGCAACCCTTGTGCGGCTAGATGCGCCCTTGCCATGCTCGGATATTGAATGTTTAAGGCCGGTACTCCGTCAGCTGCCCCTTCCGCTCTTCGTGCGCTTAAGTATCCGACATTCCCAAGTTCCTTTAATGTTAATAACGACATGATTATCTTACCTCCTGTTATATTGCTATTTCTTGGTAGGGGGCTTTACATAGCATGATAGTTAATTTGGTTAATCAACCTGGTGAGCTTTAATCAATTGTCCTTTTGTGGGTTTCAATGAATGCCTCAAGATCTTGAACGTCAATATATTGCTTACGGCCACCAGGGAACTGAACCACGGGGATTTGTCCGGCCCAGATACGTTCTCGCATTGCCCAGACGGTAAGCCCAAGCCATTGGGCGGCATTTCACCTAATATTTTCCAATATGAATATCAAAAAAAGTCTTGCTATTTCACGCAAATGCTTGTAGTAGACAAACTTATTGAAGAGGCCTTTTCGGACTGAAAATCCGCGTGTCCCCAGTTCGATTCTGGGCCTCGGCACCATATTGTTGCTTTCGAGGTTATGCAAAGCTCTCTCTGGGTTGCTTTTCAAAATAGCGCCACAAAACTGCGTTGCCCTTCCCTCATTTTTCCTAGGCACGTTAACGCGCAATGGTGTCATTGTCCTTTTCAAGGGATGCTTGTAAGATAGCATGGCAATGATGAGGAATGCCATGAGACGTAAAGAACAAATCCGGAAAGCGGAGGGCAAATTGGGTGTTCTTATCCCCGGAATTGGAGGTGCGGTAAGCACCACCTTTTTGGCGGGAGTCGAGGCTGTCCGCCGGGGATTAGCTCTTCCGATCGGCTCCCTGACCCAGATGGGTACTATCCGCCTGGGTAAACGGTTCGAGTATCGTATCCCTCGCATTGAAGATTTTGTTCCACTAGCTCGTTTGGATGACTTGATCTTTGGCGGTTGGGACATCTTTCCGGACGATTGCTACGAGGCTGCACTTAAGGCAGGAGTACTTAAGCGAGAGGACCTTGACCCGGTGCGCTCTTTTCTGGAAGAGTTGCAACCCTGGCCGGCGGTTTTTGAGCAGACATTTGTCAAGAACCTCGTTGGTGGATCGCACTTAAAGCCGCGGGCGTCTCACTTAGAGATGGTTGAGGCCATCAAGGCGGATATCCAATCGTTCAAGCGCGATCATGAGGTGTCTCGTTGTGTAATGATATGGTGCGGCAGTACTGAGGCGTACGTGAAGCCTGGGCCAGTGCATGCGTCGCTTAGCAGTTTCGAGCAGGGTCTGAAGAACAACGATCCGACTATCTTACCAAGCATGCTTTACGCCTACGCTGCCCTGACCAGTGGGGTTCCTTATGTGAACGGTGCTCCAAACTGTACGGTGGACATCCCTGCCATGGTGGAGTTGGCAAGCCAGTGTCAGGTTGCCATTACGGGAAAGGATTTCAAGACGGGACAGACCCTGATAAAAACCATACTGGCCCCGGGATTGAAGGCTCGCATGCTGGGCCTCACAGGTTGGTATTCCACAAATATTCTCGGCAACCGAGATGGCATGGTTCTGGAAAATAAGGACTCCTTCAAGACCAAAGAGGAGAGTAAACTCTCTGTCTTGGAGACCATTCTACAGCCGGACGTGTACTCAGAGCTGTACGGGGGCTTCCAGCATAAGGTTGTAATCAGCTATTATCCGCCTCGGGGTGATGAAAAAGAGGGTTGGGACGCTATCGATATTTTCGGCTGGCTGGGTTACCCAATGCAGATCAAAGTCAATTTCCTTTGCCGAGACAGTATATTGGCAGCGCCCCTTGTTTTGGATCTGGTCCTTTTCATAGATCTGGCCCAGCGAGCGGCGATGACGGGAATCCAGGAATGGCTTTCATTCTACTTCAAGAGCCCACAATGTGCACCTAATCTCTATCCCGAACACGACCTGTTCATTCAATTAAAGAAACTCAAGAATACCTTACGGTATCTTATGGGCGAGGAGCAAATTACCCACTTGGGTCTGGATTACTACTACCAAGTTTGAAGAATAGGAAGCCAAGGAGGGACGGACAAAGCCTCATTGTCTTCAAAATAAGGAGGCCCAGAAATGGCGGTGCAGGAGAGAAAAACTTTCATCGACGATCTCAAGCCGAACATGACGAGGGAAGAGAAAAACATGCAACTCTCGGACGAACTCCGCGTGGCTCGTCATGCCAGACGAAATATTGTCCGCATCGAACGCGTCGAAATCGGAGCGTCGGGGTGGTGGATCCACTACCGCACTGGATCGCCGGAGTGATGCAGGTGGGGAAGGACGATATCCGTCAGCCTTAGTATCCAGAAGATTGGGAACTAGGGCATCTGCTGCAAAACACGCGGATGCAGTCCAACCGGTGGGCCTTGGCTGTATGCCCGCGGCTGACCCACATCGTTAATTCCGCGCTTTGAATATTTGTTCTTTCTGGTTTGCGGTATAGCCGTTAATAAGCCTGTAGCGTTGACCGGCGTGCTCCCCGCCCGCGAAGCAACGCCGTCAGGCAGAAACCCCTCGCCCGGAAGTGCGGGGAGCCATCACAATCAGCTCAAAATTAACGCTTAAAAAATGAGATTGAGGGACAGATCGGAGGCGTTAGGTGCCTTGATAACCGGAAAAAGAAGAAGGCCGAGGAGCCATGATGATGTGATTAGGTTACCGTTACGTTAAGCTGTTCCCGTCGAGATATGACTATTAAGGAAGGCGGCTCCACCGACCTTGCTAATAACATTTAGCAAGAACCAAGCCAAAATCAGTCTTGTAATATTGTCAGATAGTTAGTGAAGACTTTCGATAATAATATTCGTGAAAATGAGAAAAGAATATCACTCAAAATGAAAAGATTTACACATTGAATCGATATCGATGAGCTGGATTATACACAACCAGAAACGAAAAGGGAGTCAGCGCAAATCGCTAACCCCTTGATTTTACTGGAGGCGGCAACCGGATTCGAACCGGTGTATAACGGTTTTGCAGACCGCTGCCTTACCACTTGGCTATGCCGCCGCAAAATAGATGGAGCGGGAAACGGGATTTGAACCCGCGACTTCAACCTTGGCAAGGTTGCACTCTACCTCTGAGTTATTCCCGCTCTTTGGAACAAAGTCTAGATGTTGTGTAGCGATCTTGTCAATAAAAAAGTACCCTCTCGCCTAGACTTGAAAGTGGGGAGGATCAATAGACATTTAAATAGTCCATGACTTTTCGCACATAACCCTCGGTTTCCTCAATAGCTGGCACTTCTCTGAGAGGCTCCACCCTCTCGGGGCCTGCATTATAGGCCGCAAGGGCCAGCGGTATGCTTCCATGGAACTGCGTCAAAAGCTTCTTGAAGTAACGTACCCCACCGAGGATATTCTCTCTGGGATTAAAGGCATCTGTCACGCCTAGATCTTTTGCGGTCTGCGGCATTATCTGCATCAATCCGCAAGCACCGGAACTGGAAACAGCATATGGGTCGAAGTTGGACTCCACTTTGATGATCGCCTTTACGAGCGAAAAGGCTACACTGTACTTGCGGGCGGCTTCAGCGATGAAAGAATCATAACGGTTGGACCACGGTTGACCCCCTGTCTGATCGGTCTCGCGAATATAGATCTCATACTCTGGGTTGGTAGGCACATTGGAAAAATGTACGGTTCCTTGGCTGTCCACATATCGGTAGATATCTGCCTGCACCCTTGTAGGCGGGGCCATCAGGAGTATTAGCCCATGGACCCATATCCATCGTCGAATGACACACCTCCACCTCTTATCAAGCACTAGGGGAGACCTTAGGCCTTTTTGATCCTCTCAAGATACCCGTCCCTACACGCCGTGCTGCAGAAATAGTGAGTCTGTCCGTTTATGACCTCTCTGATCCCACTTCTCTGGGGAAAGTAGGTTTCGCAAAAAGGGTCTTTTACCATGACGTCATCCACCCGGCCAAGGTCCCCATCATTTTCAGACCTGGACACAGACTGACGCGGAAGGAACAATGCCTTAAATGCACGGTAACCCAGGTAGATCAAAAGGCAAAAGATTAAAAATCTCATTCGAACAAGATGACCTTTTTCTTACCGTCTTTCAAGTTGGACAGCACGGATCGTATTGTTTGCCCCAGCACAGGGTGTACAAGTTCAGGTGCAATGTCGCACAGGGGCTGCAAGACAAATCGTCGCCTATGCAGCTCAGGATGTGGTAGTTGGATCTGGGTTGTTCGCAGGACCTGATCATTAAAAAAGAGGATATCGAGGTCAAGTATCCTCGGACCGAACTTTTGACCGCCAGGTTTGCGCCCTAGGGCACGCTCAATGGCCTGGAGTTTGGCAAGCAGGCCTTCTGGTTCAAGACCGGTACGAATGCGAGCCACGCCATTGATAAACCAGTCCTGATTCTGTAACTCGACCGGTTCAGTCTCATACAACGGAGATTGGAGCTCCAGCAGACAACTCTTGCTGGCAGCAATTGCTGCAATCGCCTTGTGGCAGTTCTCAGCCCTGTCCCCAACATTTGATCCCACACCTATGTATGCTTGATGCCTATAATTCAATCGACCGCATCCTTTCCACTGCATCATGCATTCGTTCACGGTTCACAGTAAGGGCCATCCGTATGTATCCCTCGCCTGCTGTACCAAACCCGTTACCAGGTGTAGTCACTATGCCTGCTTCTGTCAAAAGACGACTGGCAAACCCTGCCGAAGAGTATCCCTCAGGCACTTGCATCCAAACGTAGAATGTTGCGCGCGGTTTTTCGACTGAGAAACCCATGGAGATCAAGCCTTCCACCAGGACATTTCGACGCTCCTGATAGGTTTTTCTCATCTTCTCCACACATGTCTGGTCTCCCTCAAGGGCAGCAATCCCGGCAATCTGGATGGCCTGAAACACACCAGAATCGATATTGCTTTTGATTTGGCCCAAACCGCTGATGATGTCTGAACAGCCAACGGCAAATCCAATTCGCCACCCTGTCATGTTGTACGTCTTGGAAAGGGAGTGAAACTCGATCCCAACGGACTTGGCCCCTTCCACTTCGAGAAAACTCATCGGTCTGAAGCCGTCGTACGCCATCTCTGAATATGCTGCATCGTGGCACACTATGACATCATAGTCGTTGGCAAACGCAACCACCGATTCAAAGAACCGCCTGGTGGCTACCGCTGCAGTGGGGTTGTTAGGGTAGTTTATGAACATTATCTTAGCCTTCTTGGCAACTTCCTGCGGAATGGCTTCAAGGTCAGGCAAAAACCGGTTCTCCTTTAACAGATCCATAAAATACGGTTCACCACCTGCAAACTGGGTGCCGACATGGTAAACGGGATAACCAGGGCTGGCCACAAGCGCAATATCATCAGAGTTTATGAAGGCCAAGGGGATGTGGGCGATCCCCTCTTTGGATCCGATAAGGGTCACGACCTCAGTGCCTGAATCCAGGTCCACACTGAATCTTGCCTTGTACCACTTGGCAACTGCTACGTTAAAGTCAGCCATGCCTGAATACGACGGATACCGGTGATTGGCTGGGTCTGCGGCTGCCTGCTTGAGGATATCGATAATGTGTGGTGGCGTGGGTAGATCCGGATCACCAACACCAAGGTCAATGATGTCTACTCCCTTGGCGCGGACCTCTTCTTTTTGACGATCAATCTCTTTGAAAAGATAAGGCGGCAGGCGCTTCAGTCTGTCAGCTTTTTCGATCTTCAATGTCATCCTCCGGTATCAGTCTAAAGTGGCCTCTTCCCAGAGTCTGCCTTCATAGATGACTCTCGCACCTCCCTCAAGAAAGACATTGCGAAAAACATTCCCGTGTTTCTCAAAATATATCTTCAGAAGCTCACCGCCTCTTGTGTGAAGGTTTGCGGGAGACCGGGACACGCCTCTTGAAGCAGCAACAAGGGCAGCGGCAACCGAACCGGTCCCGCAAGCTAGGGTTTCGTCCTCCACGCCCCTTTCGTACGTGCGAATGGCAATTGCACCGTTGTCTAAGGGTTGTATAAAACTTACGTTTGTACCTGCCGGGGCATAGCGCTGATGGTACCTGATTGCCCGCCCTGCTTCAAACACCGGGGCTGCTTCCAAATCCTTTACCCAGATTACTACATGGGGTACTCCCACCGTGATACTGCTCACCATGAAGGTCTTCTCTTCAACCTCCAGGAGATAATCAAGCTCAGGCGTGGAAGGTTCGGGCATCTCCAATTTGACCTGTTCGCCGCTTACCTCAGCCCGAATCACACCGGCTTTGGTTTCAAAGGTGAGCTTAGATCCTGCTATGCTTTTCAGGAGGGCAAACCTTGCCGCGCACCGACCTCCGTTTCCGCACATCTCGGCTTGACCACCATCTGCGTTGAAAAAACGCCATTTAAAATCGGCCCTATCTGAGTTCTCGATAAGGATGAGTCCGTCGGCCCCAACAGAGTGCTTCCTGCGGCAGATTGAAGCGACCCAATGGCTCAGCTTCTCTTCGTTCACAATCCTGTCACGATTGTCCACCACAATAAAATCGTTTCCGCTGCCGCTCATCTTATAAAAAGGGATGCCTGCCTGTGTCATGGTTGCCACCTTGAGACCTTTGCAAGACTCCTTTTCACTTGTTTCCATTGATCAGTGACCAAAGCCCGTCCGGTCACAAGAACGGCGGTATTGATTCCCCTTTGATCAGGTCCTGGTATGACTCACGCGCCCTGACCACGTAAAACTGATCATTCTTGACCATGATCTCCGCAACCCTCGGCCTGGAATTGTAATTGGAAGACATAGTAAAACCATAGGCCCCTGCGCTCATGACCGCAAGGAGATCGCCCGGCTGAACGCGGGCAATGCGACGATCCCTGGCAAGAAAATCGCCGCTCTCACATATGGGACCTACTACATCGGCCTTGATGGTTCCCTTTACATCTCTTAGGATCGGCTGCATGGCGTGGTAGGCATGGTAAAGGGATGGCCTAACAAGGTCGTTCATGGCAGAATCCACTATTACAAAATCCTTGTCTTCACCCCTTTTTGTATAAAGGACCCGAGTTACCATTATCCCGGCATTGCCTACAATCACGCGCCCAGGTTCAAGGATTAGTTTGTAGTTCCCTTCACCAAGGGTCTCCAAGATGGCCGTGCCGTACTCACTGGGGTGTGGAGGTGATTCTTGGTCATAAGTGATCCCAAGTCCTCCGCCCAAATCAAGGTAAGAAATAGAAATGCCGAGATCCTCCAACGTGGTAACGAGTTCCTTGATGTGAGACAAGGCATCCACGAAGGGAGCTACCTCAGTCACCTGCGAACCGATATGGCAACTGACACCTTTCACTTCCACGCAACGACAGGCATTGGCTGCCTTGTACGCCTCCACTACTGCTTCAACGTTCAATCCAAACTTGTTTTCCTTCAGCCCGGTTGAAATGTACGGATGCGTCTTCGGGTCTACATCAGGATTGACACGCAAGGCAACAGGGGCCTTTTTCTTCAGGCGAGCAGCACACTTGTCTATGAGTTCCAGTTCCTGAAACGATTCCACATTGAACATGAGGATGTTTGATTCAAGGGCGAACACGATTTCGTCTTCACGCTTTCCTACGCCGGAGAAGACAACCCTGTCTGAGGGAACACCTGCCTTGAGGCTGCGGAAAAGCTCGCCGCCTGACACGATGTCCAGGCCGCCTCCGAGGTTCGCAAAAAGTCTCAATACTGCCAGATTCGAATTAGACTTGGCAGAAAAGCAGACCAAGTGATCAACCCCTTCAAAGGCCTTCTGAAAGGTAAGGAAATGATGCCGAAGTGTCGCATGGCTGTACAGGTAAAATGGGGTCCCCACCTCCTGGGCGATGTCGGAGACAGAAACATCCTCACAATACATCTGATCATTATGATAGTGAAAGTGATGCACGGCAAACTCGCTATTCAGTAACACTTCACACTTCTGAAAATTGATGAAACGAGAGCTTTGCATAACCTCGTCTCGCCTCTTTGAATTGTCGCTTTCCGAGGTTCTGCAAAGGCCTCTCGGAGTGAGCAAAGATGACTCCTTACGACTTCATCATGGTTCTGTTGCGAACTCAACGATGTTGGAGTTTCCACTCACTCCGCCACTTTTGTGATAGACTACTACTTTATACGCATATCGGCACCCAGGCTCCAAGGCGTCACGGCAGATGACTCGGCCCCCTTTTATCCGAGCAGGTGCAGGATCTGTGAGTTTGATATCAAGGTGTTCATGAAAACGGATGGGGCATCCCGGGCACCGTGGGGTGGAGGAGTCACGAGACTCATATCTAAAGATCCTGAAGCCCTTTACACCCTCAAACACGGTGTCACCCTGTGTTGGAACAGACCAAGTCAATTGAACATCATGGCCCACAACTTCCGCCCTTAAGTCTTTAACCGCCGGTGGTACAACAACCTGTGGGGCCACAGGCGGCGCCTTCCTGCCACAGCCCGGGTGCAAAAACAAGACTCCCAAAAAGATGAGGAAAAGGGGCCGATTGTGTTTCCCCTTGGCGGTTATGATGCCCTCAACTTTTTGCTGCTTCACCGGCAATTGCCTTCTTTGCCTTCTGAATTGCCCGAACTACATTCTGTCTGGCCGTGCCTCCGGCGGAAAGCCGTCTGTTGACCATCTGCTCGGGCTTAAGAAGCTCAAAGATATCTTCTGCAAACAGTATCGAAAATTTTTCCAGTTCGTTCAATGAGAGTTCATGGAGTTCCTTGTTTTGCCTTAATGCATGTCGGACCAACTCTCCGGTACAACGGTGTGCTTCCCGGAAGGCCATGCCCTTGGTCACCAAATAGTCGGCCACGTCCGTGGCATTCAGGAAGCCTTTGACAACCGCCTTCTCCATGGTCGCCCGGTTCACTTTCAGCCTTGGGAGGAGCCTTTCATATATCTCCAGACACCCTTTCACGGTATCCACAGTGTCAAAGAGAGGTTCCTTGTCTTCCTGCATGTCGCGGTTGTAAGTGAGCGGCAAACCTTTCATAACAGCAAGCAGGGCCATCAAGTTCCCAAACACGCGTCCCGCCTTGCCCCTGATCAGCTCTAGAACATCCGGGTTTTTCTTCTGGGGCATGATGCTGCTTCCGGTGGCAAAGGCATCGGGTATTTCCACAAAACGGAACTCGCTTGAGGACCAGAGAATCAGTTCTTCCGAAAGGCGACTCAGATGAACCATACATATACTGGCAGCAGCCAAAAACTCCATAATAAAGTCCCGACTGCTGACAGCATCCATACTGTTGGCCGAGACCTCTGGAAAATTGAGCAGCTCGGCGGTGTACGCCATGTCTACAGGATACGTGGTGCCCGCCAGAGCAGCGCTGCCCAACGGCATGACGTTTATCCGCTTGAGCCCATCCTTGAACCGGTTCCTGTCTCTCGTAAGCATTTCGTAATATGCCATAAGGTGATGGGAAAGGAGCACTGGCTGGGCACGCTGAAGATGAGTATATCCCGGCATGATCACATCAATATGCTCATCGGCAAATCTTACCAGAGCCCGCCGGAAGGCCGTAAGACTTTGAAGGATAATGCCCACTTCGTCGCGAAGATACATACGAACGTCCAAGGCCACCTGATCATTCCGGCTCCTTGCAGTGTGAAGTTTTTGTGCCACGTTGCCGACCTCCGAGGCAAGGCGGCCCTCTATGTTCATGTGGACGTCTTCCAGGGCGTCATCGAATTGAAAGCTGCCGCGTTCTACATCACGGGCTATTCTGCCAAGTCCCTCCACGATTTCAGAAGCTTCCTCTTTGGAAATGATCGACTGCTTAGCAAGCATTCGGCAGTGGGCAATGCTGCCCTCTATGTCGTAACGGTATAGCCTCCGGTCAAAAGCGACAGAAGAAGTAAATGATTCCACGTTGCGGTCCGTTCTTTCAGCAAATCTTCCATCCCAAGGTTTCTCGGACACAGGGCACCTCGTTAGTCACTGGTCATTTGTCGAGACCTTTGCATAACCTCGCCTCGCTCTTCTATATGAGGTTTTTGACTGTCGCTTACCGAAGTTCTGCAAAGTTGTCTTTTGATCTGGCATCTCCCATCTGGCATCAAATCATGCATCAGATCCATGACCCCCTTGTCTCATTAGGGCCTGAATGCGGAGCCTCAGTGCATTGAGGCGGATGAAGCCTTCTGCATCTTGTTGATGGTAGACCTCGTCTGATTCAAAGGTTGCAAAATCACTCCTATATATAGACATATCGGACTTGCGGCCCAGGACCCGACAGTTTCCCTTGTAAAGCTCCAGGCGCACGATGCCTGATACCGTCTTTTGCGTTTCATCGATCGTCACCTGCAATACCTTCATTTCAGGGGAAAACCAGAATCCATAATAGACAAGCTCGGCATATTTGGGGATCAAAGAATCGCGAAGGTGCATGACCTCGCGGTCCATGGTAATCGATTCCATGGCCATGTGGGCCGCCCTCAGGATGGTGCCCCCTGGAGTCTCGTACACTCCTCGAGACTTCATCCCCACAAATCGGTTTTCTACGAGGTCGATCCGCCCTATGCCGTTTCGACCACCCAACACATTAAGCCTGGCAATGAGTGCAGCAGGGGGAAGCCTCTCCCCATTAATGGCTACCGGGTCTCCGTGCTCAAAGGAGACCTCTATGATTTCCGGCTTGTCAGGGGCCTTCTGTGGAGACATTGAAATGGAAAACATGTCATCTGGCGGCCCCTGCCAGGGATCTTCAAGAATGCCCCCTTCATAGCTGATATGGAGCAAGTTTCGATCTGTACTGTAAGGTTTTTCCGGGCTTGCGGGTACTGCAATCCCATGTGTCTTGGCATAATCCATGAGAGACTGACGAGAATCCAGCGACCACACCCGCCAAGGGGCTATGATCTTCATATGGGGTGCCAAGGACTGGTAGGCCAGCTCGAAGCGCACCTGATCATTACCTTTTCCCGTTGCCCCGTGACTCAGTGCGTCAGCACCCTCCTGCTGAGCGATCCCGACTTGCCGCTTGGCAATGAGGGGACGAGCAAGGGAAGTCCCCAGGAGATAGTGGCCCTCATATATGGCATTTGCCCGAAAGGCGGGGAACACATAGTCCCGGACAAAGGTCTCTTTCAAGTCTTCAATAATTACCTTTTCGGCCCCGGTGCTCAGGCCTCTTGCCTCCAGGTGGTCCAGCTCTTCCCCCTGGCCGATATCAGCCGAAAAGGCAATGACCGGGCACTCATAAGTCTCGGTCAGCCACTTCAAGATAACCGAAGTATCAAGGCCCCCTGAATAGGCCAACACGATCTTCTTGATCTCTTTTGACAAGATAAACCTCCGATGCTGGTTACCGGTGACCAGCGATCAATTCTTCTAAGATTGCCTTGTGCATGTGAAGTTTGTTTTCCGCTTGGTCCCAGACAACCGAATGCTCACCTTCCAGCACATCGGACGTTATCTCCTCACCCCTGTGAGCAGGCAGACAGTGCATGATTATTACATCCTCTTTGGCCAAGGCGACCAAGGGCTGATTCACCTGATAGGGCCTAAAGGTTTTTTTCCGATGCGCCGACTCGCTTTCCTGGCCCATGCTGGCCCACACGTCGGTATAGATCACGTCTGCATCGCGGACAGCCTCTTTGGGATCTGAAAGGATCATTATGCTGCCGCTCGTATCCTTTTTAGCAGGCTCCAGAATTTCGTCTTTGGGATAATACCCTTCTGGGCACGCAAGAACCAAGTTAATTCCCAGGACTGCTGATGCGTTCAGCCATGAATGGGCTACATTGTTGCCATCACCAATCCAGACGATCTTGAGTTCCTCCAACGTACCTCTTTTTTCCAATATCGTCATGAGGTCGCTCAACACCTGACAGGGATGATAAAGGTCAGTCAATGCGTTAATCACAGGGATAGAGGCTTTTGCTGCAAGCTCTTGAAGCAAGTCCTGGGAATAGGTCCTCACTGCCAAGCCGTCCAGGTACCTGGACAGAACGCGGGCTGTGTCTGCAATAGGTTCGTTTCGAATCAGTTGGGTGTCTCTGGCATTCAAAAAGAGAGGAGTCCCGCCCAGCTGGCTCATAGCTACCTCAAACGAGACCCGGGTTCTAGTCGATACCTTGTCAAAGATAAGTCCAAGGGTCTTACCCTGTAGCGGCCGATCTGGAATTCCTGCCCGATAACGTCTTTTCAACTCGAAGGACTGCGTAAAGAGAGCCTCAAAATCATCAGCACCTAAATCCCTGAGGGTCAAAAGATCCTTTTTCATGATTTGTTGGCCGTCATCTCCTCAAATACGGCATCCAAACACGCAATGAGCCCGTCTATTTCTTTCTCTTGAATAATCAGCGGTGGGATGAACCGCAATATATGTTCCTGGGTACAATTGATCAAGAAACCCTGTTTCATACAATCATTTACGACTGAAGTACCATCACACGCGAGGTCGAGGCCAATCAACAGGCCCTCTCCTCGGACCTCGCGGATAAACGAGTATTTTGACTTCAGCTTCAGGAGCTGATTCGTGAAATATTGCCCTGCCTTTTGACAATTCTTGAGCACACCTTCATTCAGAAGGGTTTTGATTACCGTCACGGCTGCAACCGCAACCAGCGGAGTTCCTCCAAATGTCGAGGCATGAGATCCCGGGCCAAAGGCCTTGGCCACCTCTTCTTTGGCGAGCATGGCCCCCACTGGAAGCCCATTGGCCAGGGCTTTCGCCAAGGTCATGATGTCGGGAGCAACTGAGGAGTGTTCATAGGCGAAAAGTTTTCCTGTCCGACCAATGCCTGTTTGCACTTCATCAAGGATGAGGAGTAGTCCTTCCCTATCACACAGATCTCGCAAGCCCTCCAGATACCCAGGGGCGGGACACTGGACTCCACCTTCCCCTTGTATTGGTTCAAGCATGACCGCACAGGTCTTCTCTGTGACGGCACTCCTGACGGCCTCAAGATCATTAAAAGGAACAATGTCGAAACCATCCAGCAGAGGCTCAAAGCCTTTGCGAATCTTTGCCTGGCCTGTGGCCGTCAAAGTGGCCATGGTTCGACCATGAAAAGAGCCTTCCATGGTTATGATCCTGAAGCGTTGTGGAGCACCACGGTCCTTGAAATACTTCCGCGCCACCTTGATTGCCGCCTCATTTGCCTCAGCACCGCTGTTACAAAAAAAGACTCGGTCGGCAAAGGAATGCCCAACGAGCAATTCGGCCAGCTCGATCTGCGGCTCAGTATAATAGAGGTTTGACACATGCACCAAACGCAGCGCCTGATCCGACACAGCTTTGGCAATGCCATCATGTGAATGGCCAAGATTACACACAGCAATCCCTGCAACGAAATCCACATAGATGCGGCCTTCCGCATCTCTGAGCGTGCATCCCTTGCCTTCAGTAAGCACAATAGGAAACCGCCTGTAGGTGGCAGCGATGACACTGTCAGCCTTTTTCATGATTTGGTTGCTCGTCATTAGTCATCAGTCATCAGTCATTAGTCATTTCTTAAGGGCTTGTTGCTCAAAGGGTTCCTGTTTGGGCAACAGCCCGTCAGTTGGTGACCACTGACTACTGACTAACCTCCGTTCCGATCCCCCTGTCTGTGAAAAGCTCCAGGAGGAGAGCATGTGGGTTGCGGCCATCGATGATGTGAACTCTTTTCACACCTTTTTCAATGGCCTCCAGGGCGCACTCAATTTTAGGAATCATTCCCCCCGAGATGGTACCCTCCTTGAGGAGTTTCAGCACAGACTCAGCCGTGATAGATGATATCAGGGATCCCCTCTTGTCCATGAGCCCTTCTACATCCGTAAGCAAGATCAGCTTAATAGCATTGAGGGCCACGGCAATCTTGCTGGCTACCCAGTCGGCATTGATATTATAGGTCTCGCCCAATTCACCCACACCGACAGGGGCAATGACTGGGATAAAGCCCCCATCTTCCAACGTCCGGATGATCTTTGGATTTATACCCACAACCTCGCCCACCATACCGATGTCTATGATCTCGGGAGGTTTGTCTTCTGCCTTGGGACGAACAAGATGGAGCTTCCGAGAAATGATCAGGTCCCCGTCTTTGCCGCTTAAGCCCACGGCCTTGCCACCCTGTTGACTGATTTGGGAAACTATCTCTTTGTTGACATTGCCCACAAGAACCATCTCCACAACGTCCATGGTAGGTTCGTCCGTCACGCGCATGCCATCGACGAAGTGAGAGGTGATACCCATTTGGTCCAAGACCGATCCGATCTGCGGGCCCCCACCGTGGACTACTACAGGATGAAGGCCTATGAATTTTAACAGAGTGATATCGCGAGCAAAGTCTTCCTTCAGGCTATCATCCACCATGGCGTGACCGCCATATTTGATGACGACTGTCTCGCCGTAGAAACGACGGATGTAAGGAAGGGCTTCGATCAGTATGTCGGCAACGCTTGCAGTCATTAGTCACTAGTCATTAGCTATTGTCATCTGAGACCTTTGCATAACCTCGTCTCGCTCTCTGATATGAGGTTTTTGACCCATCTACGTGCTTGCTCACTAAATCGCAAGAACTCTCCGCCTGCGGCGCTCCGCCTCCGGCGGATCAAACAGCTTGCGATTTGCCCACTCGGGTGGGCCGTTCGCCCCGTTGAATTTCCCGAAGGGAACCCTATTCAACGGGGTGAACTTCGCCCGGATGGGTGCCCAAAAAACCTCATAACTGTCGCTTTCCGATGTTATGCAAAGCTCTCGATCTATCATCTATCATCCGGCATCAATTGCTACAAGATATACCGGCTTAAATCCACATCATC
>CAZCWQ010000053.1:0-21539 GCA_964502365.1 uncultured Desulfobacterales bacterium | reverse complement strand
CAAATCTGGTAAGGGAAGGAAAAACCACAAAAGAGATAGCAGAATTTATGAATTTGTCCCGAAAAACGATTGAGTTTCACAGGGACAGCATCAGAAAGAAACTTGGCCTAAAAAATAGAAAAATAAATCTCAGAACCCACCTACTTTCCATGTAACCGTGAGCCTGCCCGGATCAAAGTCTGTAGAATACAGACGTTGCACATTCTTGATAAGTCCTACTGCTTGGTACAAGATTTTTCTAAAGTCCTTTCTGTTCCGGACCGATAAAGTTGATTCAAATAAGAAGGTTGTGATAAAGGCAAACTTCTCGAAAGAGAGGGACGCAAAGCCACCGGCCCGAAAATGATGGGTAGCGGGGCTGCCAGACTGGCAAGGAACTGTGTACCGAAACCCGTTCTTTCGTAAGAAGGATGGGTTTTTTTGCTGAAGGACACGCAACTGCTAAGAGAATTCCGCAGTAAGAGCCCTTTAGGATGCAAGCTAACTGCTTTCACTAATGTTTAGTTGACACATTCCAACAACCGCCGTCGGTGGATGTTCATGCTAATTGATTCTTATGTCCAAAAAGACTGGGGACAAGGAGAGGGGCCATGATTAGCGGTATTTTACCTGCGATATCAGCCTTAAAGGCCTTTGAAAAGAAGTTGGGTGCTTCGGCCAATAATATAGCGAACATTTGTACAAAGGGCTTCAAGAGGAGTCGCGCAAGCTCCCAGGAGATATCTCCCCAAACTGTGTGTGCCTCTACGGGCGTATCCCAGGTAGGACGGGGTACAACTATAGGGGAGGTCACTGAGGAATTTTCTCAGGGATCGTTTGAATCCACTTCCTCTCCCACTGATATGGCTATAGGAGGAGATGGATTTTTCATAGTCCGGTCACTCGAAGGGGGCGACTATTATACAAGAGATGGACAATTTCAGTTTGACAAGAACGGGAGGTTGGTGACTACTCAAGGGTATGTGGTCCAAGGTTGGGAGGTTGACCCAGTTACCGGAGAAATCCAAGGGGCAATTGACGATATTGCACTGTCTTCGTTTACAGCCCCTCCTGAAGAAACAACTATTATAAGAAATATCGTCAATCTTAATGCTCGCGCGCAAGACAAGTCAGTCGGAATAAACGCGCTCGCCGGCGCGTGGGACGGAGATAATCCCAATGATGAATACATAGCTGATAATGCATATAACTACAAGACTTCAACAAAAGTATACGATGGAGTTGGTGCGGCACACGACATTACAGTTTATTTTGATGAAACAGGAACGGGTTCTGAGTGGGAATATATTGTCACGACACATCCTGGGGAGGATCGAAGACAGGGGGCTACAGGTGATAACCTTGGTTTGCTGGCTCGGGGTACGTTAGTATTTAACAATTCTGGTGCTCTTTCGGAAGTGACTATGGACACTAATGACGGCACTGGTAACTGGATATCTCAAGACACTGCGACGGATCTCACAGGGGGACATTTTACTTTTCATCCTGACTTTGTGGGCGCAACCGATGGTTATTCCGAGATGTCTATTCAGTTCAATCTTGGTTCCTCCTATCATAATTCTTCTTGGGTAAGTGATGTGCCGTCATCAACACAGTATTCTTCACCATCAATGACTGTTTATTCTTCTGCCGACGGATACGGGCCGGGTGATGTTGACTCTGTTACTATAAGTCCAGATGGAGTCATCACAGGGAGTTATTCCAACGGGCAAGTCTTGAGCCTCTTTCAAGTGGCGATTTGCAGATTCAACAACCCCCATGGGCTTGAGAAGATGGGGAACAACCTTTACGCGAAGACTAATGAGGCAGGCGATGTCATTCCGGGCCAACTGGGAACAAACGGGCTGGGGACTATCGTGCCAAATGCGTTGGAACAGTCGAACGTTGACATTGGAAGAGAGTTTGTGGACATGGTTCTATTGAAAAGAGGTTTTCAAGCTAATCTTAATGTAATTTCCGTTGAAGACGAGATGATAGGAAATCTGCTGAACATCATTTCTTGAAGTTGTCAGGAACAGCTTATTGTTACAGATTCCCCCAGGGCATACCCGAACTCTTTTGCATGATTTTTGCATGTTCTCTACGTGAATGAAAAAAGACCATAATACTGGTGACGACCTTGGAATGCGGAAACGCTTTGCCCAGCAAACCATAAGGATTTGGCGTGAATCCAACAAGAAGGATGAGCGAGACACGCTGCGGGCAGAGGATACCAGCATGGATTGCCGGCTCCGAGACGATGGGTATAAACAACCTATTTGTCCAAGTGGGCAGGTCCTTTCCAGTGTGAGAGAAGAAGCCACAGCGAGGTGGGGCGGTTATGGAACAGAGACCGAATCCTGTTTACAAATGGGGCGACATAAACGACTATTGTCGTTACTATGAGGATTGTATTGATTACACTATCAAACGCAACTGGCAATATTGGGATTGTTCTCAGTGTCCTCATAAAATGACCCAAGAATCAGTGAAAGAGGACCCGAGCGCTGATTGATGTTGCGGACCTCAACCTACATCTTCAACGGGACTCGACCTTATGTGCGGTCCACATCTGGGGTCGTCCTCCACGTTGACGGTCTTCCACCCTGTCGGTTCACCAAGATTCCGCTAACAGTTTGACAAATCTCATGATATCGATTAGAGGTCTGTTTCGGATTCCCAATCGAATTCATCCCAACCAGTCCAACAGCTGCAAGTTGTGTGAGATTATAAACGATTGTGTCTCTGCAACATTCCGACATGATTCCTGCCACTAGAAATAAGAGAGTATCCTACCCAAAACACAGGAGATCAACCCATGAAGGAAAACGCAGAAAACCTGAAAACTGACCAGGCAAAGCAGACTCAAGACATAGAGAGCCGAGTTTCTAAGGGGTCTACAAAGGTATGTCTGTTTCCTGCCAGACCTGATAGCGAGATGCAGCTGGCAAAGGCGACTGCCAAGAAACTGAGAATACCCTTTGTTGATCCTTTGCGTGCGCATATTGAGTCGGCTGCTACTGCTCTGCTTGATTCAGATATAGCAATCAGGCGGCAGGCCTTACCTATCCGCTGTGTCGATGACGTTCTTCTAGTTGCAATGGCCTCTCCAGAGCAGCCAATTGCGATTAGAAGTCTTGAACTGCTTACCGGCTGCAAGGTTCGTCCAGCGGCTGCCCCTAGAAGTTCACTTTGTGCAGTTCTGCAACGGGTTTATGAACAGCCTCCAAGGGGTGTTGCCAAAGGCGACCAAGACAGTCTTATGGCCACACAAGACAAAGACCCTGACAAAATGGAGACACGGGCACTTACCATCTCCGTTATCTCCAACAAGGGGGGTGTGGGGAAAACACATTTTTCCATCAACCTTGCCTGTGCCTTGGGTAAGACCGGTGCCAGGGTCCTGCTCATTGACGCGGATCTGGGTAGTGCTGATATCTCCAACAAACTGGCTATCTTCCCCAAATATCACCTGATGGATTTCCTAGAAAAAGACAAACAGATGCAGGATCTGCTGGTTCCGACAGACTTTGGTTTCGATCTCATAGGAGGTACGTGCGGCGAGTTCAAGCTTGCTAATTTGTACTATGCACAGAAGGTAAAGTTTATCAAGCACTTCAAGAAGATGAGTGAGAGCTACGATTTTGCCGTTTTTGACCTTGGTGCTGGGATTGCGCGGACAGTCCTCGATTTCGCCCTTGGAGCCGATCGCACGGTTATTCTGACCACACCGCAGGACCTAATCAGCGGATACGCATGTGCAAAGGCCAGCTTTTTCCGCTTTAAGGAGATTGAACAGAGACTGGAGGAGAGGCTCCCCGATTACAGACCTGTATTCACATTCTCTCCTATGCTGGTGATCAACCAGGTCGACAATCTTGAACAGGGATTCAAGATCTATAACAACATCGACATGATTGCAGACAAGAACATTAACGCAGGTGAATGCCGGTTCCGCATTAAACCTGAATATCTAGGGGGCATACCGTACGACAGGAAGAGCCTTTGCACAGCTGAGGAAAAAAGCTGCCCCTTTCTTCTTGGTTTTCCCAATATCATGGCGTCTAAGTGCATAGAGCATATGTCAGGAAAGTTCTGTAAACCTGGGGATTCCTACGAACCCAGGGTAAAATTTAAAAACCCCTTCAAACGCTTCGTCTCCATACTCACTCAAAAAATCTGAGCTATATATACCCTAGGGGCTTTCTTGCCTGTGGATGACCTAGACGTGGGTACGGCCTAACCTTACTCAATTGATGTACTTCGCAAGGGATTCATGAATGCATGAGTTAGGGTATTAGCATCAGATAGGAGGCGAGTTCGTCTTCCTCATGGCCAGAGACTTCTTTGAACTCACATCCCACGAGTCTATCGCGGACGTGTATGACCACGGCGAGGACTTCAATCTGCGTGTGTTTGCTGTCATCAAACGTAATTCTTAGTGTTAGTTTGTCAGCTTCCGAAAGGCAGTGGTCACCTAATGTCTTGAATGCGACACCCGTCATAGACACGTTCTTGATGAGGATTCCGCCATGCTCGTTTTCCTCTGAAAGCTTGGTGTAGGTGCCAGAAAGGTTTGTTTCTCTGCGATAGGCTCTTCTTAACTCCGGAGAGACGGAAAAGCTGTTTCCACAAGAGCATCTCACCCTAACAGGATGTCCCTGAATTTTCACCTTGTCTAACTGAACTGACCATGCTGTTCCACAGGTGGGACAGATGGTTGGCATCGACCCATCCTGTCGGACATAGACTCGGAGTACTTCTTGCATAGGTATGACTTGTTAGAGTTCGCTCTTAAGTTGAGTTCAAGGTTTTTTAGTGCAATTTCTGTGCCTTTACGGCAGGGTCGGCAACGGTTCAGCTTTTCATGTCCATGTTATTTTATACCTACCCATCAGAAGTTGTCGCACCTGCTATCAAGCCGACCCTTTGAATAAGGAAATGCTTCTGATACACAATAGAAATGTTGATTGGGCTTGCTTGGTTTCCGACAACCAAAAAAGCGGTTCTCCGGCTTGACATTTTGGTTGTGATGCCTAGATTCGAGTCTTATGCGGGAGCGGTTTGCTTTTCCTGATGAGACCCCTCAGCTTCCCAAGCTGCCACTTCCGTGTCCAGCGAGTCATTGACGGGTAAACACATGACCGAAATGGGCCTTCATACCTGCCTTTGCTAAGGCCGATGTGGAAAGAGAGGAATTAAGACATGAAAAAGAAAAAGAGAATCGCTTTGGTCGCTCATGACCAGAGAAAAGAAGATTTGGTGGATTGGGTGAAGTACAATGCAGAGGGACTGTCCGAACATGAACTGTATGCTACTGGAACAACGGGGGAAATCATATCTGAAGAATGTTCACTGGACGTTCACAGACTAAAAAGTGGCCCACTGGGAGGCGACCAACAACTCGGTGCTATGATAGCTAATGGCGAGCTTGATATGTTGATATTCCTATGGGACCCTATGACGTCCCAGCCACACGATGTCGATGTTAAAGCATTGCTGAGGATGTCGGTATTATACAACATACCAGTAGCTTGCAACAGATCCACTGCAGATTTCATCATATCCAGCGGCCTGTTTAATGAGGAATACGAGCCTATAATCAAAGATTATAGTAGATACATAGGCAGAAGAGTATAGTCTTAAGAGGGCTAGCAGCGGCTTTAATTGCTCAATATGGTTCACTAAACGGCCTTTTTCAAAGCGCTCAAGCGTTACCATAATTGTAGAAAATGTCTGGTAGGCCTCAATACGATTCGCGAGCCAAGTCATCTGGATATGATGGTATTTCAAGTTGTTAAAAGCAAAGTGCCGGCTCAGCCTTGCGTTGGTGCTCGGTACAATGAATAACCCCCCTTGTTTAGTACTTCGATACGCAATATAATATAGTAGTTAGAGTAAGATAGGACTCGAACCTATCAGGAACCGGAAAACCGCAGAAACATTGGCCTGAAGGGGCCAAGAGATTCTTTAGTATCCATGAGAATTGTACTTTTTGCTGGAAAGGGCGGGGTTGGCAAAACCAGCATAGCGGCTGCCACAGGAGTTGCATGTGCCAAGAAAGGCTTGAATACATTGATTATGTCCTTGGATACAGCCCATAGCCTGATAGACTCCTTCGATCTAAAAAGAACTCTCATGGATAAGAACAAGGGAAAGCCTATCCGAGTGGCAAAGAACCTTTCTGTTCAGGAGATAGACGTTCAAGAAGAAATCGTCAAGAACTGGGGACAAGTCCATAAGTATATCGGCAGCCTGCTGAACCTCTCAGGCATTGATGAAGTCCTGGCAGAGGAGCTGGCCATACTGCCTGGGATGGAGGAGGTGAGTTCATTATTATACATCAACCGTTATGTGGCACAGAAACGCTATGATACTATCTTGCTTGACTGTGCTCCCACAGGAGAGTCCATAAGGTTTATAAGCATTCCCACAAGCCTGGAATGGTATATGAAGAAAATCTTTGATGTCGAGCGCAGGATCGTCAAAATAGCCCGACCTATCACAAAACATCTTTATGAGTTCCCTCTTCCAGAAGACGAGTACTTTGCCACCATTCAAAAGCTCTTTGATCGCCTGCAAGGAATTGACAGAATCTTAGCTGATCCCACCATGACGACAGTCCGATTGATTACCAATCCGGAAAAAATTATCTTGAAAGAGACGCAGAGAGCATACATGTACTTCAGCCTGTACAAGATGTGTGTTGACGCCATTATCATTAACCGTGTAATCCCTGATACCATTGAGGATCCCTACTTCGCCCGGTGGAGAGAGACCCAAAACCGATATATCAAGAAGACCGGGCAACTGTTCAGCCCTATCCCGATTCTAAAGGTCACAATGCTGAATGATCAAGTAGTCGGCATGCTTAAACTGTCTGAACTAGCCCAAGAAATCTACGGCAAGTTGAACCCAGAACAGATCCTTTATGCAGACACCCCATATAGTTTCAGAAAAGTGAAGGACGATTACTTGCTGGACGTCAAAATACCTTTCCTTACGAAAAAGGAAATCGAACTGAGTAAATGCAATGACGAGTTGATTGTTCGCATCGGCGGGTTTAAACGACATGTGTTGTTGCCGCGCAACATCGCCGCCAGGGATCCATCTGGCGCAAAGATACAATGTGATAAGGTGGTCATCAAATTTGGAGGAAACCATGGCAACTAGAAAAGAAGCAAGGAAAACAGGCAAAGAAGAGGAGGATACAGTTTGCCCTTTGTGCTTTGTTCAAGAATGCATCAGAGACATGGCGGATAGGAACTCGGCCTTTTTTAAGCATATGAACAATGCACGCATTGAGTTTCTTGAAGGTATCAAATCTTTGATAGAGACACAGATTGAGGCCGCAAGAAAGGGACCTGTGAAGAAGAAGTCGCGGCTAACAAAGATCCAGGTGAAAGACTAATTGGTTTGGAAGAATCGCCCTCCAGAGAAGTTCGAATCACGTTGTGGTAGATCGCCAACTCAGGTAGGTTAGCCCTTGTTTTGCAGTCGTAGATCTTGAACAGGACAGTTGGTCCGAGAACAACTTGCTGCCGTCGCGTTTCTGAGACAACGTGTCAGCGTACAGCAATCGGCATAAAAAAGGCCATCAACCAGCAGTCCTTCGCAGGACCAGCTTGATGGCCGGTGTCAGAGCAAGCATAAAATGATGTAACCTAGTGAATGGTGGTTTTTCCCTCGGCGTTTCTCCTGACTAATTCCAAGGTTCCTCTGATGTTGTTCCTCACCTCTTCAGCTGTTTTCCTCAGTTGTGTGATTCTTTTTCCAAAATCATCAAAGACCTCTTGAAGTGCTTGGAAATCAATGTTTATCTCTTCCAGTGCTTTTTGTCTTTCCAAGAAGTCTATATAGGCATCCAAGATCTTCTGGTTCAACGGAGACACCTCACCTATCTTCATCTCTAATATATAACCGCTTAATCCGCTCTCGCTCAAGAAGTCACAACCAGTAATGGTTCCCTTGAGAGCAAACGATTTCAGGAGCATACCTTCAGGCAACCGGACTTCAAGGTCAATTTTCGTTCCCAGATCTCTTGGTGTGTCAGTAAACAGTGTAACAGTTTCTCTGGTCAACCTGATCACTTCAGTCGCCATCTGACTTCCACATCCCTTTCCTGCGAAGTAGGCGCGTGCGCATTCTGCTGATCATAATAGCAACGTTAGTGCCAATAGGGGGTGGGTGCAGACATTCCCTGTTGTTTTAAATAGTTACTGGGGTTACCCTGGATCTGAATTGCGGGGGCGTGGGTAGTCAGGGTTATACGTTGAGTAAAAAAGTGCCACTTTGGGCAGTTCAAGCGACGGGTGAGGTGGAAAAAAAGTAGCTTTTCTCCCAAAATGCTTAATAGGGTGGAAGGCAAGAGAGAGTGCCCATGGGCGGTCCAGCATGTGAATTTTCTAAGACGGCCAAGACGGGGGCGTTGTGCGTTCTTTCTTATCAGGCAGCTTGAGATAGAGTGATAAGACAAAGCCTGTGAGTATGAGCCCGCCTACCAGGGCGATTCCCAAGGCAAAGGACCCAGCGTCACCCATGATGCCGATACCGGCTGGTATAGCCCCTCCACCGAAAAGGAAGGCTACCGGAACCGTTAGCGAGACAGCTACATTCCGGGTACTGGAAGATGTTATTGAAGAAAGAGCAGCAAAACCTGCAGGGAAAAAGCATACTGCCAGCATTGGCTGGAGAAAAACGAAAATTACAATCCAGGAACCGGGACCTACTCCGAGCAAGACCGTCACCATGCCGGTGAGAAGCAAGACCACTGCCATAATGCGCCTTGAGCCAAAACGATCGGTTGCCCACCCGGAAAAAAAGGCCATCCCCAGGCCAGAGATGCGGGACAGTGCCACCATGGTGTTGGCCCAACTCCGATGCACCCCCCGCTCGGCGACCAGATAGAGGGGGAGCATCGCGTAAATTCCCAATGAGCTGCCAATGGCCAGGCTGAAGAGCACGGTTATGATCCAGAAGGCAGGCTCGGTAAGAAGTGTTTGAAAGGACGCTAACCCAGGGGCTTGCCCGGGGAAATTTCCGCCTTTGCCGAAATAGGCGAATCCCACTGCGACGGCTACGGAGGCGGCTCCGATAAGACCTAAAATTCCCCGCCAAGAAAACCATTGCAAGAGTGCCTCGGATATTAACGGCGCTGCAACAAAGCTCAGATTGGGTGCAAGTTCATGGATGGCCAGGCCTTTACCCCAATGCCTGGAGCTGATCAGAGAGGTGAGAGTGGCAATACCCGATGGAAGATAGAGGCCTGCCGCCATTCCGAGTATGAGTAATCCAAAGCGGATTCCCGTCAAACTCTTTGTGCAAGAGATCGCCAGCAGTGTGATACCAACTGCTGTAGCGGACAGGATAATCGTCTTCCTGTGCGTGAGACAGGAGGACAAAAGTCCGGCACCTGTAAGAGATATGAAATATCCAGCGGAAATTAAAAGGAAAAGTGCTCCAGCTTCGCTGTGCTTCAGTCCCAAGTCCTTTTCAATAGTAGGCATTAAAGGAGACAGGATGATCCTCGACAGAAAGTTTAACGAGAAGATCCCTGTCAACAAAATAATAGGGCCTACTTGGGATCGAAAGGATTCCACGTTGCACGATATCCATTGTCAAAGTCGGGGCGAGTGAAGCTGTCATTCAACTTTCACACGCACTAAGCCAGGAAGGCCGGAGCCAAAAAATTGAGATAGTACGGATGAGACTTCAATACATGAACATGATACATGGCCGTAGCTCACTTGTAAATTACGTATTCAGGCCAAGGTGTTCCGCGGGCATGGCCGCTTTTCAGGGTGGCATTGAATTGGAGGAAAAGGTTGCGGGGGAACCAGAAGGATCTTGACAAAGATAGCAGGGTGTGTTTTTTAAATAAGTTTACAGGAGTTGGACCGTTTTCAACATCTTGAACTATACATAAAGCAATATGAAGGGGACATATTATGAAACGAACCTATCAGCCAAGCCGAATCAAGAGAGCCAGAACCCATGGATTCCGAAAAAGGATGTCTACCAAACAGGGGAGAAGAATTATCAACAGACGGCGTGCCAAGGGAAGAAAACGTTTAACTGTCTAAGAAGGGGTTGAAGAGGCTTGAGTGCTTTTTCTCTTAAAAAGGCTGAACGGATTTTGAGAAAGACTGACTTTGTGAGAGTGTCCAAATACGGCAAGAAGATTCACGGAGATTTTTTTGTTGTCAGTTATTGCCGAAACAGCCATGGGAATTTGCGCTTGGGACTCACGGTAAGCAAGAAAGTTGGGTGTGCTGTGATGCGGAATCGGATCAAGCGTCTGGTGCGTGAGTGTTTTCGTGTTAACAAGGCTCTGTTTGACTGTGCGTACGACATGAATGTGATAGCGAAAACAAGTGCTGCAGGTCTATCGACCCAAGAGGTTAATCGGGCGCTGGAGACTATTTTTTGTGAGGTTTCAAAGGATTGTAAGAGTGAGGCTGTTGCTGCTGGCGCTTATTAAGGCCTATCAATATATCCTTTCACCAGTCTTCACACCAGCATGTCGCTTCCATCCAACGTGCTCCCAATTTGCATACGGGGCCGTGGAACGCCACGGTATATTGAGGGGCTGTTGGATGGCTGTGAGAAGGATCTTGCGGTGCCACCCCTTTCATCCCGGCGGGTTTGATCCTGTTCCGTAACTTCCAAGGCGCCTAGGGCTGTCGCCCGGTCGTTTTTTTGATCTATTCAAATCAGGGAGAAACCAATCCATGTCAATGGAACTTCGCATGCTGATGGCCATTGTTCTATCTTTCTTGATATTCTTCGTCTACCAGGTGATTTTCGTCAAGAAGACGCCGGTTGGAGAGAAAGAACCGCCCGGAAAAGAGGAGGTCGTCGAAAAGCAGATTCCTGCACACGATGAAAAGGTTGACGTACTGGAAGAGGAGGCCCAGGTTAAGGCAACGGACCTGGTGCCGGAGGGGCGTCCGGCAAGGACTATCACGGTATCTACACAGCTCTATGTAGCACAGCTTGCTGAACGCGGGGGGTCTTTTAGAACGATTAGGCTGAAAAGATACAAGGAATCCATAGAGTCTGATTCCCCGATGAAAGAACTCATTGAGTTGCCGAGCGGACAAGGATACCCCCCTGTTGTTTCTTTTTCGGGAAAGGGTTTGGACGGTCTGGAAAGCGTGGTTTTCCGAGCAACTGGTGATGCTGAAGCTATAGATGCCACTGAAGCGGACAAAACCGTGAGTTTTTCCTGGACCTCCCATGGCGGGGTTACCATTATCAAGACCTATTCTTTTTTCCCAGACAGTTATGAAATCGGGTTTGAAATCAAGGTCAGGAATTATTCCCCTAGGCCGATCGAGGACAGGCTGATGGTATCTTTGAGGAATTGGCTCAAGGGGACCAAGGGTTCCAGATATGTCTTTTCAGGTCCTGCTGCCTTGATCGACGGAGAACTCAGAGAAATCAAGACCAAGAAAATCGCCAGCAAGGCTTCGTACTCAGGCCGGATAACGTGGGTCGCCAGCGAGGTCCAGTATTTTGTATCTGCTATCATACCGGAGAAGGCTCAGGAAGCGACCATCCGACTTTCTATTACGCCGAACGAGGTGCTTGAGACCGCGTACGTGGATCCCTCAGGGCCTGTGGCCCCCAGGACCGAGAGAACATATAGGTACAAGCTCTACTTTGGTCCCAAGAGCCTTGAGGCCCTCGGTCGTGTTGGATCAGAACTTGGGAAGTTAGTAGATTTCGGGTTCTTTGACATCATTGCTAAACCGTTGTTGCACGTCATGAATTTCATGTATCGCTTCATCCCGAGTTACGGAATTGTCATCATTATCATTACCGTTATCGTTAAGCTTCTGTTTTGGCCTTTGAGCAACAAGAGCTACCAATCCATGAGCCAGATGAAAAGACTTCAGCCGAAGATGGCAGAGATCCGGGCTAAGCATAAAAACGATAAGAAGATGATGAACCAAGAACTGATGAACCTGTACAAGATCTATAAGGTAAACCCCTTAGGCGGCTGCCTGCCCATGATTTTGCAAATACCTGTATTTTTCGCATTCTACAAGATGTTGTATCAGGCTATCGAACTGAGGCATGCCCCGTTCTTTTTGTGGATCAACGACTTATCAGCGCCGGATCGCTTGTTTCGCTTTGATTTCAAGATACCGATGATGGCTCCGCCCTATGGGATACCAGTGCTAACCATTATCATGGGGGCGTCCATGTTCTTGCAACAGAAGATGTCCCCGCCACCAGGCGACCCGACACAGGCCAAGATGATGATGTTCATGCCGATCTTTTTTACGGTCATTTTTATCAACTTTCCATCAGGTCTTGTCCTGTACTGGCTGGTAAACAATATCCTGTCTATGGTTCAGCAGTATTACATTACGAAAAAGATGGCTTGATAATGGAGGGCTGTATGGCATCTGAATATGAATTTGAGGGTAAGACCAAAGAAGAGGCTTTGGGCAAGGCGTGTGAAGAATTTGGCTTATCAGAGGATCAACTGGATGTTGAAGTGCTTTCGTATGGCTCCACCGGAATATTTGGGCTGGTTGGCGTGAAAAAGGCCAAGATAAAGGTGACTCTACCCGAATCGCTTGAGGGCGGAGTCGAGGAACCATACCCAGCAGCAAAGACCAACGAAGAAGTAGCTGAGATAGCCAAAAGGACGCTTGAGGAGATCATCTCGTTCATAGCGGAGGGGGCTTCCGTGTCTGTTGAAACCAACGCCGACAGTGTGAAGTTGAAGGTGGAAGGGGGGAACTCTGCCCTCCTGATAGGAAGACACGGCAGGACCCTGGAGGCTCTCCAGTATATTGTTCAAAGAGTTGCACAGAAGGAAAGGAGGGGCAGGCTGCGTATTTCCGTGGACGTGGAAGGTTATCGCGACAGGAGAAAGACATCCTTAACCCAACTTGCCCTGCGATTGGGAGAGAAAGTCAAGCGGTCTGGCAAGCCTGCTACCATCAGCCCGATGAATGCTTACGACCGAAGGATTGTCCATGTTGCACTGAAAGATAAGTCCAGCGTACGGACACAGAGTACGGGCACAGGGTCACACAGAAAACTGGTCATTTACCCGAAGAGGAAACACAAATAGCACCACCCGACCGCAAGCTCGGCAGCCAGTTCTAAGAACCGTTCGATATTGAGGATTCCGGCATTACATAGCGTTGCAATACCCGGACAGGCGGGAACCACCACAAGAAACACGAATTTCATGACTTAGGGACTAAACTGTCGGGCATCTTTTTGGATCCGGTTTACCAGCATGTATGTCGACACCATAGCGGCTATTGCCACCCCGCCTGGCGCAGGTGGTATCGGTGTTGTCAAGATTTCCGGACCAAAGGCAACCACCCTGGCCCTTCCCCTCCTTCGGCCCTCAAGGAACCTGTCCCGTTTGGCACCCCGTCACTTGTACCACGGCTATATCGTCGATCCTGATAGCGAAAAAACGGTCGATGAAGTGTTGTTCTCTGTCATGAAAGCCCCTCATACTTACACCAGGGAGGATGTAGTTGAAATACAGGCCCATGGGAGCAAGTGTGGACTGCATAACATATTGGAATTGGTGCTGAGGCAGGGTGTCCGTATGGCAGAACCAGGGGAGTTCACCAAACGTGCCTTCCTTAATGGTCGCATTGATCTCACACAGGCCGAGGCAGTAGTTGAGGTTATTTTCGCTCACACCAAGGAGGCTCTTGAGCTGGCCACCAAGCAGTTGAAGGGGAACCTGTATGAGGCCGTAGAAAGGATCCGAAAAGCCGTCCAGGCCATTCTGGTGGAGGTTGAGGCTGCCATAGATTTTCCTGAGGACATTGAAGAGATTATCATTCCAGAGGCTGTTGCTTTAAGAATGGAGCAGCAAGTGGTAGGACCCTTGGAGGACCTGTTGGCACATTATGAGGAAGGACATGTCTACCGGGAGGGGATTTCTGCAATTATTGTCGGACGTCCTAATGTGGGGAAATCAAGCTTGATGAATCGACTCCTTCAAAAAGAACGTTCAATTGTTACAACCATTCCGGGAACAACTCGGGACTTTATCGAAGAGACGGTCAATATCAAAGGCGTTCCGATGCGGCTGGTAGATACAGCAGGTCTTCATGATACAGAGGATGCCCTTGAAGCCATAGGGATTCGGTTTACAAGACAGCGACTGGATGAAGCCGACGTTGCCCTGTTCATGGTGGACTCTAGTGTGTCTGTGACCCAGGAAGACATAAGTATTTACCGTATGGTTCGGGAGCGAAAGGCAATCTTGGTGGTAAACAAGACAGACTTAAGGCCCCACAGGCCAATACCCGAAATAGTCAAGCAATTTTCTGGATTACCACAGGTTGAGATTTCGGCCTTGCACAATATGGGGATTGAAGAATTGAAGGCCGCAATTTTTTCAGTCGTTACAGATCAAAGAGGGCCGGCTGAGCTGCCCAACGTCGTTCCAAATGTCCGGCACAAGGTTGCTATTGAAAGGGCGGTGATTGCCTCAAAGACGGCTGCTGAAGGTTTTAGAGCGAGACATGCTGCCGAGCTGGAGGCGATCGACCTGAAAGAGGCACTTGACTCACTCGGCGAGGTTGTTGGCGTGACCACCACCGAAGATATCCTTGATCAGATCTTCAGCCGTTTTTGCATCGGAAAGTGATCCTAGGTTAATGAGTCTGGCTAAATTGCAACAACTCTGGCTAACGCCCTCAAACAGTTTGTGATTCCTCACGCCAGCCTCATTGAGAATCTGTTTCCAAAATTGCTTAATGTCGTTTGCAAGATGGCCTTTTTCAAATCACTGAAGTGTTACAAGAAATCTCATGACAGTTGAGGAGGTAGTTATGGCCGAAGTGTACCATGCAATGGGACTCAATATGCATCAGCCTCTCGGAAATCTCATCGCTCTGCACAATTCAAATGAACGATGGGAGGCCAAACAGATCCTGTGGTGTTACGATCGCCCGACCCGCATGCTGGAAGGCTATGAGGATGTTGCCAGGCTTCACATGGGGTTTTCTGGAACGCTTCTGAAACAGCTCGAAGACCCTGGCATACGGGAGACCTTTCACGATGTGGTCAATATAGAAGAGATCCTCCGTCGTTATGAGCGGTCGAACATCGAATTTGTGGGCACAGGTCTGTACCACCCTGTATATCCGTTGACACCGCCAGCTGACTGGGATGCGCAGACGTCATGGTGGATCGGCCTGGGCCAACATCTTTTGGGCCGAGAAAAATTCGCGGGGTTTTGGCCGCCTGAAATGGGCTTTTGCATGGAGATGATCCCAATGCTCAAACGCCACGGGTACAAGTATGTGATCGTTGACTGCTGGTACATTAAACCCCAACGTGATATGCGCTGGGAAGAATTGCGATACCGACCCTACCTGGCGCGTTACGATGGGGAAGAGATCATAGTGGTTCCGCGCGACCGGGAACTGTCCGATGCGCAGGAATCGGGCCTTGACCCAGGCTGGTTTCAACATGAGATGTATGAAAGGACCAAGGGTTGTGATTTTCCAGCCCTGGTGACCACGTGGACGGATGGGGAAAACGGAGGATGGTTCCGCACGATGCACGTTGAGAGCGGTTTCTGGGGCTACTTTTATCATCCGATTCTGGACAAGTATCGCGAGGGGGCCCTTGGCTTTATCCCAATCCACATTAGCGAATACTTGGAAATGTATCCACCAACAGAAGAAGTAGAAGTAAATCGCGGGGCCTGGAACACAGGACACCATTGGGGTGGCGATTTTACTCAGTGGACAGGCTCACTCCTCCAGAAAAAGGGCTGGGACGTAGTCCGGGATGCCAGTGCCTATTATCGGCGTGTGAAAAAAGCGTTTGACGAATGGCAACAAGATGCCGACAATCCTGAAGAAGTACGTCAGAGCATTATTAAGGCCTATGATCACATTCTGGTGGCGGAGACGAGTTGCAACTTTTATTGGGGAAGTCGCTGGGTACACCGTTCTTTTGACGAACTGGAGCAGGCGTATTTTCTCCTAGACACTGCAATGGAGTGGATGTCAGAGAAAGAATCATTGGACGCAAGAGTTTAGCCTTTTGAAAATAGCTCAAACTTGCTCATTCCTGTGAGCAAAACGGCCTTGTTCAAAGGGATTAAGAGTTGCGATTAGATTAACATGTGATGAAGAAGCCAATCTTTGGTGGCAGTCGGTTCTTGATTGCGGCTTGTCCAAGTTAGGAATTTGATAAAATGAGATACGTGAAGTCCGTATGTTGGTCTGTGTTCATTTTGCTGCAACTCGGGTCGCTTTGTCACGGGGGGCAGTCCGAGGTCTGCATTGATGTCCAGGTAGTGGCGGTCTTTGCTACCCAAGACCTTGGTTCCTATCACAAACCCTGGAAAAGTCCCAATTTTACCACTGTGCGGGGGAGCGGTTTTTTCTTTGAGGATGACAAGAATTTTCCGGGTACCCAAGGTCTGATTCTGACCAATGCCCACGCCGTTTCCATGGCCAGAGGCATAAAGGTGTCCAATGGCCGAGAAAAGCGCCGTTATGAGGTAAAGCTTGTCGGGATATGCAACTCAGCTGACTTCGCTGTCGTGCAGATGGAGCCCGAGGAACTGAAAACCTACCAAGACCGCAACGGTGAAGTAGGGCCGCTGGTCCTGGGGGACAGCGACAAATTGCGTGTAGGTGACAAGGTCCTTGGATGGGGATATCCCCTCGGCGGCGAGAGGATAAGTAAATCAGAAGAAGGAGAGATCAACAGGATTGAGGTGGGGCGTTATGCTTATTCCCATGAGAACTGGCTGATGGTTCAGGCCTCACTTCAACAGAATCCCGGCAATTCGGGAGGACCGATCTTTAAGGATGGAAGGGTGGTAGGGGTCGCCTTTCAAGGTGTGAGGGCCAGTGACCGTATCAATTACTTCATTCCGATAAACCTGGTTAAAGGCCTTATGCCCGTGCTGCACAAGCAGGAACTCATCGCGCGCTGGCGATATGCGGTGCAGTTGATGTTTCCTCGGTTAAAGGCCTTCTATGGCCTTACGTCCGACGACGGGGGCGTGCTCTTAAATTATGTTATTCCCAAAGGAGGTCCATACAAGTTTGGGTTGCGGGCCGATGACATACTCTTGGAGATTGACGGAAACGACATAGACAATTTCGGCGATATCTTCTTTGAACCTCTGGGACAAAAGATCTACTTTGAAGAGATCCTCAACCGCAAAAAAGTCGGTGATCCATTGACGGTAAAAGTGATGCGTAAAGGCAGGGTAACGGAAATCAGGGGAGACATCACACCAGGGCTTCCAACGCTTGTGCCTAAAATTTTCACAGGGGCTAATTACTTTATTTATTGCGGAATTGGATTTGTTGAGCTGACTCACAACGGCATATCCGCTCTCGGAAAGTCCGGCAGACCTCTAAAGGAGAAGTTTCTCGAAGAGCTTCCGGAGCACCCACACCAGAAGATCGTTATTATTACGGAAATCTTTCCTGAATATGGACTGGTAATCACAGGGCCGTACCTGGCGAAACGTGTGGAAAAGATCGACGGGGAGGAGGTCCTCAATATCGAACAACTCTTCGACAGAATTGCGTCGTTGAAGAAAAAGGGAAAGAAAAAGGCCGTACTGGAGATCTCCCCGGATATGCAGCTCCCACTGGACCTTGAAGAGGCAGACTCGTTGGACCAAGAGGTTAAGAGGCGGTACGGCATCTTATACATGAAGACCCCTGGCGGGTTCTCGAAATGAGTCGCTGGCATTGTCGCTTTCCGGGGTTCTGCAGAGGTCTCTCTTTGGGAACTAAAAGATAGCTTGGTGCGAGCCGAATTGTAACCAAGCACTCTCAGTTCCGACTTTTCTCTCCCGTATTATCATTGACATATAGAGACTTGCCTGATAAAGAGTCCTTAGTTTGGCTGTTCACTACAAGACCCCACCACAAAAAGGAAACTCAGATGGATATCAGCATAGATGAAGATATCCTGAAGCAGACCACCAAGTGTCACAGGAAGTTCTCTTGTTTATCCGGCGAACTTGGGGATCTGTGTAAGGTTGACCTTCGAAGTGGAGATCACATCCTTTATGTCAAGCCCAGGAACAAACTGCCTTGTGATTACGGTGCACCTTTTGGGGATTCTGACGCTGTGTGTTTCTGCCCTACTAGGCTAGAACTGTACAAGCGCTATGGAATTTAGTAAAGAAAATCAAAGTTGAGCGCTAAGCCCCGACTGCGGAATGTCATGAACTGAATGCCAGCCCCTGTTTCTAATGGAGAGATACGGCTTTGATAGCCATTTGAGATCATACCTTCTCTGGCAAGGTGGCTTGGGATCAAAAAGCGAGGCGGGGTTCTGCAAAGGTCTCGGTTGGGGTCATAACTAAAGAGTTCGGACGGACAGGGTCAGGCACTCTATAAGGAGATATACATTCCAACTACATTACATGAAGAAGCTTACCCGAAGTGTGAGGCCGTAATCTTCGACTTGGACGGAACTCTGCTTGACACTCTTGAGGATATTGCTGACTCGGTGAATCGCACCTTGCGTAGACAGGGCTTTCCCACACATGGGATAGATGCGTATCGGTACTTCGTCGGTGACGGGGTGAGCTTGCTTGTTTCGAGGGCGCTGCCTGCTGATAAGCGCAGTGATGACCTCATAGCAGATTGTGTAAAGGGGTTTCGCAACGAATACAGCCGCAACTGGAACGTAAAGACCAGACTGTACGACGGGGTGCCGCAGCTCCTGGACGCCCTAGTCGCTAAGCAGATTAAGATGGGTGTGCTTTCCAATAAGCCTCATGATTTCACAAAACTGTGCATCCATGAGTTTTTGTCCGGCTGGAAGTTTGGGATGATAGTGGGCCAGCGCGATGGTGTTCCGATGAAGCCTGCCCCAACCGCTGCCCACGAAATAGCGACAAGTCTCGGTGTTTCAAGTTCCAAAGTTGCCTGTGTCGGCGATACCGGTGTGGACATGATGACTGCCATCCATGCTGGCATGTTCCCTGTTGGCGCACTGTGGGGTTTTCGACCAAAGGAGGAGTTGCAGGAACACGGGGCAGCGGTGACAATCAGTCGGCCGATAGAACTCTTGAGGTTTATGAAATAAATTTGCTGCCCAGTTTACTGGAATGGGTCCCTAACATGCGCGGCAGATTGCAGGAGAGCGGGTGGAAATGATTTCAGGAAAGGCTTCGGCGTGAAGGTTTTGTGAAATAGTGTCTGATGGCAAGGCGGGCATACTCTGCGGCTCTTGCCCTAAGAAGTTTATTGTGAACAACTAATACTGCAAGAGCGAGCTTCCTCGTCCCGGCCTTTTCTGCACAGAAACCCACAAACCAGTCATAGAACAACTCGTCAGTTTCGTTCTTTATGGAACCCGTCTTTGCCCCAATAGAAAGTTTTGACAATACTCTGTCCCGGCGGTATCCTTTGAATGTGCGCCTGCAAGTTCCAAAAGAAATGGTTGCCGCCATGAGTTTCTTCATCTCGCTGCTTGCTTCAGGAGAAATAACCTGCCTGATAACTCTGGGACTACTGCTATAAACCGGTCTCTTTTCATTGTCAGTTATACGTTCGATAATCGTCGGTTCCACCAGGGCTCCGTCATTGAGGATTGCACCTGCCATCATAGCGCCATGAATGGGAGACATCAATGTCTCTCGATTGAAGCCGCACGCAATTTCAGCCCAGTGATAAGGGTTGTCACCGACCGAAATTCGACTGGGCTGGACCGGGAGTTCAAAAGCGATCGGTTGATTAAATCCGAATCGGAAGGCATATTCTTGAAGGAGATCTTTCTTCAGACGGAAAATGCCCAGTTTGCCAAATGCAGGATTGATGGATTCGGCAAAGGAGGCTTTTAGGGAAACGCTGTTCGTGTAGCGGTTTGTTCGACCGGCCAATTGGTTCTTGTACAAGGTATGCTTTCGGCCGTTGAATGTAAGTTTCGTGTCAGCAGAAATACTGCACCCGTCGATGGCAGCCGCAGCACTTACAAGTTTGAAGATGCTGGCCGCTGGGAATTGACTGCTTAGGCAAAGGTTTGTTGCGTCATCCGTTTTTCTTGAATCGATCATGGAAAGGATTCGTCCTGTGGTAGGATCCATGGCGACGAATCCGATAAGAGGAGATTTTGACCTCCGGATTTTTTTGGACACATAACTCTGAAGCCTTGAGTCCAAGGTGGTTTCCAGGCAAAGAGACCTTCCGGAATCGTTGAGGGTAACCCTACCGTCAGAGCTGCTAAACAGCGCCTCAGGATCTATTAACCCACAAAGGTCCTCTTTTGTTAGCAGGCTCGGACGACCCATCACACTGCCTGATCTAGCAAAATGACCGGTCGACAGATCGACCTTGGAAAGCTGGATCGCCAGCCCCAACAAAAGCAATAAAGGGAAAAACCAAAGGCTTCGCCTATAAAGGTTTCTGCGAGCGCTTTTTCGCTGGAGCTTCTTTTGATAATCTCTCCAGTCCTGATGATTCATCATCACTATTCACACAGCTGCCGTATGACAAAAATCGCAAGAGTTGAGCCCTTTGAAAAAAGCTCCTTTTTGCTCAATCTCTTTCACAAGGTGGGCTTTTCCAAAGCCCTAAAGCGTTACAAAAAATCTTACATGCGATTCTAGAGATTGCTTTCCTGTATGTGTAGTACAAGGACCAGGAAATCGTTTTGTGACAATTAGTAGAAGTGATTTGTAGATGTCAAGCAAGAAAAGGTTGCAGGATATGATCGGTTAGGGTGTTTTTGTTGTTTCTCGTCTTGTTGAGCATTTGCGGATATGGAGGGGCGTCTGAAATGTAAGCCTTGAGCGAGGCGGCGCTTCAACGAGGAGTCCATTGACATTGCAGAAGAATTAGTATATTTGTTTTCAGAAAATGCCGTAGGGGAAAATCGTATTCATGTGGTCCAGAACCCCTTGAATGAGCATGCCTGTGCCAATGGAAGAAATCTCTTCGAAAGACAAGAGGAAAAGCCCCAGGATAGATTTTCATCTTTCGGTGATCGTAAAGGGGCAGCCGGAAATAAGGGAAGTCAGAAACTTCGGCCTCTATGGGGTATTTCTTCGGACTGAGGACCCCTACCAGTTCAAGACTGGGGACGAAATCTATGTGACGATGAAATTTCCTCCTGAAAAGGAGTCATTGCAGTTGAAGGCTAGCGTTGTTCATGTGTCTGAAAGGGGTGTTGGAGTTGAGTTCGTAGATGTGCCTCCTAAAGACGCCATGTCGCTGGAGTTTTGTTTCAATGTTTTTAAGCATACCGTCCCCCTTCCGGGCAGCTGAGAAATAATGCTTGCGCCGGGGCAGGACCACACCGGTATGCCGGCAACAGCAGGCCGTTGCCCGACTCAGCCCCCTCCATAGCGCAAGTGAGATTCCTTTTCGTCTCTGCTAACCGAGAGCTTTGCATAGCCTCGACAAGCGACAATTATGGGGTTTTTGGGGCACACATCTGGGCGAAGCGAACGGGCCACCTCGTGGGCAAATCGCAAGCTGTTTGAGGCCGTTAGGCCGAGTTCTTGCGATTTAGTGAGTAAGCCCGTAGATGGGTCAAAAACCTCATATCAAAGAGCGAGACGAGGT
>CAZCWQ010000052.1:0-21643 GCA_964502365.1 uncultured Desulfobacterales bacterium | reverse complement strand
CACGGGTATCTTGAGAGTCAGTATAATCACACAAGACTAAACCGGCTAGCATTTTGGTGGGAGAGTCTTGTACATCGGTGAGCAGAACCCTTGAAAACCCCACAATCAATATGCTGTCGTTTGGATTGGAACAGTCATCCCAATCGTAAACTCCTACAGTCGTATCCCACATGTGCTTGTTCCTTGGTGTTCCGTCCGGGTAGAGTAACCTGTTACCATCATCATACAGTGGAACTGCTCTGGGATCACCCGTGGCGTCAGTGAGAGGATTTCCGTCTAAATCAGTAATCGGATTACCGTTAATATCAACATCATAACCCTTGTATTGAAATAGGGTTAAGAGTGCCTGAAATGTTGGATTGCTGAGAGTCCCACCTGTGAAATTGAACTGAGTCTCTCCCGCAATTGTAGTCGGGCTTAAGGTAGACCCATCCAAGATGTCCCGGATTGTACTGTCGCTTGCCGGCGACGTAGTGAAAGTATTCCAGCCCGCACAGGAGTCAGGATCATTGGTAGGGTAAAATTTGATATGGCTGTTGCACGAATGAGTATCAAAAAAATAGCGGGAAATACCGACCGGAAGCTCGAGTTCTCCCGGATCGGCTGTGCTCTGTCCGGTCAACGCAGCGGTGGCGTCTGCCGATACATCAACGGTATTGACGCCAAATATTTTTGCAAAGAAGGTGGTTATTGGCCCGTTTGCTGATCCGTCCCTGCGGGCTGTTACTTTTACCGCATCAGGCTGAGCCAGGGTGGGAGTCAGCGTCAGATTATCTGCATCCCACGTTCCAATGAGGATATCGGCATCATTGATAGTGATATTGGTTGCGCCTGCTCGGTTCTTTCCAGCTATGTCCGTGGCAATCGGTATGATGGCCGACGGGTCACAGACATAATCTTGTTGTTCCTCATAAGTCATGCCTTGGTAAATGGCTCCCAGTTGCCTCGCGCCGGCCAAAGCCGCAGCATCGGCTATATTTTGAAGCTCGTTCTTTGTCGTCATGATGTAGCCGAGGTCCACTGAAAGGGCAGCAAAACCGACAAGCACTGTCATCGCCAAGGCGACCACGATGGCTATTGCTCCAGACTGACCCTTCATTCTAGAAATTGTTTGTTGACGGACTTTCACCTGTTTTTATACTCTCTTTAATTACCTCGTGTACTATTCCAGCTTCATTACTGTGCGGGCTCTCAGTGTTTTTGATCCAAATCCGAGATTGGAAAGAACCAAAAAGCCGTAGTCGTACGTGACATCAACGGCAAGGTCACTTCCAAAAACAACTCCGCTCCTTGTAACTTGGCAAGTTGGCTCATTTGGTGAACCAAATGTAATAAGACGTCCTCCACAGTAAGTAGCAACCGTAGCAGAAATCTCTTCATCGGATAATCTGGGAGCCCGGGCAACTATCCCCGCTCGTGCACCTTCCCTACTGGCATTTGTAATTACCTGCTGATTGTACAAGAGCAGGCCGAATTCAATAATCCCGAAAAGTAGCAAAACCAGGACAGGAAGGATAACGGCAAACTCTATGGCCGACGCTCCTCTCTGACCTTTCATGTCCAGCATTTTTGTCATCATCGTGTGTTCCGCCGGTTTTGTGCTTAGATCTTCACAATTACTTCTTTCCGATGCTGTCTATGCTTCCCAAGTTGATGTTGTACGCTTTTTCTGATCCATTTGCTTCAAAGCCCTTTCGATAAGTTCCCAAAGCGCTCTCAGCTGCATGTCCGTCTAGTCCGACAACCGGGTCCAGGTTTTGTCCGGACTCAGGGTTTAGTATCTGATTAGACTTTGCCGATTCGAAAGACTGTCCCCAGTTTCTGTCCAACATAGTCTCCCTTTTCATCCCTTGGCAGCCTGAACACACCGACAGGGCAGCGATTACACCAATTACAATAAGGCATCTGGCACCCATTTGCCCCTCCTCCTATTCTTTTCGTTAAAGTTAAGTCTCATTTTTCTTTGTCTTGTCACAAGCTACTTGGCTATGGGAATTGCATGCCCGAACTCCCCATCCAGTTCCCCCTGCGTATTTATGATCTGCTGTTTTTCCCTTGCTTCCATTAATCCCAAAAGGTAGAATTCTGTATCACTTGGCTCAATGTAGTAGTCAGTGGGCACAGTCTGTTTGTCCAAATCGAGGGGTTTTACCAGGTGAGGTGTGACAACAAATATCAGCTCAGTCTCCTGCTTGAGAAAGGCCTCACTCCGGAACAGGGCGCCCAAGATAGGGATGTCGCCCAGGAGTGGGACCTTGGAAATGTTTTCTCTGGTGGTTTCCTTGAGGAGACCAGCGATGGCAAAACTTTGACCATCCGCAAGCTCCACTGCGGTAGAAGCCCGCCTCATGGTCAGTCCCGGCACCACAAATCCTTGAAACTGTACGGCGGTCGTAAAATCAAGCTCGGATACCTCAGGTTTAACCTCGATATTGATCTTGTCTTCGCTCAAGACTGTCGGAGTGAAAGCAAGTCTTACGCCAAAAGACTTGTATTCAATGGCAACAGTGCCCAAGCCCTGTGGGACGGGAACGGGAAATTCCCCTCCTGCCAAAAAATTGGCTGTCTTGCCACTTAAAGCGATGAGTGTCGGTTCCGCCAAGATCTTAACAAGCCCATCATCCTTCAAGGCATCAATAAAGCCGGTCCAGCTGGCACTCCCGCTATTAAAGCGGAAAAGAGCCTGGACTGATGGAGAAACGAGGAGCCCAAGTGGGCCTGCATTAATATGGGCATCATCTGGATCTACCAGCTGGGTAAGCCCGCTGAGCAAACTGACACCAAAATCTCCCCCTCTGGCGTAGTTAAAATTGATCCCTAACCTTTTGGTCAGGCTCCGCGACATTTCAGCCGCTCTTACTTCCAACATCACCTGTTGAACACCAGCGACCTGGAGCAGATTGCTAACCTTGCCATCTGGTGCATAGGCCTTGGCCAAGGCCAGAGCCTGAGAAAGATTTGCCGTGCTAGAAACGGTACCCGAAAGGGTGATGGAATCATGCGTCGCCACAACACGTAGATCCTTCTCATCAGGGAGTACCTCGTGAAGCCTTTGCTTCAACCGCGAGATGTCATAAGCTACCTCTAGGTCATAGGTGGCAACAAGTTTCTTGTCTTGCCACAAAGTCAGGTTGGTAACCCCAGGGGCTTTCCCGGTAACATTAATCTCACGGGCCGACAAAAGCACAAAGTCGGCTATCTCAGGAGCTGCCACAGTAACTCGCTTGACCACCTCGGCGCTTCTTAGGACGATTGATTTGCCTACCACCAGCTCGAGCCTTTTTGCTTCTCGAGTATCCGGAAGCACAGAACCCGCTGCCCAACACTTGGTAAAACAAATAAACAAAAGCACAGCAAAAATAACACATGCTGTTTCCTTCTTATGAATTCCTCTTGATGTGAACATGTTCGCTGCTCCTCCTTACCTGCTAACCTTTCAGTGTTTTTTTGCTTACCTTATCACCCTTGACGACTTGTACGGTGAAAGTCCTACTAGGTGACCTTTTGGCCACTTTCGGACGGAAAGAGCCAAGCGTTCCTGAAATAGTCGCTCCTTTTGTCAAGACTGTCTCCTTGTCGGTTGCGTTTCTCAAAGCAAACTGAAGTTTTCCTTTAACCGCTCCAAGCGCCAGCTTCTCACCTTCTTCTGGGGTGACTTCCAAGGTATAGACATCTACTGAATGAGGCTTACCACCCTCGCCGTTTTCTTGAATTTCCGTGCCAGTTGCAAGCACCAGAACATCCTCAAGCACTGTCTTGGTCATGTCCTTCTTGGTGCGTGGATCGGTCATCGTGACAAGAACATCCACCCGGTTGCAGGGTCGGATGAAGCCGGAAATGCCTATCACCTTATCGCCTTTTACGGCCAGTGCACGTTTCCCGGGCTCCACAACCGCTGAAACACCTCCTGTGGCAACGCTGGCCTGAGCCAGCTTGTGTTCAACGATCGGTTCATTTGGCTTCAGCGAACTGATCAGGATCCTCCCTTTTAGTGATTCTGGATTTGAAGTGTATCCTGCGGGAAGACCTTCTTTAAGATAAGGGACAGTCTGCACCATCTCAGGCTCCAGTTTTGTTCCCCACGCCAGGTCCACTGCCGCCACGGCAACCGGCACCGCATCTGACACCACTTTTACCACCTCTGTTGGAGTCGTCTGTTTCTTCAACCATTTGTATGTGAAGATGCTGGCAGTTGCAGCAACCACGAAAGCCAATACTATCGGAATCAGAGCTTTCCACTTTCCCATCATGTACCTCCTTTCTGCCTATTCAACTTTAAATCGGAAGAACATATCCCGACGATTTTAATAAGATTGAAAATAACGTACCCGAGGCGATGGCCACGCCATAGGAAAGCCCTCGGTTGTTTTCATTCTTGCCTGCAGGAATAGGAGCGAATTGACCCGAGACTGCGAATGTCTTCAGCATAGTTACATATCTGGTGAAACACACCCTGGACCCTTTACGTCTCATTAGAAGAATTATTATCGCGTAAATCCCGCCCGCGACACCAGTCCAAATAAAGGCGATGAAAGCACCTCTGGCGCCAAGTATCGCTCCTACGGCACCCATCAGCTTCACGTCTCCTGCACCCATGACGCCCAGCAAGTAAGGAAGCATCAAGAAAATGATTCCTGAGGCCAAACCTGCTGTGCTGAACAGCAAACCATTTAGGTTATTCGTCACACCATGATAAAATAATCCAATTGCCATGACAGGGTAAGTCAAGGTGTTGGGGATCTTCTGAGATCTAAGATCAGTGACCGCAGCCACAACCAAAACGATTCCTAAGAAAATGCTCAAATATATCCCCGTACTCACTTTATGCTCCTTCTATTCGTCCAATCGTCTGTGATTCTTTAGGAAAATCTTCATTTCACATAACCGTATAGCTTCTCATTAATCTTTCGGATTTAGAACAGCATTCCTGTAACCAGGGGAAGGGAGGGGACGTACCCCTCCCCCTCCCACAAGTTAGGACTTTCTAAGAAAGTGCGGTAACCACGGCGGTGAACAATGTGACCAACTGATCGCCTACGAGTCCGACCGTGGCGACGATGGCAATGCCAATACCGGCTGCGATAAGACCGTACTCGATTGCCGTAACACCATCTTCGTCCCTCAGAAATCTAAGCAGTTTTTTCATCTTTTCACCTCCTTTCTGTGTGTTCTCGTTTTGTTTCTGGCCAGCTATGACCTAACTGGCGAAGCGCATGTTGATCTTAGGCCAGTCTGTTTTCAACTCTCTGGCCGTTTGTTGATCGTTGGCTTTCCCCTCGTAGCAGATGCCGTGCCAGTCGCTGCTATTTGTGCTCATGGAAACAAGAAAAGCTCTTTGAATTCAAATATTAAGCGATCTGGAATTTGTTTGTGTCTTCCCATGACCGTGGCTATTTGGGCATATCCGCCTGTAGCCTGGTGGTTGAGAGGGGTGAGGCCACAAGCCGACTGTAAAGCTGCAACCATAGTACAATACTCTTGCCATTTCAATTGGTTAGCCCTCAGTAAGGGGTGCTGGGTGGCAAACTTTTTCACATCAGCAGCTATGATATTGAGAAATAAAATACCATTTATGCGTAGAACATTATTCACACATATCGGTCCAGCTCTGGGGCAAAGAAATGCCACTTGTGAGAAGCTGGCTTCATAAGGCTCTCTTTTTTGGGCAAAATATTTTACACTGGCAATCGATCACCGGGGATTCGTGGGTGGTAAGATAATGCCACTTCAGTCAATTTGACTGGAACCAGATGGCAGGGGCACAGTCCCAGGCAAGGAGGAAAGGGAGGAAAAAGATCCAGGGCTCTATGAATAGAAACCGATGTCTTGTTCACTAAGATGCAACAAGATAATCTTTACAGGTGATTAGTTGTCAAACTGCTTCGTGCCTTCTTTCTCACAAAAAGCCGCAAAGATTGTGGCAATAACATTATTTAATTTCAACTATTTAGCTTTCACCGGTGGGTATTCTGGTCCCAAAGTTAGGAAAACAAATACTGACTCTTGGATTCAAGGCATACAGGAACAAAGAGCAAGCCATTGCCGTAAATGGCATAAGATTCCTGGTGTTATTGGGCGCACTGCGAACTCAAAATGTACAACCGATAATCATTCAATCTGTTTTCATTGTGAAGAGAAACAGATTGAAGATGTGAAGCCTCTCCCGCCCTGAAGGGCGGGGCTTCCCAGTAAAGGAAGAAAAACAGTTTTTGTTCAGCTCCCCTCGACCCCGTCCTAAAGGACTGGGCTTGCGGGGAGCAACCCGGTCAACTTTGAACTTGTCAGCGATACGTTTCAATTACCAAGCCATTCTTAGGCTGCAGAGTTTCCGCATGTGGAAGGATTGGACTTATCACAGCCTCGCTCAACAAGAGGCCGATGATCATACCCACAAACGCACACAACAAGGCTATAAACGTACGTTTCATTTCGTCTCCTCCATCTGAATATGTGTGTGGGAGTCAGACCTTCATCCTGAACCCCACAAGACAGACCAACCCTGCACCAAGCAGGAGCGCGCCATCCTTGAGCCTAGCCATCAAGCACCATGCCAACTCGCATAATCCCAAAATATTCTAACAGTTCAAAATAGTTAGCCGGTTAAGAATAATGTCAAAACCTAAAAAAGTTCACACTTGTGGCCATATAGTGGAAGAATGCTTCCCTTTTGAAACGTAGAAAACTTCACACTCATATGCCATGTCTGCCTGATAGCCACAAAAAGAAGTGACACTTTGAACAATTAGAATGACGGGACGGATTGTGACGGGTTGGAGAGGAAAGGAAGTTGAGGATGTGACATGATGTTGATCGTCAGCTGCCCCACCTCAACTTGATTTTCTGGCCCAGTCTACCAATTATCTCTGCCACCCTGGCCACCACTTGCTTGGTTGGAATGGAGAGATTCGACTCCTTGTATCACTGACGTTACCACATAGTAATATGTCGGGCCGTCGACCACATCGGTGTCAAAGTACGAGCACCTACTTGTTTTGTGACAGTTTGCCATTTTGGTGAAAGGGCCAGCACTCGTCAAGCTGCGATATATATTGTAGCATGCGGCATCTGCCACGGGGCTCCACTTGAGCCAGATACTCGTGGATTTCCTTACGCATTTCAAGTCAAAGATGGTTTGAACCGAGCCGCTAGAAGAGGGGCGGACTGTAACAATTACACCGTCGGTTTGACATAATCCGTTATCGTCGGTCACTGTTAACTGGAATTTAAGCACTTTTTCGGCTGAAGTTCCAACGTATGGGGCAATGAAAGTCGGTTGAGTTGCTCTAGGATCAGATAGTGTGATCGGGATCCCATTCGTCTGAGTCCAAATGTAGGAGCTGATGCCATCATCCGGATCAAAAGAATTCGAACCGTCTAATTTGACTGTATCGCCCGCATCCACTGTTTGATCAGGCCCTGCGTCGGCAGTAGGTGCAATATCGTCCCGTGAGACATTGACAACGCAAGTATCTGTGGATCGAAGGCCACCATCATCTGTTACGGTTAATTGGAAATTCAGCGACTTGTCCTCCAAGCCAACATCAGGGGCTGCGAAGCTGAGCTGTACTGCATTCGGATCAGATAGACCCACGGAGATCCCCCCTCCTATCTGTGTCCAGCGGTAAGAAACGATACTACCGTCTGTATCACCCGAATTTGAGCCATCCAGTGTGACTGTACTATCCTCATCCACCGTTTGATCAGGCCCTGCATCGGCAACAGGTGAAACATTGACCCACGAGACATTGACAACGCAGGCGTCAGTCGATTCCGCTCGCAGACCACAGTCGTCCTCAACCGATAACCGAAAACTCAACGATTCTCCATCTGGCCCGACATCCGGTGCAATAAAGGCGGGCTGCGCTGCATATGGATCGGACAGCTGCACCGCAGTTCCGTCCAGTTGGGTCCATTCATAAAGCGTAATGACACCGTCAGAATCATTAGAATTTGAACCGCTTAGTATTACCGTGGTATTTTCCTCCACGATCTGTTCGGGACCCGCGTCGGCTGTCGGACGTTGAGGTGTTGAACTGTCATCATTTGGGTCAGTTCCGGAACAGTACTCTTCAATGTTGGTATATCCGTCATCATCTCTGTCTTGCCACGCATCATCGCCTGATACCGGATTTAGCCCATTAGCCGTCTCCCAGCCGTCAGACATGCCATCACCATCCGAATCGGAGGCCCTCGGATTAGTCCCATTCTCATATTCCGCTAAGTTATTTAACCCGTCGGAATCTGAGTCTTCGCCAGAATCGTCCGAGAAGCGATTCAATCGATTGGTATTTTCCCACCAATCTGGCATGCCATCACCATCACTATCATCTTTTTCAATGTTTACAATCCTCACTGTCTTTGGTGTTGTCCTCGTAACATTTGCAAAGGTGTAACTGGCCGTAATCGTGACTGTCTTTTCATTCGGCACCAATGACGCGGTCAGAATCCCGCTCTCGCTGATACTGGCCCAAGAGGAGTCTTCAGTCCAGTAGCTGCTGTTTGTTGCCGGCTGAGTGCTCCCATCACTGAACGTAGCAGTGGCCGTATAACCTGCACTGCTTCCCTCGTTCACCGACTCCGGCCCGCTGATTGACAAGTTCTCAAGCGTGGTGGACAAGTCTTCGATAGTAATCAGCTTCTGTGCTGTCTTTGTCACACTGTCAAAGGTGTAGCTGACCGTAATCGTGACTGTCTGCTCATTGGGCACCAATGACGTGGTCAGAATCCCGCTGTTACTGATACTGGCCCAAGAGGAGTCTTCAGTCCAGTAGCTGCTGTTTGTTGCCGGCTGAGTGCTCCCATCGCTGAACGTGGCGGTAGCCGTATAACCTGCCGTGCTTCCCTCGTTCACCGACTCCGGCCCGCTGATTGACAAGTTCTCAAGGGTTGCAAGTGGAGGAGGGGGAGGGTGCAGACACGCCTCATTCGAGTCTCCGCTCTCATTTCCGGAAATATCAAAGGCCCTCACCACAAAACAATAAATGATGTTGTCATCTAAGCCGTAAAGAGTGCACGCCGTTTCGGTCTTGTCTCCTTCCCAGATCGGATTATTGTAATCAAAGCCCTGACCGTCCATGCGGGAGAATACACGGTAGCCGGCAAGGTCTGCTTCATTGTTTGGTTCCCAGGCCAGGGCAACCTGGGCTGAACAGGCATCGCTGATGCTCAAGAAAACGACAATGAACAAAACGATAAAATGCACCAAACCTTGGTACACAAAATTGGACAGGGGATTTTTGGCCGTTCTGCTATTAACCATCTAACTAATAGCGAAGGTATCTATATATGGGGTAATCCTCTAAATGAAGCTCGATATGTTGTAGTTCATTAAGCAAACATCATGCCAACCATCGAAATAGAATCTGCCGATGAAGATGCATGTGAATTTGTTTGGTAATCACCCAGGACATGCCTTTGCTTCTGTTCTTGTAGCTCTTTGGCATGGAGGTTTAGAATTACTGAATACCATACGAAGGGAAAATCATACGGCAGGGGGTGTGTTATGTCTTCAAGAGGGATGATTTAAGCAGCTATGGATACACGTCTCCTGTGGCGAAGGGGATTTACTACAGGCTGTATTAATATCAAGACATGTGTGTCATGGAGGCAAGATCAAGGAAAAGGTGCCTACCCATGAGCTTATAATCTTGTGTATATTTAAGGGGATACTTGTAATGGCACACGCAATGTGTAATCAAATTGTGTCGACATTTTGTTTCAGTGTTATGAAGGTATTTCCATACAGACTCGGCCTCTGCTTTTTCGAAATTCTTTTGGATTCGGATGATGTTTTTTCAAAAGGCCGTACCAATCAGCTTCGTGCTTTCCTGGACACATCCTCCAGCCTGCTAGTCTTCAGATCATTACGAGAGAAATACAAACTCCTCGCAAAGTCAAAGGCTTAGCTTTTAATGCTCCTGCATTACCAAGATTAAGACATTGACAAGGGGAAAACGTTGTCGGACCAGACGTCATGGGCGGAGAGCAGTCAATGGGACACAAACTATTTTTTAACTTTTGCCAACCAAACAGAAACATCATCATCTGTATCCTGTTGGGGCGGCCAAATTACTTCCTTTGTTGTTTGCAGCGTTACAATCTGTTCCGGGGAAAGATGGGAAAATTCGGAAAGTCTTTCTGCCGTCGCAGAGGATACATCCTTACGCCTGTCTTTCTTCCCAAATCTCCTTGAATTATAATATCCCCATGAACGCAAGATTGCAAATACGATGATAAAAGCCCAGCCCATTTTACCCAAGAGTCCCAGCAGTTGTCTGTAACCGGCTTTCTCGAGTACCTCCATGTAGAAATACCGGATACCCAAAAACCATAGGACAATATTCAAAAGTGGCAGCAACAAGTATAACCAAAAAGCCCACACAAGGGTCGTGAAGCTCCACTCGGTCGTTTCTCTAAGAAAACTTCTTAGGCTTGGACTATCGACAATTTCTATCTCTGGCATGTTCCACTACCCAAAGCAAAGCTATAACCGATCTATTCCACGATCAGGACTTGACCAAACAGCCGGTGTCCCTTTCTTTTTCAACAGGGCCCTGGGAGCAGCAAATATCACTGCCAGGGAACTGATCATCCAATACGCGAAAGGATACCAGATTACCCAAAACAGGTATCTGAACATTTTCTTCTCATAAGCACAGTCAACATAAAGGCTGACCGTAAACTGGGCCAGGCACGCTAGCGCAAGGATCGCTCCTGTCCACCTTGGGGGTATCAGGGGTCTTATCTCCACCGGTAAATCAAGATTGAAGATCACGTGAACTAACCACAAGAGTACAAGTGACCACAAAGTGTACGACCACAGCACACTGCCCACGTACTCTAAATACACCGCCCAAAGCCTGCGCTGTCTCCAATCTTGCCAGACGTCGCAGTGTTTTCGAATTACTTCTACACCGCCCTGAGCCCAACGAGAGCGCTGTCGCCACAGCCCCTTTACTGTTTCGGGAACCCGTATCCAGCAGATAGCTCTTGGCTCGTAGCGTATGTCCCAAAAACGTTTCTCAAGTTTCCAAGTTATATCTATATCCTCGGTCACCATGTCCGTGTCCCAGAATCCTACAGAAAGAAGCGCCTGTCTTCGGAAAGCTGCTATCACACCAGACACGGTCAAAACCTTTCCCAGTATCCTATGGGTGCGCTTGATAAGACCAATGATGGTTGCATATTCACCCGTCTGGATTTTGGCGAGAAGGGTTGTACGGTTCAGCACTCTCGGGTTCCCGGTCACAGCGCCCACCCGCGGAAACGCATTAAAATGCCAGGCAATCTGTCTGAGTGCCCTTGGATCCAAGAGTGCATCAGCATCCAACGTTAGGATTAATTCACCATTGGCGATCAGGCAACCTGCGTTCAAGGCTGCTCCCTTACCCGAGTTTTCCTTCATATACACAGCTCTGACCTGCTTGTGATTCTTGCACAAATTGTGCAGTATGGAAGCTGTATCGTCTGTACTCCCATCGTCTACGGCTACGATTTCATAGTGCGGATAATCAACCTCCAGAAGATGCTGTATTGTCTCGCTTATCTGTCCTTCTTCATTGTGGCATGGAATCACTATCGAGAAAAAGGGATACTTGTCCAGAGGCGGCAGATCAGATCGCTTGTGCTCCAATCGTCTATAAAATATAAGCCCCCCCACCATCCACACGAGGGTCATCAAGAGAGGATAGAGATAGACAAAGTCATTAGTGAACTGAAAGACAATGAAAATTATAGATTTCATGGTACAAAGGGATAACTCTGGGTTGACATCTCTAATCTTATCTTCTCAAGAACCGGCTGATCTATCCAAAAGTCGTCCGGATAATAGGCAAGATGTTTCCCTCCGCATGCAAGGATATCTCGGAATCCCTTGATGAGCACACCTCCCTCAATCCATTTCTCATGACTCCAGTCGTACGCTTGGATTTTGAATACAGTCTTCTCCAAGCCGTGTGGAAAGCCTATCACCTCAGTGAGCACCTCCTCAAGCCACTCTGAAGGATAACTTACCTTTTCCATTTGTGGGTAGGCCATGATAACTACTTGGTCGTAGACATCCAGGAAAGCCTCATAGTTCTGAGCAAGCCATATTTCGGATTCTGGGTCCGTCAGAATGCTTGCGTAGAGATTTCTTGCAAATAAGGCCTCCGGGCGATATTTCCTTACAGCCTCCATAAGGTGCTTTGTAAAATCAATCAGGGCCGCCGTTTTGAACTTTGCCCAGTTCATTGCGAGGCCCGGATTCCTGTCCGCGTCATGGGGAGTCATATCTCTTCCACAATAGGATTTATAGCTGGCTAATGCCAGTGGATGATAATCTTCCTTGTCCGTAAGGTAGGCATCATCCTGAAACAGGATGCCGTGTATTTGAGAATGGGCTGCCAAATCTTCGTACATGGTACCCACTATGTTTCTGACTTTGGCACTAAATGGTGTAAGCCTTTCATACCAGGAAGTTCCGGGTTTGGCTCTCTTACCATCGCTTTCTCGAACTCTTAGAGTTTCGTTAAGCGCCTTGTCAGGAAGGACAATGCTCAACGTAGGCAACCAAGCATAGACCTTCATGTCTCTAATAATCAGCTGGTGAACAGCATGGCTGAAAATATCGGCCCTTACAGGTAACACCCGGTTGTGAAAGTACACGCAACTTATGTTCCCCGTACCATCTGGGTCCGCAAAAGCCTGCAAAAAAACGGTGTTGACCTTCATGGCCACCAGGCGGTCTATTAGTCTACCTAGGTTCTTGTCAGTCTGCTCACATGAATTGGGGTCGTAAACCAAGTCAAGGTCCACCTGCACGGCCCTGGTAAGCGGCTTTCTGGCATCCTGGGTTACCACCGTCATTACGAAGTCGTGCATTGGGATATTTCTAACAAGATTACGGTTGATCTCATGAGGGCGACTTAGATGTGCGAAACCCTCTTCGAGTGTAAAACCAAGACAAACCCCTGATTCTCGTGCCAGTTCTTTGCTAATGGCATTCCATCTGCCATATGGCCAAATCACTGCTCTTGGAAGGATTCCAAGCTTCCTGGCGAACAGGCGCTTTTGCGCTACGAAGTCATCCGCAATCCTCGTTCTGTATTCTGCTTCTGTTTCATAGTTCTTTAGCTCAGGGTAAAAGGCTCTTACACTGACAGCTGCCCCCAAGTTTCCCTGGGTATTGTACTGTATGGACTTATGTAAATCATAGGAGTGTGAGACAACTTCGACAAGAGCGCTGTTGGATAACTTTCTTATTTGGTCCCAGTCCATGAGGGGTTCCGGTAAGTCCTCTGGAGGATGGTCAATCCATGTGCCAACCACAGCCAGAACAGACGGGTAGCCAAATCTCTCCAGGATGGGTAGGACAAAGTCATGGTAGGAAACATAAGCATCGTCAAAAGTGAGCAATACTGGGTTATGTGGCAGGTCCTGCTTGCCCTGGCTTGCCTTAATGATGTCATCCAATGAAATGGCATTATATCCATGGGTGTATAGGTATTCCATTTGCTCGACAAATAGGTTTTGAGACACGGCATGGGAGTCATTTGGAGGTGCCTTCGCTAGCACGGCATGGTAACAAAGGACTAAGAACTCACCCGGTTTCATTCCTTTAGCCAAGGCCGAACCAGATAGGCTAAGAAAAAGAAACGCTAACAGCGCTGCCACTGATCGCTTGGACATTAGAACCTCCACCTGTAAGTCAGGTAAAAACCGTAATTTGTAACTGCATCACCATCATAGACGTTGCTGCCCAACGTAGCACCCCAAAGGAGTGAATGGGTGTCAGAAAAGTCGTAATCCTGCTCATAGCGAATTGAGCCAATCATCTCATGAGAATAATCAGCTTGTTTGTAACTGCCGACTGTGAGATGAAGCCTGTGAACAAAAGCCCTGTCATAAATGCGCCAAAGTGTCTGTTCGGTCACGTGGGTCGCTGACAAGCTAAAGTCCTTTTCTGGGTTAAAATACGGAGCGTCGTCACGAGAGTTTCTCGACATGTACAGCTCCACTCCAAGTTTCATGCTCCAATTATTTTTCACAAACAGGCCCTGCTCATAGCCTAGCAGGGCCTGGTCTCGATCATTTCCATCCGAAAACTCTAGATGTCCGAGAAAAAGGTGACAACTGCGCCATTCACTTTCCCTGTATTCGATTCCCAAGTCGAGCTTTTTCGCCTCAATTTCAAAAACGCGAGCTTGCATCGGTACGTCGGTAGTGAAACTATCGTATGAAATGCTGAACCGGAAGTAATCACTGGGGAAAAATCTGATTTCAGAGAAAGATCCAAAATCTCTCCCGTCATCATAGTTGACCGAAACTCGTTGCTCCACTTCCCAGGTACTGTTGAAAATATGGTTGACTCCCATACCCGCGCGGCGGAAATTGCTTGAATCATCGTCCTCCCACGTCTTCCGCCACAAAAAGGCAGCACAGAGACTGGTGCTAACAGAGACTGGTTCGTAAAAACTTATTTCTGCTCTTATGTCGTCAGATCCTTCCGGCTCCTGAAAAACTCTAAAATCCGCAACGATCTCCCGCATCTCCTCTACCTCGAACTGGCGACAAAGCTGCTGCAAATATTTGTTCTTGAAATGGGTTTTCAACAACGTACTCGCCTCATCCCTGGCCTCTTCCCTGAAGGCAAGCTCATTGAGTGCCGCCATTTTCCCCGTTTTTGCCTTCATGTATTCAGGATCAAGGGTTTCGATAATCCTGAACTCTTTTAACGCCTTGCGAGGCCAGCCCCGCCACAAATGCACATGGGCCAGGCCGTTGCGTATATCCGTGTTCGCCGGTGCTCTTTCATAAAGGTCGTAGAAGAAGTCCTCTGCCTCCCCCAAACGATCCTCACGTGCTAGGGCCCAACCTCTGGCAATAGTCACCTCCAGCTTGGGCCAGTTAGGTTGGGCGTTTTTGCCCTCTCCCAGGAACTCCGGTGTCATTTGATCAAGATCATCCAATACTTTTCGTGCCTTCTCCCATTCCCTGAGCTCCTGCAGCACGTTGAATTTGCCCATACGGCCTTCGAATGAGTTGGGACTAGCTTTTAATGCCTCATCATACAGCTCCAAGGCCTTGTAAGGTTCTTCCAGATATAGGTATGCCCCTGCAACGTCCTCCAAGGTCCAAGGCGGAGGAGATATCCCTTCTTGGCAAAGATTTTGGTAAACCCGCACCACTTCGCTATTCTGATTGCTCTCAGCTAGCGCATTTACGTAGTCAAACCTGAATCGTAAATTCTCCGTGTCTTCAGAAATGAGTGAAAGCAAGTGAATCGCTTTCTCCGGTTCATCCCAATGAATAAGATCAACTGCCATATCACCGCGTATGCTATAGTGTAATTCCGAGTTGTCGGGGAAATTTTTCTGACCTTCCTGAAGGGCGTGGGAGCTGGCCCCCAAATCTGACAACGTACGCAATTTCAATTCATGGGCAACAGTGTTTTCGGGCGAAAGTCTAAGAATGTGATCATATTCCGCAATAGCAGACCATAACCTTCCTGCCCTTTCATGAACGAAAGCACGGGCAAACCTGATCTCTACACTCTTTGGGTCAACAAGAAGCAGTTTGTCCACAATATCCGTTGCTGAGGCATCGTCCCCATCGACTGATAGGCAGTAGGCGAGACCGATCCTTGCTCGGACATAGCTCGGCCTGCGAGCCAAAATTTTTTCATAATACGCTTTGGCCTCTCTTGTCTTGCCTATTTTGAAGTAAGCCCATGCAATCCAAGCAAGAAAATGGTCTGTACAACGGTTTGTATCGATGTCTGACGCTTCAAGAGATTTCACAGCTCCGTTGTAATCCTTGCATAATGTCAGCACCAATATATGATGGCAGATGGCCTGTTCATCTCCCTGTTGTGCAGCAATAGCGAGAGCATCAAGGATCCTCTTCCGCTCTTCAACCCCAGTTGAAGCTATTAGATCATCCCGTACCCTGTATACTTGGTCAGCTTCTATGTCCGTTCTTCTTGCTACGCTGTCATACTCCCTTAATCCCTCCAAATACCTGCCCTGTTTGATTAGTAGATGAGCTCTAATAGGTGCAAGAGCCGAGGAGTCGGGAGCCTTTTCTAGAAATCTTTCAAGGTAATTAGACGCCTTCCGAAAATCGCCCAGCCGAATAAAGCTTAACACGAGCCCCTTCTGTGCCTCCTCGTCAGATGGTGTCTGACGGAGTGCATTTTCGTACAGCATGACAGCTTCTTGAAATTCATCCCTTTCATAGTGTGCTTTTGCCATGTTTCTCAAAAGATAGCCGCGTTTGGGAAAAGACGCGGGGAGACTGTCATACATGCTTATGGCTTCATCAACCCTCCCATCCCAGAAGAGGATCACGATATAATCAGAATATATAGTGGGGTACTTCATAGGGAACGATGCAAACGGAGAAAGAATAGACAACGCACTCCTGTAATCCCCAGATTCCGCCATCTCCTTTGCCATAGAGAGGCAAAGATCAGGATCGCTGCAGGTGATAGCTCTTTGCGAGGACTTCCGGTCATGTTTAGCCTCTACTGAAGCAACTAGTTGAGCATGTACGGAGAAGCACAAAGCGGATGTAAAGATCACAGGGACCAAGATCGCCAATACAAGCCATAGGAAAAGAAAAACCAATGAGAAGGTTCTTCTGGAAAAGGAAAGCTCAAACGACGGCACAGTTCAACTCCACATTGATAAGTTAGCAAGCTTCCTTGTTGTTTATCTTTAACGGATATCAAACTCTTCTGAGTACCTGAGCACTCATCCACTATTTCCGATCCGCAGGAATCATGCCAGACGATCCAAAAAGAACCAATTGCTCATAATTTCAAACAATTATGGCTTCCTTGTTCAAATACTTATCGACGGAGACGAGGGCCACGTGTCAATTTGTTGACGCTTCAAACGGCCAGATCGAAGATCTGCCGGTATCGCTTCAATCGACCTGATCAGAACAGCGTAGTTGAAAGGGCTAAACCCAAAGGCGGATTCAGGACGGAGGAGGCAAAGAAGTTCCTGTGGACACATATTATTGAACTAGCTGATTTGCCTGTCAAAAGCAAAACAACACACCGATTTCGATGCGGGAACCAAAAAGGGACTGTAAAGATGTCCGATTGTTGTATCTGTAACCGAGAACAAAAGCAGTTCAATCAGAGATTTCCTGCAAAATGTGAAACTCGGGTAACTGGTCGCTTTTCCAAAAGATTTCTACATGATACCTGGAAAATCCAGTGCTTCGAATAATGTTGGTTTATGACAGGTATGCGAAACAGGTGCTGTTTCTTGTCTTGATATTAAGATGTTAGATGACAGGAATCCGTAGTCTTGGGCTAAACCGCCATCACCAAAAACAAGGGGAAAAGACATAGGGGTGCATTCGCTTTAAGGTACAAATTGACTTGAAACCCATTGGCTTTCTGCAATTTCTGGCCTATTTGCTAGTCAGGCACTGTCTTCCTTCTTTTTATTCCTAAACCCCTTGATTGTCCACGATACCAAATGCATCCCTCCCTGAATACTGAACAATACCAATGCAAAAGTGATGATTCCTGTCAAGATAGCTATACCCTCTTTCTTGTTTGCGTAATGATCCATTCACGTGTCGCCAGCGGCCCCAGACTTCTACCTTACATATGGGATAAGCAACGATGAAAGAGTGGCAATGGGGTAAAAAGTGTATCTGGGGTTAGGAAGATAGTATTTTTGCTATCTGGTGCAATGCAGGGCTAACAAAAAGGCCGGGGAGCCGTGGAATAGGATCGAAATCCAGGATTACCTTACAGTAGAGGTATGTTTGTAGAAAGGGTGACTCCCCTAGCCCAGTAATGTTCAGGAAATGTTTACAGTAACCCAAACCTCCTGCAAAGTAAATGGGTTAGCTCATAATGCTCTTAAATTCCAGTTTTGGCAGCTACATGTTGAGGTGCCTCCGATCTTCTGAATATCATAGCTTTCCTTGCACGCTGTATCGAAACTGGCAACAGAGAAAACCCGAGTATACAGTGTTCTCCAGTTCCTTAGTTTTGAAACCACTGGTTAGCTGATAAGTTTCTAATGGAGATCGTAACCAATCTCAATAGTGGCTGGGAAAATGGTAGTTTTCAAAGATGTCCTTTGATTACCTAAAACAATATGTCCATTCAAATAGTTAGCGTGCATAGCGTGGGGTGGTGATCTGCGGATTTGCTCTTCGGGTAGAGTTGGACAACTGAAATCTTTACGCCTCAATTTCTTGTTTGTTCTTTGTTGACAAGAATACTGTCAAGTTTTCTAAAAATTGGCCGAAAAGTCAGGTAGGATGATGGTCTAACAAACACACATAATGGGGATGTCTTCGTCATGAAAGAGGTAAAAGACTTTGAGGATAAGGTTTGGGCACTCATTTCAAATGCCACACAAAACAGAGATCCATCTGGCATACAAGAGTTAACTAAAATAGCTGAAGAAATCGACCAGATAAAAGAACAAGCCAAGAAGATTAGTGCTGCAATTAAGAAACTTAGAGACAAACTTGAAAAACTCGGCGTTTCACCGACCATGCCTGAATCTACAAACTCGATTTCCTGGAAAGTAAGTTCCGCAGACATAAGGCAGAGTATTTTATCGATCAAGGAACCAAAAAAAGCTGGACTCATTCCAACCGACGGAACCAAATTCGTCGTCCAAACGTCGCTTGGACAAATTTTCCAAACGGCCGTAAATCTTAAAGAAAACAGGCTCGCCGAGGAAGAGAAGATCAACGAATTCTATCGACAAGAGCAGATAAAACCGGGCAGTGAACTTGTTTGGACTGAGATCGCGCCGCTCAAGTACAGTCTTGAAAAGGGTGAGTAGCAAAGGCCTGGTCCGTAACAGAGCCCTTTGAACTCGTCTTACTCTCAAAAGGCAGTGACACATCTTCAGAGTATTGCGGTTCACCCCGTACAAGTTGCTCCTCCGTTTTCAACAACCTATCTCTTGAACACCCAGTCTTGACACCAGATTCCCTTAATACTCCGTTTGATTTTTGCAGTACCCAAGTGCAAATGCCTCACGCAGGGTAAACACAAAAACCTGTCCTGTGGGGCGTGAAACGCACTCTGATGGGGTCAGACGCACTTAGCTGGTGGTCATCAGAGGGAAGGATATTTCACGGCGTGTGGTTGAGGGCAAAGAGAAACATTAGGATAAAAAGATTACACACGGCTAGGCCCAGGCACACACCTAAGACTTTTTGACTTGGCCAAGAACGCCAGCCCTGTAACGTTGTCGCGGATATAGAGGCTTCGTTATTTTCTGACTCCCCTCTAACCTTCAAGAGGGCTTTGTACATTTTTCCCATAAGTGTCTTACCCCTTGTCAGGAGCTGGGTAGGCACAGTTTGAGGCTCATTTGGTTTCCTTACGTCAGCATTGAACTCCAGCAAGTCTATGCCGCTTTGCTCTTAAACAAGTAATATCCCATAAAAATAGCGCATACACGGAGAACCAAGATACAGACAATGCTTCATTCATTCTTACCGTCCAAGTAAGGAACACAGATGCGAACCTTAGTTGAAGACGTTATTGGACTGGACCCTCAAACCTTGGAAAATAGATTCTGGCGACTTCATCAGGCAATCATCGCAGAGACAAACTTGAACTATGGCATTGCCATGTATGAATCTCGTCAGATGCTCAGCTTTTTTCCGGCAGTCTCTTACAAAGCAAGGAAAAGCCTTGCTGAAACGAGGAATTTCCCACAAATTGGGTTTCGTTTCCATGACATCACCTCCAGACTTGGTGGAACGGAAGCTACGGCAGTCTCGCTTGGTCGAGATATTTGCCCTCTAGACAGAACACCAAGCTCTTTCTAGCGGATACTCTTCAAGCGCATCCTATATGTGAATCGTTGCTAAACGAAGCGCAGACAATGGCGAATGGAACAACGTAATCTTCAAAAATTACTTGCAATAATTGTGCAAGCAACTGGATTGTGTGTTTTCAATAGGTTAGATTTGCTGGTAGAGTAACTCAGGCCATAGGAAAGGAAAACAAATGCCAACTTAGAGTAGTGAAGGTAACACAACCACACAGGAAGGGAGGGGTGCCCGAATGATCGTTAACGAAAGGCTAAAAGACAAGGGACGTGCTATGAGACTGACTTGTGTCGAGGTTGAACATGTCGGTTTGTTAATCGAAAATCTTATCACTCCCGAAATCCCAGACCAGTGAATCGTTCAAGATACGCTCGATTTACTAGCCAGTCACTATCCTGCTTAGTCAACTGCAATTTGAGGCGATAAAGGTCGGCGTTTTCCCCCACTTCTTCGAGCCAGGCCAGAGGATTGTTGTACAGCTTCTCCAGTCCGGGAAAGGTTTGTTCCCTTTTCACAATAAGGAAAGGCAACTGGGCGGAAGCCCGATTGCCATCCTCTTTCATTTCTATGTCCGGGCGTGGATGGAGAACTTTTAGCGCCCCATAGTACCTGAAAGCTCTCCAAAGTACCCTCTTTACTCCTCGTCGATCCAGGTCGCCAGGCATTGCTTGAAGATCGTGGGAAGCAAGTTCCAGGATTCCCGCTATATCATGTTCTTCAGCCAAGCCGGCCCCCTTTTCGACTAAAGCTCGAATCGCCTCTACATCATCCTGCTCAGAACATGACACACAGACTGCGCAAATCCCCAAGGCAAATAAGACATACCAGAGTATCCATTTGTGGTTCAGCTTACATTTGTGGAAATCAAATCTCATGACTATTGAATGCCAGATTTGTCCTACTACTGGCAACTAAGCTGTTCCTTGAATTTGTTGTAGTAGAAACACTTACCAAGCTCACAGGCCTTCTTAAAGTCAGCGCATGCCATCTTTCTGTCCCCCATTAATGCGTAACACCTAGCTCGATTCTGGTAACAGAATGGCTGCTTTGGATTTAGTTCAACTGCTATGCAAAAATCTTCAAGTGCTTTCTCAAATTTCTTCAACTCAAGTAATGCTAATCCTCTAACAGTGTAAGCGGTTCCACTTTTGTCATCTTTTTGAATGGCTGTATTATAGTCAGCAAATGCCTTGTCGTATTGCCCTAGTGCGGCATATGTACGTCCACGGCCAACATATTGTAGTGAGCGGTTGGGAGCTAAGGAGATTGCTTTGCTGAAATCTTTGATTGCTTCAGTATAGTTTTTCAACTTCCTGTGCACCAACCCTCGATTATGATAGGCTGCTGCCACATTTGGGTCCAACCTAATTGCCCTGTTCAGGAGTTCTAAAGCCTCTTCAGGAGTCTTTTGGCGCAGGGATTCATTGATCAAGTGTCGGACCTTAGCGCTGGTGTTCTCTGTTATTCCTTGTCTTTTTTCATCAGGGTTCCACGACTCCCCTCTCGTTGAAGGTGGCACTGAGCCCACCATCAAAACCACAAATATAAAGACTGTACACAACCTCATAATCTACCCCCTTATGATCCCATTTTGGTTATCCTCAAGATATGATCCTGCCTATAATTAACGTATCCTACCCTGCCCTTCAAATCAATTCGAATACTCGCCATTGACAGCAAATATATGTACGAGAGACTTTTTCTGTATCATCCCGATATTGGAATACATTTCTCGTTCGTATTTTGAGAGCTTTGCAGAACCTCGCCTCACTCTTCGATATGAGGTTTTTGACCCATCTACGGACTTGCTCACTAAATCGCAAGAACTCTC
>CAZCWQ010000051.1:0-22278 GCA_964502365.1 uncultured Desulfobacterales bacterium | reverse complement strand
TCACCCTTGACGCCTTGCATCTGGGGCATCCTCGACTTTCGCTCAATTAGGGTAAAAGTCCAGTTTTTGAAAAAAGCTCTTTATCCAAAACGGGTCAATGTTGTTCGCAAAACGGCCTTTTCTAAAGAGATAAAGTGTTACATAAAATGGTAGTCATGCATTAGGGGAGGTAATTATGATTAAGGAGATAATTCAGAAAGTGGTGAAAGGCAAGAACCTTTCAGAAGAAGAGATGATTGGTGTTATGGATGAAATCATGGACGGCAAAGCAACAGAAGCGCAGATTGGGGCGTTCATAACGGCTCTGCGCATGAAGGGAGAAACCATTGCAGAGATTACTGGGGCAGCCAAGGTTATGAGGGCCAAGGCTACGCCGATCCGTGTCCATGATGAAGCGGTTAGCATCGACAGGGACGATATCAACATAGACGAGGAAACAATTGTGGATACCTGTGGCACGGGCGGTGATGGGACAAATACCTTTAACGTCTCCACGACTACGGCTTTTGTGGCTGCCGGCGGCGGACTCAAGGTGGCCAAGCACGGTAATCGCAGCGTATCTAGTCAGTGTGGCAGTGCTGATGTCTTGGAGGCTCTGGGCGTGAACCTGGACGTTACGCCTGCGGTCGTAGAGGAGTGTATCAGAACGATCGGCATTGGATTTCTATTTGCTCCAAAACTTCACGGTGCCATGAAGTATGCTATAGGGCCGAGGCAGCAGATTGGCATCCGATCCGTATTTAACGTCCTCGGTCCCCTGACCAATCCAGCCAAGGCCAATGTGCAGGTTCTTGGCGTATATGAGGCAGGACTTACCTCTGTGCTGGCAGAGGTGTTGAACCGCCTGGGGAGCACGAGTGCTCTGGTGGTCTTTGGGGAAGGAAGCTTTGATGAAATTAGTATTACAGGCCCCACGCAGGTCAGTGAACTGCGAGAAGGTGCTGTACGTGACTACCGCATAAAGCCCGAAGACTTCGGGATGGCCGTGGCCGATGTCTCAGATATTAAGGGAGGAGACGCTGAGAAAAACTCGACCATTGTCCGAGAAATCCTGCGCGGCCAGCCTGGTCCCAGGCGTGATATGGTGCTTTTAAATGCTGGGGCTGTATTTTACGCATCCGGAAGGGCCGTGGACATGCATGCAGGCATTAAAATGGCTGCCGAGAGTATTGACTCGGGCCTGGCGATCCAAAAGCTTGAGCAGTTGATAGAAAAGACGAATCAAGAGACAAAATGATGCAGGATGCCCGATGCCAATTGTTTTTCCACGTAGCAGTTTGGCAGTGATGGGTCTATGACCTGTCATCAGGCATCTTGTATCCGGTATCACGAATTAGGCGTCACGAATGATACTTGACCAAATAGTGGCTAATAAGAAGAAAGAGATTGAACGCGTGAAAGAGACAATGCCTCTTTCAGCCCTCAAGCAGCGTGCGGGCATCGTTGAAACCCCGCGAGAATTTGCTCAGGCGCTGGCAAGGTCCACTGACGTCGCCTTGATTGCCGAGATCAAGAAGGCGTCTCCCTCTTCAGGCTTGATCCGCAATGACGTTGATCCCGTAGAAGTTGGACAGATTTATGAACGCTTTGGCGCTGCGGCCATCTCTGTGCTCACTGACGAGAAGTTTTTTTGCGGAAGCCTTGCCACCCTCAAGGACGTTAAGCAAGCAGTCAGCATTCCGGTACTGCGTAAGGATTTTATTATCGATCCATATCAGGTGTATGAAGCACGGGCCCTTGGGGCAAATGCAGTCTTGTTGATTGTACCGATTCTTTCTGATGATGAGCTTCAGGAGTTTCTTTCGCTTTGTAGAAAACTTGGGCTGGATGCGTTGGTGGAAGTCCATACGGAGGCGGAGTTGGACAGGGCCCTTAAGGCAGGTGCCGACATAGTGGGAATCAATAATAGAGATTTGACGACATTTACGGTGGATCTTTCCACGACCATGCGCCTGGTTTCTCGCTTGCCAGAAGAAAGTCTTTGTGTGAGCGAAAGCGGCATTAAGACCCGTGGTGACGTCATGCGTCTCCGAGAAGCAGGGGTCGATGCCATGCTGGTGGGCACCGCGCTCATGGAGGCGCACGACATAGGAGCAAAGATCAAGGAGCTGCTTGAGCCCGCATGATCACGAGAGTACTTACATAGTTTTTTCGTATCTGTTCAGCAGGGACCGTGTTTCTTGGAAGGGCTTGGCGGTAAAACAAGGGTTGGAGACATAGGAGTGGAAAGAAGCATTGCGCCTGCTGAACGGTTACGTTTTTTTTGCTTTCGTGGTTATTTGTCAAGATGACTGTTAAAGCCGATGCCCAGAATCAAGATTTGCGGAATCACCCGTGAGAGTGACGCACACTACGCAGCCAGTCTTGGTGTGGACGCCGTGGGATTTGTCCTGGCAGAAAGTCCTAGAAGGATCGAACCGCCTATGGTTCGAAAGATATGCCTGTCTCTGCCACCTTTTGTGACTACTGTGGGTGTGTTTGTGGACATGGGCCTTGAGGCACTGCGCGAAATTGCCGCCCTATGCAGGCTTAACTGGATTCAACTGCACGGCAATGAATCTCCGGACTACTGCAAGGCTCTGGGCTTAAAGGTACTTAAAGCTATTCGGGTCAAGGACATGCAGAGCATAGAGACCATGGCAATGTATAGGGACTGTGTGAAGGGCTTTGTGCTCGATGCCTATGTAAAAGGGCAACAGGGCGGCACAGGGAAAAGCTTTGACTGGAGCCTTGCCAATGAAGCAAAAAAATACGGCCCGATCATTCTTTCCGGTGGTTTGACGCCGGAATATGTAAGAGAGGCGATAAGGATGGTCGAGCCCTATGGTGTGGATGTGAGCAGCGGGGTAGAATCAGCACCAGGCATCAAGGACCGTGATAAGATGCGCCGTTTTGTGGAACAGGTAAGGTATGGAGGAATTACATATGATTGATCGCGGCTACTATGATGGATTCGGGGGCGCCTATCTCCCTGAGATTCTGATTGCCACGTTTGACGAGCTTGTGGAAACGTTTCAAACGGCAAAAAATGACCCTGCTTTCTGGCAAGAGTATTCGGATACCATGTCCACCTACTCGTGCAGACCGACTCCCCTTACCTTTGCTGAAAACCTTACTGCACAGTTTGGCGGAGGTCGTATTTACATTAAACGGGAGGACCTGAATCACACAGGTGCTCACAAGGCAAACAACGTTATGGGACAGGGGCTTCTGGTAAAGAGGATGGGAAAGACCAGGGTTATTGCAGAGACGGGAGCCGGCCAACACGGAGTGGCAACCGCCACCATGGCTGCAAAGTTCGGCTTCAGCTGCACCATCTATATGGGGGAAATCGATGTGGAACGCCAACGGCCCAATGTCTTCTGGATGGAACGGTTAGGCGCCGAGGTAATTCCCGTGCGAGAAGGAACGCGGATTCTAAAGGATGCGATCAACGAAGCGTTCCGCGACTGGGTGACCAACATGGATACTACTCACTATGTGCTTGGCACGGCGTGCGGTCCGCATCCTTTTCCAGAGATGGTCTCTTACTTCCAATCAATCATCGGAAAAGAGGCACGAAGACAAATCCTGGAACATGCGGGCATGCTCCCCACTCGCATTTACGCCTGTGTGGGCGGAGGCTCTAATGCACTGGGTATATTCAGTGGTTTTCTTGATGATCCAGTCCAGCTTGTCGGTGTTGAGGCAGCTGGTCGCGGGCTGGACTCCGGTCATCATGCGGCCCGACTTTCCTCGAAGGATGCGAGCATTGGCGTGGCCCAGGGATATAAGACATATTTTCTCCAAGACAATGATGGGCAGATGAAGCAAACCCACAGTGTTGCGGCAGGGCTGGATTATGTGGGGGTCTCACCTATCCTTGCACACCTGAAAGAAGAAGGCCGTGTCCGATTTGAGGCAACAACTGACCGCGAAGTCATAGACGCTGCATCGCTTACCATACGAAAGGAAGGGTTGATACCAGCCCTGGAGTCGGCACACGCGTTTGCTCAAGCATTTAAGGAAGCATCTGCGCTGTCCGAAGGGGACATCATACTGATCAATCTGTCCGGAAGAGGCGACAAAGATATTTTTACCATTGCCGACGCATTTGCTGATCCGAACTGGCAAGAATTTATCAAAAACAAGGCGGAGACCTACCATGCTTGAGACGTACCTGCGCGAGCGGCTAAAGGAAAAAGAAATCCTGCTAATGACCCATATAGTCATTGGCTACCCCACATTTGAAGAATCTTCGAAGATCATTGAGGCAATGGTAGAGGCAGGTGTTGATCTCATGGAACTCCAGATTCCTTTTTCCGAACCGATTGCAGATGGACCGGTGATCCTCCACGCAAACCAGAAGGCCTTGGCAGGAGGGTCAACCGTCAAGAAGTGTGTCGATTTTGCCAACGAGGTTACCCAGGCCTTTGGCATCCCGTTCCTTTTCATGAGTTATTACAACATCCTTTTCAAATACGGGGTCGATCGATTTGCCTCAGAGATGGCCAAAGGAGGTCTCAAGGGCGCTATCGTCCCGGATCTCCCTCCAGAAGAGGGACAAGACTACCTTAAGGCGATGGATAAGTATAGGCTTGCCCCGATCTTCATATTCTCTCCGACGACCACGGACGAGCGCATGAAATACCTTGCATCCTTTGCACGGGGCTTCATCTACTGCGTGGCCAGAAAAGGGGTTACTGGTGTTGACACTACCTTTTCCAAAGAGTTGCAGAGATATCTTACTCGATGCCGTAAGGCAACTGATCTCCCGTTGGCGCTCGGTTTTGGGGTGAAGGACAAAGCGGATGTCGATTTCTTGAAGGGAAAAGCCGACATAGCAGTCATTGGAACGCAAACGATTCGACTGGTGGACAAACAAGGCGTATGGGTTGTGGGGGAGTATATCGAGCACTTGAGGTGATCGGAAAGAAGTGAAGCCCGCCTCACTCGGGGCAGGGGGCTTCACTATCATTGACTAGTTCTTGCAGGACAACCCGCTACTAGTCGAGCATCGAAGCAATCGATACTGTCCGTTCTGTGAGCATGTGAGTGTATCCCGCCATTTCGTTATCGTACCAGCCGTAAACCACTATCTTTGTCACAGGAATGTCAACGATGCTTCGCCCAAGACACGCCCCAACCTCCTCTGAATACCCCGAGAGGCGTTTCAGGTCAAAAGAGATCGTGGCCGTACGGGCGTGAGTCTCTCGTCCTTCTATAATGGCCGTAGCGAGTGGGCTGCCGACAATGTCTGAAGATACATTCTGCTCGTCAGAATACTGAAGAAAACCTTTCCTGTCTCTTGCAGCAGCATCCTTATAGATCTGATTGATCTGGCTCCGGTTCATCGGCTCTGAGCCAGAATCATCCTGAAGATCGATGACCAAGATGATCAGTGAGCCCGTAAGGATTGGTATCCTAACCGATTCGGCCATGAACCCGATTTTCTTCATTTCAGGCATCACCAAGCCAAGAGCCCTTGCGGCCCCTGTGGTAGTGAGAATGATGTTGTTAAAGGCGCTCCGGTTGCGTCGAAGGTCACCAGCGCCTGCTTTGGGTGCTCGATCCAGGACTAACTGAGAACCGGTTGCGGCATGTACGGTCGCCATAGATGCGGTAAGAATCCTTTCGAAACCGAAGTAATCTGACAAGGGCTTGATCATGTGGGCCAAGCAGTTTGTGGTGCAGGAGGCGTTTGATATGATGTTATGTTTGGCAGGATCAAAGTCGCCGTCGTTGATACCCAAGACAGTGGTAACTGCATCCTCGGGTGTAGCAGCGGACTTGTCTTTTATCTTAAAGGGTGCTGATACAACTACCTTGCGCGCCCCCGCAGCCAAGTGGCCCCGCACGGATCCGTTTGGTGCGTCTGGAGGCAGAGTCGGGTCAAGAAACTGCCCTGTTGAATCAACCACCACATCAACCCCGTGAGATTTCCAGGGTATATCTTTGGGGTTACGAACTTCACGCAGGATGGTAACGCGGACGCCATTGATCATCATTGAGCCGGATTTTTCATCCAAGTTCTCAATAACTCGGCCTGCCTTGAATCCGTGTACATAGTTATGCAGGGTGCCGTACGTGGAATCTTTTTCAATGAATGTCGCCACGTCTTCCAAGCTTGAGCCGACGGGGCGTCCGATGTTGACTACAATTTCCGAGAAGCTTTTTTCACCCACGTGTTGCCAGATGGAAAGTTTGCCAATGCGTCCCAAGCCGTTGATCCCCAGTGTTCCATTTTTCATCATGTCATCCCTCCTAGTCGAATAGTTGTCTCGTGCCGTCCTTCATAAACAGAACCGTTATGGCCATCTATGCTCAAAAAGTCTCCGCACCGTATTGTGTGTCCGTCAATAACACCATAGCCCGCTTTTTCATGAACCATAAGCTTGGAACACCCAACAACGCAAGTTTTTTCAAGTTGGTGTGCGACAATAGACGCGTGGGAGGTGGCGCCACCTCTGCTTGTCAAAAGCCCGTCCGTGGCCGATATTTCTCTTATGTCATCCGGAACAGTATCAAAACGAACTAGGATAAGAGGTGTCCCCGGCTCCTGGCTCCGGAAAGAGCTGATTTCGTCAAGTGAAAAGACAATCCTTCCGCAAAGGGCTCCTCCGCCTACGCCGACTCCCTTGGCGAGCAGGGCCTTTTTCAGCTTGACAGAGGGGACGAAAACTGGGCGATGCTTCCCATGACGCACCACCATGTCCCGAGATTGTAATACATAAAGGTTTGCGGCCGTCGGACCTTCAAAGGCGAACTCTATTTCTTGAGCACCCCATCCGTTTTCATAGATGAGGCTTTTGGCCACTTCCCGTAAAGCCTTAAAGATCTCTGGAAACGCCGTTTCCAGGGGATGATCTTGTTCCCTGCCTTGAGCCTTTTTTTGCTCCAGTGAGATGGAATCGGTCCTTACCAGGCCGGATACCACGTCTTCACCCTGGTTCCCAATGGTGTAGTCACCCCATAATGAGACCTTGTCAAGCGATGCGTGGGGGTTATGGGTGAAGACGACACCTGACCCGGCTTGGTTGTGCAGGTTGCCATATACCATATTCTGCACAATGACGGCAGTGCCCCAGTCGTCGGAGATTCCCATGAGTTCACGGTACGTCTTAGCCTTATCAGAGTCCCAGGAATAAAATACCTGTCTTATAGCTTGAAATAGTTGTTCGTGGAAATCATCCGTCAGGGGAACACCTCCATCATGCAGAGCTTTCCTGTATGCCAGTGCCAGCTTTCGCATCTGTTCCGGCATAAACCCCCTTTTTTTCTCTATCCCGTGTTTGGCCTTGTAATCATTCATAACAGCGTCAAACACGTCGCGCTCCATGCCATAAGACATTCCCCACGACTGGAGGAAACGCCGGTAATTGTCCCAGGCAAACCAGGGCTTGCCAGTTTTCTTGATCAGGCCCTCAACTATGGCCTCATTAAGCCCAACATTGAGGAAGGTATTCATCATGCCTGGCAAAGAGATCGCAGCTCCGCTCCGCACGGACAAGAGCAAGGGATTGTCAGGATTACCAAAACCTCTGTTGGTCTGTTTTTCCAACTCTTTGATCTGTGAAAGGATCTTTTCCCTCAGATCCTCGTCAGCCCTTTTGAAAGCTCTGATCGCCTCAAGACATCTGAAGACCTCTGTTGTAATGATAAATCCTGCCGGAACCGGCATTTTCAGGGCAGCAAGCCTGACCAGGTTATAGCCTTTGCCGCCCAGAGTGATGGGATCTGTTATTGAGTGCCTTGGTCTTTGAATTCCCGACACAGATCGTCCAGGGTCATAACTTAAAAGAAGATCCAAGTTCTGACCGCTCAGCTCCTCGGACTGTCGGGACAGGGTGTGAATGACCTTGCTTACAAAGTTGTCCATGTATTGAAAGCCAAAGGTGGTTGCAACAATATCGCGGAAAAAGGTCTCAGAAACCTTGCTCACAACCTCTTTGGAAATCTCCTCGCCCTCCTTCACGCCGTATTTGGGGAGAAGTTTTTCAGTGCCCAACTGCCGAACAATCACCCCCAGATTTTCCTTATGAATACTGGTGTAATGAGTTTCTAAGATCTGCTGCTCGGCCCGGGAAAACTCCCTGAAAATGTCCAGGTATTGGGTAAAAGAGAGCCGCCTCACTTCGATTGCATGGGTGAGCAAGTTCAAACAACGCCTTAAAGGTCTGACTACGATCCCGTCGAGTTCCATAGCCTGTAGAAGCAGATCCATACAGTCCGCAATTATAGAGAAGGCTGTTCGTGTCAAGAATGTTAGATTGATAGAAGCCAAGAGTTTTTCAAAGAGAACACTGGTTAGATTTTCCAGGCGGAGAGAAAATCCCATAGCATCGAACTTTCGTTCCTGGTAGGTTCCGTACATGGAAGGGATATCAGCGGCAATATGGCGCTTGCGGTAAATTTCTTCAGAAATCTCGAATTTCTCCGGCGATAGGATAATGTGCTTGAGAAGTTTCAAATAGTCAATGATGCCTTGAAGGCGAGTGATCAAGTCAGGACTCTGAAGGGCCTTTTCAAGGTGCTCAGTCTTGGGGAGTCCCTTGAGGACAGCCTCCTCGAGAAGGCGCTTAGTTTCGAAACGGACCAAATTATACTTCTGATCTAGGAGTTTTAAGAAGCGGACCAAAAGAATGACTCTCTGCCTATCGACTTTCAGATCGTCGGGAACTTCAGACAGATGGTTAGAAAGCACCGCCATGTTAAGATCCAAGATGTGACGCGCATCATCGATACCAGCCTCTCGAAACAGTATGTTTATCAGCTTGTGAACCCCATCAACATATATACCTGTCTCTCTTGTCGCATCCAACACCTCACGAGGCACATAAGGGGCGAGCGGACTTTTGTCCCTGTTAAACCAAAAGTTTATGATTCCTAAGGCAAAGCCTATGAGTAGGTTGTTGCTTTCGACATGGGAGTGTTTACGAAGAAAATGGATTAATATGTCTCCCCGGCCTGAAATCTCGTCAACCTCGGTTGAGACGTCTCTTAATTCACCCTCGGCATTTATTTCATTGAAATAAACTGGAAACAGCCTGGCAAGCTGCTTGGCTAGGTTATAGACAGGAGCAATATTGCTGTTTAGGAAGAGACTAATCTCCTTTTGAAAGAGATCGGTATCCTTGATATAGAGGCCACCAAGTCTGAGATTGATGATCAAGGCAGAAACAAGCTTTTTGCTCCACTTCGGATCGTTTTCGATCAGATGCAACCAGGCCTTAACATTGGCAAGGTGGGCAGGATTTGCCGATACTTTCCACTCGCGGGTAGTGCCTTTTATTTCCGGACACTGGAACCCTGAGTCAATGGTGTGTTGGAGAAACAGATCCACCATATCGCTGTCGTTGCTCTTGAAGCATTCTCTTCCAAGGTTTTCAATCACTTGTATCGCTGCCCCTGGAAATTTCTGCATGCTTTGTCTAAGGGCCTCAAAGGTCCTAAGAAGCAGATCTTCGACGTTTTCGAACTTCTTGGTATGAATTATGGGAGCAAGACAACGGTTCAGCTGGGCAAGAGCGTCCTTATGTATAGAAGAAAGGCCCCTGGTCTCAATGATCTTGAGCAAGGCCTGAAGTTTCTTAGTAAGCCTCTGTTGGGCATCAGCTTCAACCTGCTCGATCCTGTGTGGCAACTCCTTGTAGGATTTTACGATATCAACGTAGTCGGGGAGTGTAAGGAGTTGGTCCAATTCTGACTTCGGACTTTCCTTTTGATCAATTTGGCTCAACCTTTCCATAGATTTGCGAAGCTGCGGATGAGATATATTGTGAAAAAGGTCTTCATTGAAGAACTCTAGTTGACCTTTCTTGGCGTGCACGACAAACCACTCTGCTGGGTCTTCCTGTGCAAGCCAGTATTGATAGGACACTCGCAGGGTCTTGCGCAGCAAGGGATTGAAACGGAGGTGATCGAATTCATCGTCTTGGAATTGAGTTGCGATTCGTCCGATCCTTTTGACCTGATAGTATCCACTTGACAAGAGGAAAAACTGCTCATGAGACAGACTGGACAGACGCTCGAAAATCTCAGACAGAATCGGCATACAATCTTGAATACGGTTTTTGCCGTCATCCATGATTTTTTCAACAAAGTAGACTATGTTGTCCAGAGCCCTGGCATGTACTGACTGGTCCGAGGAGAACGTGAGGGCGTCAAGCCATTCGTTTAAGATGATTTGTATAACGTGAGGGCCTTTTGAATGCTCAAAATAAATGGAGAAGTTTCTCAGGGCGTAATCGCGCATTTCCTGGATGACATAAGCCCAGTTCTTGAAGGGATGATTCAATTCGCACAAGAAGGCTTGCGTTTTGTCAGCGAGACCGGGCAGCTGCTCAACTACCTCTTTGAGGGGCAGGTACTTGGCGTCGATGGTTACAGCTCGATCGGTTGCCTCCAGGTTGACCTCAAGCGCCCTGGAGCTCAAACCTGGGGGCGGAGAGGTTCTTGTTGAGCAAGCGTCCTTTGCACGTGTGACTTTCATAAAATCAGGCTGGAAGAAGATCGAGACTATACTTTGGAACCTTTAGTGCAGCAATACCTCTATATTACGGTGTGTTAGCGCATTGTTGCTCTGATCAATCTACGGACCTTTTCTTGTCTTTGTCAAGCAAAAACAGGCCGTCGTTTTAGTCTTGATCTTTCTGGCTGCTGCAAATATTGTTCCTTTCAGAAATTGAAAAACCGCCTCTCTGTTTGAAGGCAATAGTTTGCAGCATATAAGATACAAATACAACATATCATGAATGTCTTGGGAATAGAAACTTCTTGTGACGAGACGGCCGCAGCATTGGTATACGGCGGCAAGGTGATCTTGTCGAATGTGGTTTGGTCTCAGGTGGCCACTCACCATCCTTATGGTGGCGTTGTGCCAGAACTGGCTTCTCGAAAGCATATAGAGAAGATCGTTCCCGTGGTCGAAGAGGCTTTGGTTCGCGCCGGGGTAAAGTCAAGTAGCATTGATGGTGTTGCTGTGACATGTGGCCCGGGTTTGCTAGGGGCACTGCTCGTCGGGCTATCCTTTGCCAAAGCCTTTGCTTATGCCCGAGGGTTGCCGCTTACAGGGGTTAACCACCTGCATGGACATATAGCTGCTGTGCACCTGGAACCCGATCCTCCAGCCTTCCCGTTTGTCGCCCTTTTGGCCTCCGGAGGACATACCAACCTTTACTATGTGGTCGGACCCACCCGTTTTGAACACATGGGCCAGACCAGAGACGATGCTGCTGGTGAGGCCTTTGACAAGGTGGCAAAGTTGCTCGGCTTAGGATATCCTGGGGGGGAGGTTATCGATAAGCTGTCCCAGGGAGGGGATCCGGAGAAGATACGATTTCCCAGGGCATTTCTCGATAAGACAGGCTTTGATTTCAGCTTCAGCGGCATCAAGACTGCTGTTGCCCGCTACGTGCAGAGACAACAACGCGCCGAGCGTTCCGGAAGCCTGCAGGACATTGCAGCAGGGTTTCAAGAAGCTGTAGTTGACGTCTTGGTTGAGAAGGCGATTTTGGCAGCAAAGACCAAAAGATGCCAGCACCTGGCTGTTGTGGGAGGTGTGGCATCAAACAGCAGATTGCGTGCTCGTATTGAGAAAGAGGCCATGCATGCCGGCATCTCAGTACACATTCCAAGGCCTGAGCTTTGCACTGACAACGGAGCAATGATTGCCGCCATGGGTTACCGTCACCTGTCTCATGGGAAAGGTGGATTTCTGGACCTGGATGCCTACTCAAAAGGCAGTATGAACTGTGAATCTCGGACCTAATTTTGCTATCAATGCTGTTTCAGAGTCGAAATCTACGTAAGACAAAGGATTTGGTTTGGGCAACAGCCTGTTGAGACAGAGCTTCACCGGGCCACCCTTGTTGGCATCAATTTCGCAGCAGACGCACGGCATAATATTGTCTGCAATAAGCAACTGATCGCAGCGCATTGGGATCATTAGGCCTTTTCCTCGGTTCCGAGGCTCCGGCCAGTCACCCTAGAAAAGATCTCATGAGCCTTACCAGATTGCGTGAGATGCAAAGTATTTGATGCTCTAAGGAATCAAAACGGTTCTAGGGGCCCCTGTTTCTTGTCAATTTTTTGACGCCTTATGCCGACACGTGAACGAAATAGGAACAGGAAGAAGGAGTGTAGGACAGGTTTTTGTTTTCCAGATAGAGAGGATTGTGACACCATTGAAGAATATATAGAAAGAGTGAAAATGTACTGGGATGATATTGATGCTTACCGCGATATGGCGAATGCGCTTTACAATGACTTAATGAAAGGAAAAACCTTTGTGCAAGACATGGATGAAGGAAGGGCGCAGCGAGAAACATGAATGAAACAGACGCGGTTTTTCTCGAAACTTCTTGAAGTTTTTCGAGGTCCTTGCTAGTAGTCGAGCCTCCAAAGGGAAATTGCATTACAAGGCAAACACAACGAGAAAGGAGGAAAAGTATGGAAAAAAGATTTCTATCGTTAGTTAGTCTTCTTGTCCTGGTGTCAGGCCTGTGGGGCTGTGAAATGACTCCTAAAGCCAGAGTGACCAGCGGCCAGGGAGGACCGAGTATCGGGGAAGCTCGGCAGGAAGCCTATGACGGGCCCAAAGCCAGAATCGCTGTGTCGCAATTTACGGATAAGACGGCAATAGACGGTCACCGCTGGTGGACGGGCCAGATCGGTGACGGTATGCGTGATATGCTTGCCACGGCGTTGTTTAACACGAACAGGTTCATTGTCCTGGAAAGGCAACAGATCAGCGAAGTGCTTGCGGAACAGGACTTTGGCGCTTCAGGAAGGGTTAAGCAGGAGACCGCAGCGGCCATTGGCGAGATTGAAGGCGCTGAATTGCTAGTGACTGGTGCGGTCACCGAGTTTCAGCCTGGTTCGGGTGGCGTTGGTGGAGGCCTCGGAGGGAGGCTAGGAGGTATCTTTAGCGCTGTCGCCGGAGGTCTTAGAAAATCCCATATAGCCATTGACCTGAGAGTGATCGACACCCGCACTTCACGGATTGTCGCTGCCACAAGCGTTGAAGGCGAAGCCAGGGATTTCAACCTAGGTGGCCTTGCCGTCGGATCCAGTGTGGGGGGCGGACTCGGTGGTTATTCCAAGACCCCTATGGAAAAGGCAGTGCGGGTAGCCTTAGGTGCGGCCGTGGACTTCGTGGTTACTAAGACACCTCAGGAGTTTTATCATTATAAGAACTAACGGTGATGCCCGCTGTTGGTTGTCTATTGGCAAAGGCAAAACTTCTGAAACCGTAAGAGTTTGGCCTTTTGAAAAAAGCTCGATTTTGCTAAATGTCGTTCGCAAAATGGCCTTTTTCAATGCACTAAAGTGTTACTTACTTGAAACCTATTTTGAGCCAGATAGCGTCGGTCTTGAAGCCCACCGCTTTAATCTTCAATGAAGTAGGTGGGCTTTTTCTTTGACGCTCACAAAAGACTTTTTACGAGTTCATCTTCTTTGATGGTTTTTGGTTCTCACAGTCCTCATCTCTCTTTCTGAAATGGGTTTTTTGGCCCCCTTCTTGCAAGTACATATTTTCAGGCTTAGGGGCCTCACCCTCCTTTCCCCCTAATCCTTTAGGGAACAGCTTAGTTATCAAACAATGGCGCATGAGCAAAAACACCTCACCGGGGGCCCCTAAGTAAACCAATTCTGCCTTGTTTCGCCGATCACAATTCCGGGTCAATTGCCTAAGAATGCCTGCCTTGCTCAGTGCGATAACAACACACTGGCGCGCAAAAATTGCCTTGTAAACGTATTCTTGATATGTTAATAAAAAAAATTTTCAAATTTCGCACGTCCTTGGACCTTCTTTTCGGTGTTTTCAGCTCTTTGCCTGAAAACGGAGGGAAGGGATGACAAGGACGGAGGCACAACCAACAATAAAGGAGGAAAAGTATGGCTTATGTTACCATGAAAGAATTGCTGGAAGCAGGCGTGCATTTTGGCCACCAGACCAGGCGGTGGAACCCAAAGATGAAGGCTTACATCTTTGGTGCTCGCAATGGGATTTACATCATTGATCTGCAGCAGACAGTCAGGATGTTTAAGAGGGCCTATAACTTCGTTGCGGAAGCCGTAGCCGATGGAGAGTCGATTCTTTTCGTTGGAACTAAAAAACAGGCCCGTGAGTCTATCTATGAAGAGGCTAACCGCTGTGAAATGTTCTATGTCCATAATCGCTGGCTAGGTGGTATGCTCACAAACTTCCAAACCATAAGAAAAGGAGTTGACAGGCTCAACTATCTTGCACAAATAACTGCCGACGGGAGCATCAATCGGTTTCCCAAGAAAGAGATGCTTAAGCTTGAAAAAGAGAGGGTGAAGCTTGACAACAACTTGGGGGGCATCCGGAATATGGACAAGCTTCCCGGGGCTTTGTTCGTTGTGGATACCAAGAATGAGAATATTGCAGTCCGTGAGGCGACGCGTCTTGGCATCCCTGTGGTTGCTATTGTGGATAGTAACTGCAATCCCGATGAAATAGACTACATTATTCCAGGCAACGATGACGCCATTCGAGCCATCCGGCTCATAAGCTCAAGAATAGCTGACGCATGCATAGAGGGGCGTCAACGGCTGGAAGAACGCCTGAGAGCTGAGGCAGACAAAGAGGTTGGAGAACAGAGGACGGCACAAGAAGCTATGGCCGGAGAGACAGAGGCAGTTGAGAGATCCGTGATATCTGATGGCTCAGAGGGGCCTGTTGTGGAGGTAATCAGAAGAAAGGTCAGCACATCTGAGGATACGGAAATAGCTGCGGTAGCTGCCACGGATGAGGCACAAGAGGGGGCATAATGGTCGAGATTAGTGCAATGATGATCAAAGAGCTTCGTGGCAGAACCAATGCTGGCATTATGGATTGCAAGGAGGCTCTAACTCAAGCAGGTGGAGACATGGAAAAAGCGGTAGATTTTCTCCGTAAGAAGGGGCTGGCTACAGCATTGAAGCGTGCTGGAAGGGAGACCTCCGAGGGTGTAATAAACTCATATATCCATGCTGGCGGCAAGATTGGTGTTCTTGTGGAAGTGAACTGCGAGACCGATTTTGTGGGAAGGACGGATGAGTTCAGGGAGTTTGTGAAGAATTTGGCCATGCACATTGCGGCAACCAAGCCTTTAGGTATTGGAAGGGAAGACATTGCCGAAGAACTCGTAGAGCGTGAAGAGGAAATCTATCGAGCACAGGCCAAAGAGATGGGAAAGCCAGACAAGATACTCGACAAGATTGTGCAGGGGAAAATGGAGAAGTTCTACAGGGAATCCTGTCTCCTTGAGCAACAATATGTCAAGGACACGGACCTCACAATAAAGGACCTGATTCACGAGATGGTTTCAAAGACCGGCGAGAACATTAGTGTGAGGCGGTTTATCCGTTATCAACTTGGGGGTCAATAGAACTCATCATTATATGTGTTCTCCATGAGCAATGAGCAACATGCCAACACCTAAGTATAAGAGAGTACTGGTTAAACTGAGTGGTGAAGCCTTGATGGGTGAGCAGAGTTTTGGCATTAGCCCCGAGATGCTTGGCTATATTGCGGCTGAGATACGATCAGTTTACGATCTCGGAATTCAGCTTGCCTTGGTTCTCGGTGGCGGCAATATCTTTAGAGGTGTGGCGGCCAGCTCTTATGGAATGGACCGCGCCTCGGCAGACCACATAGGAATGTTGGCTACTGTGATTAACAGTATCGCGTTGCAGGATGCCCTTGAAAAGCGAGGGATTCAGACCAGGGTTCAGACTGCCATTGAGATGTCTGCCTTGGCTGAGCCGTATATATTAAGGAGGGCCATTCGTCATTTGGAGAAAGGGCGCGTGGTGATTTTTGCCGCAGGAACAGGTAGCCCTTATTTTACTACAGACACTGCAGCAGCCCTTAGGGCCCAAGAGATCCGTGCAGATATTCTCATGAAAGCCACAAAGGTGGACGGGGTTTATGATACTGATCCAGTAGTTAACGGAAACGCAAAAAAAATAGACAACCTCACCCACCTTCAAATCCTCAAACGGGAACTCAAGATAATGGATTCAACAGCCGTTTCCTTGGCCATGGACAACAAACTTCCTGTTATGGTGTTAAATTTGAGGGTGAAAGGAAATCTCAGACGAGGTGTGTGTGGGGAGAATGTCGGAACTCTGGTAAAGGAGGCATCAGAAGGTGATTGATTCAGTCTGCGATGATGCACGACAAAGGATGGGTAAATCGATTGATGCCTTAAAGAATGAGTTCAAGAGAATTCGGACTGGTCGGGCTTCCCTCGCCCTTTTTGAGGACATAATGGTAAATTATTATGGAACCCCTACGCCACTGAAACAGATGGCCTCCTTGTCGGTTCCGGAGAGCAGGCTCATTGTTATTCAACCATGGGATCAAACGGTCATCGGGGAGATCGAAAAGGAGATTCTCAGGTCCGAGTTGGGGCTTACCCCAATGAACGACGGAAAGGTAATTCGTATTGCCATACCACCCCTCACAGAAGAAAGGCGGAAAGAGTTAGTCAAGGTAGTACACAAGATCGAGGAAGAATACAAGATATCCATCCGCAACATTCGCCGGGATGCCAACGAGTTTCTGAAAGGCCTGAAAAAGGATGGTGAGATCTCTGAAGACGACCTCTACAAGGCACAAGATCAGGTTCAGAAGATCACCGACGAACATATCCGATTAGCCGACCAAGCCTCCCAGGGAAAAGAGAAAGAGATCCTTGAATTCTAATAGCTTCTCTCTACGTCCCGAATCACTCCCGCGACATATCGCCATAATCATGGATGGCAATGGCCGTTGGGCCAAGAAGCGTTCCTGGAACCGAATCAAGGGCCACAGGGAAGGGACTAAATCAGTTCGAGATATTGTGAGAACCTGTCGGGAGATTGGCATTGAGGTCTTGACCCTTTATGCATTTTCTACAGAGAACTGGCAGCGCCCCCAGCAAGAAGTCTCGGCCCTTATGAGGATTCTTAAGGAGTTCTTGAAGTCAGAACTACTTGAGATGATGGAAAACAGCATCCGTCTTAGCACGATTGGTGATATCGAACAGTTGCCCGAGGATGTGTTTAAGGTTCTTGAAGAAGTCATGGAGCAGACTCGAGAAAACCAAGGAATGGTTCTGAATCTGGCCCTGAGTTATGGAGGTCGCAGTGAGATTTTGAGGGCAGCCCGAAATATTGCAACGCAGGTCAAAGAAGGTCGGCTTCAACCGAGTGAGATAACAATGGAACTTTTTTCCAGCTGTCTTTATACCCACGGGATGCCTGAGCCGGATCTGCTTATACGAACGAGTGGTGAAATGCGAATTAGCAACTTTTTGCTTTGGCAAATTGCTTATGCTGAGATCTTTGTTACTAAGACCTTGTGGCCTGACTTCAGGAGGGAGGAACTCATCCGGATCCTCAATGATTATCAAAAGCGTGAGCGTCGGTTTGGCTTGACCGGAGCCCAGATAAAGAAAGGCTCAGGCCTTGACCGGTGAATTTTCTCCCGGATAACAGAATCCACATTTAACGGACTAACCTCGACAGATGCAAAACGCTGGGACAAGGCTTTTGACTTCTGCCCACGTCAAACGCTTGCTTACTGCTGTAGTCGCAATCCCCGTTGTTACCCTGGTGATCCTAAAAGGGGGCAGAGCCGGACTCACACTCCTTGTCGGCCTGACGGCAGTCCTTGGCATCCTGGAATATTATGCCTTGTTTGTTCCAGGAGAACCGCTCGCTGCAAAAGGGTTCGGAGTGCTCATCAGCCTAGCCATGATCGGATCTTTTTACGCAGAGGATATTGGCGCAGGTTCAGGCGTCTTGGCCCTTGTCTTTATAGGGTTTGCGGTTATAAGTCTGGCACGGTTTAAGCCAGGGGCTTCCATGGGTCTGATCCTGTCCAGACACGTCATGGGGTTTGTTTATGTTCCATTCTTCTTGGGGCATGTTATACTGATCCGGAACTGGAATAACGGGATTATCTGGACTTTTTTTGTGTTGGCAGTTGTGTTTGCCGGTGACACTGCTGCCTATTACATTGGAAAAGCCTTTGGGCACCATAGACTTTCTCCGGGCATAAGCCCGGGCAAGACAGTGGAGGGGGCAGTAGGCGGGTTGGCAGCCAGTCTGCTGATCGGCGTGTTGTTCAAGCAATATTGGCTCTCAGTGCTTGGCTGGTCGTGTTGTGTCGGTCTGGCCGTGCTCCTGGGTGTTATGGGGCAGATTGGTGATTTGGTTGAATCGATGCTGAAACGCTCTGTAGGTTTGAAGGACTCAGGAGAGCTGCTCCCAGGGCACGGAGGGGTACTGGACCGAATCGATGGTTTGCTTTTTGCAACGCCTGTGCTCTATTATTTTAGGACTTATCTATTGTGAAATCATTGTTCGAAAATTGTGAATCGTGGATGAAAAGTGAAGTCCTTTCGGGCGGGGGTTCTCCGTGGCGGGAGTGCTCGGCAGGCGGGGAGCACACCGTTTACAGATAACTGAGTACAATTTGCGATTCACGAACAGAGCAGACTATATGAGTGCGAACATTATTTCGTTTCTGATTGTCTTGGGTGTGCTGATTTTTGTCCACGAGTTTGGTCATTTCATTGTGGCCAAGATCCTTGGGGTGGGTGTGGAAAGGTTCTCTTTGGGATTCGGTCCCAGAATCCTTGGCAGGAAAGTCGGCATGACTGATTATAGGATTTCAGCCATGCCCCTAGGAGGGTACGTGAAGATGGTGGGAGAGGCTCCTGATTCGGAACTTGATGAAAGCATGATTCCCCTGTCTTTTTCACACAAGAGTGTGTTCAAACGAAGTCTCATCGTCTTGGCAGGCCCGGTTTTTAATCTATTGCTTTCAGTGGTAATATTTTTTGCATTTTTTCAGATCTCGGGTCTTCCGATTATGAAAGCGGAGGTGGGTGCCGTACAAGAGGGGATGGCCGCCGATAAGGCAGGCATCCAGGTTGGTGACCAGATTGTGGCTCTGGATGGCAAGCCCATAACGCAGTGGGATGAGATGGCGGGGCTTATCAAGCAAAGCGGTGGAAGACTCTTGAGGCTTGAACTATTGCGGGATGATACCATTGTTTCAGCAGAAGTCATTCCGAAGCTGGTTTCTTCGCAGAACATTTTTGGTGAAAAGGTAGACAAGTATGTCATTGGCATAACAGCTTCAGGTGCCTTTACAGTTGAGCGGCTCAACCCCATTGAGGCAGTAGTAGAAGGGACCGCGCAAACGTGGCAGATCGCCAAGCTCACAGTGTTATCCGTTGAAAAAATTCTAGCCGGCACCCTCTCTGCCAAGACCATCGGTGGACCCATTCTCATTGCCCAGTTGGCAGGTGAACAGGCGAAGGCAGGCATAACAAATCTCATTTTTTTTATAGCCCTCTTGAGTGTTAATCTCGGTATTCTCAATTTACTGCCTATCCCCGTGTTGGACGGAGGGCATCTCCTGTTCTTTTTCATTGAGGCCGTTAGCCGCCGGCCGGTGAACCTCAAGACGCGGGAAGTCGCCCAGCAAATCGGCATCTTTGTCCTCATTGTTCTTATGATCTATGTATTCTATAATGATATTTCACGCATCTTGTTTGACTAGGTTTTTGGTATCATTTTATCCTCTTGAAGAAAGCTCGATTTTGCTCATTCCTGTGAGCAATTTTAGGATATACGATTCACCTGGCTAAATTGCAAAAACCCGGGCTTGCACCCTCAAACAGTTTGCAATTTTTTACGCCAGGCTCATCGTAGATCTTTTTCCAAAATTGCTCAATGTCGTTCGCAAAACAGGCTTTTTCCAAACTCCAGAGTATTGCGGTTTTGCATACCATGAATCTCGAACTGATCCGGGCCGTCGACAAATGGGTGGGCATTCCGGCCTGTTTTTTTTTATCTTTGTGGCACAAGGTTTTCGGCCGTGTCAGGGATGGCATACAGCCCCAAAGGGGGCAAGATGGAATACCCCACAAAATTGTCTTTATAGAGCTTTCGGAGATGGGAAGTGCCATACTCGCCTATCCTGCCATGAGGCATGTGCTGGCCCAATACCGGGGCGCGAAGCTCTACTTCCTTATCTTTAAACACAACCGCTTTTCAGTGGACATCCTCAGCATTGTGCCTCCGGATCATGTAATCACTATTGATGTCCGATCTGCCTTTCGCTTCATATTGACTACCTACCAGGCACTTAAGGCGATGCGAAGAGCGGGGATCGACACGGTCTTTGATTTGGAGCTTTTCTCTCGCTTTTCATCCCTGTTAAGTGGCCTTTGCGGGGCCAGTATCCGAGCGGGGTACGGCAAATATCATGAGGAGGGCCTCTATCGGGGCAGCTTCATGACCCACAGAGTCTTCTACAACTGTCATCAACATATGGCAAAAAACTTTCTGGCTTTGGTAAAAGCGGTTGAGGGCAAGGGCGAATCCCCGCTGCTAAAAGAGATTGTCACCGAGGATGATTTGGTGCAACCACACTACGAGTCTTCTGAAAAAGACCTCGGCGCTTTGCGGGACCGCCTGGCTGCCATCAATCCAGAAGTTCATAAAGCCGAGAACTTGATTCTTTTGAATCCCAGTGCAGGTAATCTGCTCCCGATACGGGCATGGCCTGTTGAAAACTATGGGGCCTTGGCGAAAAAGATCATCGAAGTATTTAATGCTGTGGTCGTTGTGGTCGGTCTTGAGGACGCAAAAGGCGAGGCTGCAAAGATTCTTGAGTTTGTCGGCACTGATCAATGCGTCGATTTTACAGGTCAGACCTCCTTTAAGGATCTGTTTGATCTGCTGAACCTATCTGACCTGTTAGTGTCCGCCGACAGCGGACCTCCCCACTTTGCAACTCTAACGGCTATTAAGAATATTGTCCTCTTTGGGCCAGAGACTCCAGTGCTTTACGGCCCAATGGGTGAGAATACTACCTGCCTATTTGCAGGCCTTGCCTGCAGTCCATGCCTTTCTGCTTATAATCATAGAAAGACCAGTTGTACTGACGCCAAGTGTATGAAGGCGATCACGGTCGATGAGGTATTCGCAGCAGTGTCTTCATCTCTGACCGCCGCCGGTGCTGGTTATTGAGCAAGATTCCTGCTCAATGTGATTCATCACGGCAAAGGATTTTCCCAAGGCGACTAAAATATCCTTCCACATGTTTTGGCTCCTTCTGGCACAGATCCTGCTAGAATCTCAAGTAGGGGGTTGACTGCTTAAAGTCACAAAGAATAACCTTTTGGGAGTTCAATGTTCACAACTGTTGACAGGGATTTTTAAACATGATATGAGTAGATAACCTACTCATAAAGGAGTAAGAATTGGATAATTTGTTTGCGGGGCTAATATCTTCAAAGACCAGAATCAAGGTTCTAACCCGCTTTTTCTTTAACCCAAAGACTAGATCATATCTAAGGGAGTTGGCAAGGGAATTTAATGTTTCAACAAACTCTGTGCGCGAGGAACTGAATCAGCTGAAAAGAACGGGCCTTCTTAGGTCCGAGAAAAACGGACGTCAGGTCTGCTATAAGGCTAACGAGGAACACCCTCTTTTTCCTGAACTCAAATCCATGGTGAGCAAGGTCATGGGGATCGACCGGGTTATAGACGGAATTGTTAGTAGGCTAGGTGACTTGGAGCGAGCCTACTTGATCGATGATTACGCCGAGGGCAAAGATACGGGAATCGTAGACCTCCTGTTAGTGGGAAACATAGACCAGTACCATCTCAATGATTTGAGTAGAAAAACTGAACGGTACATGAAACGAAAGATCCGTTCCCTGGTCTTGAGCCGTCAGGAATACAACAAATTCATGCCTGAGTTGAAAAAGCGACCACATGTGTTGATCTGGGAGGCGAAAAAGCAGTAGGCATGTGACCTGTAGGTCCAGGTTATGGCGTGTTCGGAGAATTGACCCGCAAGGAGGATGCTGAGTTGCGTTCGGTCGGACTAATTGGTTCAATATTCAAAGAAAAAGCTTAGTATTACAGAAGGTTACGCAGTAAGCATTGTGTAAGTATGGGGGCGGAGCTGGGTGAGCCTTAAGGAGTGCCTTTAGAGAGAAGTCAAGGCTCTGGCACAATTGGCGTGATAATGGATGAATTGACTCGGAGTACGATGAAACCCTTTGTACACATTAAGCCGAGCAAAGGTTGGCAACTCATAGACTTCCATGAACTCAGCCAATACCGGGACCTAATTTACTTTCTTATAGCCAGAGATGTCAAAGTAAAATACAAACAGACTGTTTTGGGAGGATTGTGGGCGATCATACAGCCTTTTTTCTCCATGGTTGTCTTTACTCTGTTTTTTGGCAAGCTTGCCAGAATGCCGTCAGACGG
>CAZCWQ010000050.1:17642-22576 GCA_964502365.1 uncultured Desulfobacterales bacterium | reverse complement strand
CAAGAAGCAATATGCATTGATGGTTTCGTTGGTAGTCATCGCGGGCTTTGTTGGCGGCGTGATTTCTGCGAGGACCTTCACAGCCCGATTGGCCGCGGCTGACACGTCGTCCGGGTCCTCAAAGACCATCTCCGCGGAAAAATTCCAAGTGGTGGACAAGAAAGGTAATATCCGCTCTGTGTTAAAGCAAGACAGCCTATTACTTTTTGACAAGGACGGCGGCATACGCTTTTCTCTCGACATGGATATATATGGGGACGCCCATGTGTCGCTGCGCGACAAAGATGGGACGATCCGGCTCATGCTGGGGCTGGATCTGGGCGGAAAGCCGTACATCGGTCTTTCCGACGACGACGGCGAGGCTGATGTCAAGATAGAGGTGGGTGAGCAGGGCTCCTTTGTCTACCTGTCCGGCAAGGATCTCGCCAAAGGTGCTGCTGCATTGGGCACAGACGCACAAGGCACCCATCTATCCCTTTCCGACAGGGACGGTCGGCCCCGGCTTTGGGTTACTGTGGATCCACAGGGAGAGCCATCCTTGAATCTCTTTGACCAAGCTGGCAAGTTGCGTGCTGTTCTTGGAAGCGCAGCTCTTAGAGATGTTCGGTCTGGAATAAACGAAAAAACTCCCGCATCTTCCCTTATTTTGTTCGATAAGAGCGAAAAAGTCATCTGGTCTGCGCCTTAAAATTTCTCAGTCCTGGTTACGAGTTCGTCGATATTGGCGGTTTTGTAAAAAAGTAAAGGCTAATCACCGGCTATGCGATTAGCCTCTAACAGGAGGAAAGCAAATGAAGAAGTTTCTTCTTCGTTGCGACTGTCCCTAAGCCCCGCAACAATTATGCCAAAGGGTGATGTTTGAGGTGAGATTCTCTTTTGGGCTGATGTTCCAAGTAAATCGGCAAAGAGGTAACCCTTGAAGTTTTCTATAAAATTGATGTCAACTAAAATATCTGTCGCTTGACGCAATGTTGCCAACAGGCATTCTGGAAGTATGCATTTGCCCCTTTGAAAACCTGCTGATTTGTACAAGTTTTTTTACAAAAGGGCGCCAAGTAATCCTTAACTATCTGATACCATGCGGGATTACACATAGTGCCAACTTTTTATACAAAACTCCTGCCAGCCTCATTGAACCACTTGCTTTTACAGATAATTAGCTAAAGTGCCAACTTTCCATACACAGACTTGAGCATCGGGCTTATGCCGCAAGATCTTTATTGCACTTTCAAGTTGCCTGCACGAAGATTCTACAAAAGGTTGTGCTTTTTCAGACGATATTGCAGGTTTGATCGCGGAATGCCGAGAAGATTTGCTGCGTGAGACTGCACACCATTGGACAAGGAGAGGGCTTTTTTAATCAGTCTCTTCTCTATTGCATCTAAGGTCTCGGTGAGATCAGATAGCTTTTCCCAGTCTATTGGAATCTCTAAGTCGGAAAAACCCATGAGATCCTTGGGCAGGTCGTCCAGTGTGATCTCTTTGTTCTTGCTGAACAGTACCGCCCTCTCAATGGCATGCTCAAACTCCCTCACATTTCCGGGCCAACTGTGATTACACAAGAAGCGCATGGCTTCTGGGGCGATATTCATCTCTCCCCTCCCGGCCTCTTGGGCATATTTCTTGACAAAGTGGACCGCCAACAGGGGGATGTCCTCAGTCCGTTCTTTCAAGGCAGGCAGTTTAATGTGGACAACGTTTAGGCGAAAATAAAGATCCTCTCGGAAACGGTTCTGTTCAACTTCTGCCTTTAAGTCCTTGTTTGTTGCTGCGATCAAACGAACATCTACGGCAATGGTTCTGGTACCACCTACGCGCTCAAAGTGCATCTCCTCAAGCACCCTCAGAAGCTTTACCTGCAAAGAAGCCGGCACTTCACCGATCTCATCTAAGAACAGGGTTCCTCCGTCCGCCAGCTCGAACCGGCCCTTTTTCATGGCAACGGCACCGGTAAAGGCCCCTTTTTCATGACCGAAGAGTTCGCTTTCCAGCAAAGTCTCGGTGAGGGCTGCGCAACTGACCGCCACAAAGGGTTTGTTTCGGCGAGGGCTGCTAAAATGAATCGCCTTTGCCGTCAGGTCCTTTCCAGTGCCGCTCGCACCTGTGATCAATATTGTAGCCTTGGAATGGGCCACCTTCTGAACCATGTCAAATACGGCTTGCATGGGCTTGCTCTTTCCGACTATGTTGTCAAAGTGATATAGTTTTTCGAGGGTGTGGACGAGACGACGGTTTTCCTTTATGAGAGTATAAGTACGAACCGCTTTGTCCACGATCTGTTTCAACGTTTCGTTCTGAAAGGGTTTCAGGATGAAGTTGAATGCCCCTACTTGTATGGCCTCAACGGCCTTTTCCACTGTTCCGTAAGCTGTCATCATGATCACCGGCAGGTCGGGGACCATTTCCTTGACTCGTTTGAGAAGCTCAATGCCGTCCATGGGGGACATCTTCATGTCTGTGAGGACAAGATCGAGGTCTGTGGATTTGACAATCTCAAGGGCGGTCTGGGCGTTATCAGCAGTAAGGGTCTCATAGCCCTCTTGTGATAAAAACGCACTCAAGACGACAAGATAGTTCTTTTCATCATCTACGACAAGAATTGACTCCATGGACCTTTTCCTGTTGGTTCGACATTATTCGATATACGACCCCTAGCGCATGGCTTCAGTTCGTGGCAAATCCTTCATCCCATCCAACGGCAAGGTGACAGTGACCCGGACTCCCTGTTTCTGGCCGTTCTCAATTCCGACACTACCGCCATGCCCTTCTACTATTTTCTTCACGATGGGGAGGCCGAGGCCGCTTCCTTTGTCCTTTGTGGTAAAGAAGGGTTCCCAAATTCTCGTCAGGGCTTCATCAGCTATGCCCTTCCCCTCGTCCACAAAGGTACACATTAGGGTGTTCCCACGGACAGACGCCTCAACGTATATGGGCCCCCCTCCAGGCATGGCCTGCATGGAGTTTATCAAGATGTTCAAAAAGGCTTGGTACAGGAGCCCGGTGTCCGCCTGTATCTCAGGGATATGGGTTGCAAGTCTCTTGTGGACTTCATAACCGTTCTTGTTGATCTCCGGAGCGAGGAAACTTAGGGTTTTTTCCAGAATCTCGTCTACCTTGCAGGATACCAAGTTTAGTGTTGGGGGCCGTGCAAAGTTGAGAAAATCAGTCACAATATTGTTGAGACGGTTGGCTTCTTGAACAATTACGTCTGCAAGCCGGTCTTGGGGATCCGTGCGAGTCAGCTTTTGTTTCAACAGTTCCGCTGTGCTGCTAATGATGCCCAAGGGGTTACGTATCTCGTGAGACACGGCAGCCACCATCTCACCAAGGCTTGCCAGACGCTCGGCTTGATTTAGTTTTTCCTTTAGGAGAAGCCTCTCACCGGCTCGCTTTTCAATGATCTGTTCTCCTCGTTTTACAATGTGGCGGAGGATGACAAACAGGATCCCCATGATCAGAATAGAAGTGGCCATAATCCTATATTTTAAATCGCCGATAGTCTGGTAATCCTCAGAAAGATCCTGGACAATTTCAAAAACCCCGAGGATGGGACCCTGAATAGTTGACAGCGGCCTTTCGGCCCTCAAAGGCACATAGGTTCGCAATTCACTTTGTTTCGGGACACCTATCAGTGTGCCGAAGGAGCCTTGTCTTGTGATCAGTCTCGAGGTTGATTTGCCGAGAAGGGCCTGCTGGTAATCAATGCCACCTATGCCTTCTTTTCCCAACAGGTCTTGATCGAAGCTGTAGAAAATCACGTTGTTGTCCCGGTCAAAGATGTTGACCATCTCCACACTAAAGCTGTGAAGAGTATTCCTGACAACTTGGTCCAAGCGCTTGAAAAGAATTTTGTTTTTAAGTTTAATGACTTGGCCGAATTGAAGTGCCGCAGGGACAATGAATTGTAGGAAGACCTGATGGTTGAGATTTTCTGCCATCAACAGGGCGTAATCCTCACTCTTCTTTATGAGAACTGTCTCAGCACGATGGGCAATCACCGTGGACAACGCCAAGGAGCTGAGGAGAATGACGATGAGGCTGGTGAAGGTGAAATACTTGACGAGCTTAAAGGGCCTTATTCGCTCTATGTCCTTTGGGTCCATTCAAAAGGCCTGTGCCGGCTTGACGATGATCTGAAGCCTTGAATCCGGCTCCGGCGCAAACGTTATGCCAGCCTCTCTACCTGGGGATGGGCGCCCCTGAAAGGAGTGTCTTCAGATCTTGATCAGAAAAGTGCAAGCCCATACCGAAAAAGACTGATTCTTTGCCTTCATCACTCACGAAGTTGTCAAAGCCGCCGGTCACATATAGGTACTGGAATGGTGTATAGTCGGCCTTGAACTTTAGGTGGGGATTCTTATCTGGATCGAAATCAAAGGCCTCCATGGACAGGACAAGGCGGTCATCAAAAAGATAATAGTCTGCCGCAACTCCACCTGTTGACTCAAAAATGCCCCCTCGGAGTCCCAGATCGTAGTAACGTTTGGCGATTTGGGCGGAGAACTTGATTTTATCCTTTTCAACCTCTTTTTTGGTCTCAGTGGTGGATATCCCGCCTACTGTTGTTGTGGTCACAGTCTCCTTCTCTCTTCCAGCCGGGTCATCCACCAATTGCAACAAGTAGTACTTGTCCTCTTTGGGTTGGATTCGCAGAGACAGATATGACCTCATGTCATCACTGTCTAAGAGATATTCCCCTCTATAGTCTATGTATGTTTGAAATATTTCTTCTCGTTGAAGGTACTCATTGACGCTGCTCAAGGTTGTATTAAGGTTGTCAACGGTTTCTTCATCATTGATGAGTTTGCCTATGGTCCCTTCACCCCGGTTGATCTTCTCGCCAATCTCTCTTAAGGCAATGAGAGTCTTGTTCATGGTATCAACGGTTTCTTCATCATTGATGAGTTTGCCTATGGTCCCTTCACCCCGGTTGA
>CAZCWQ010000050.1:0-17542 GCA_964502365.1 uncultured Desulfobacterales bacterium | reverse complement strand
TTTCTTCATCATTGATGAGTTTGCCTATGGTCCCTTCACCCCGGTTGATCTTCTCCGTGATTTGGCTGAATGCGACAATGGTTTCTCGCAGTTGAGCAGAAGCCTCGTTAAAGTTTGCCACAATTTCCCTCAAGGCTTCCTTGTTGGTGCCACTTATCTCTCTAAGGTCTTTGGAGAAAACCGCAAAATTATCTAATGTGCGGTCGATATTTTCCTGGTTTCTTTGCACTGTCTGGTTGAGACTCTGGGCAAGGTCCCGAATGCTATCCACGATTATTTTTAGAGACGCCTCGCCTTCCTTGCCTCCAAGGACACTCGATATAGAGCCTGTAAGCTGTTTAATATCCTTTCCTATGTAGCTTAGCTGCTTCAGGAGCGTATCTATGTTGGCGGGCGATGTGGTTTGTTGAATGCGTCCGCCGGGCTTCAAGGGAGGCGCTTTAGGTAAGCCCAAGATTATTTCCACGTACTTGTCCCCAAGTACACCCTTGGTTCGAATGGCGGCTTCGACATCTTCGCCTATCTCCACATCAGGGTTAAGTCGGAGTGTGACTTTTGCCTTGCCAGCCTCCAGTGTGATGTCTTTGACCCGCCCAACCTCCACGCCGGCGATCTCCACCGGCACCCCTTTGACGAGGCCTTCGGCAGAGTCGAAATAGCTATACACTTCGTATCCATGGTCAGGCCCGTACTTGAACCTGCCCACCTTCATGGACATGTAAGCCAGCACTAATACGCCTGTAACCACAAAAAAACCGACCTTTGCTTCAATGCTCAGTCTTGTCATGACGTCTTTGTGTCTGTGCTACATGTCCAGAATATGATAGTCCAAAATCGGTCCTTCAGCCTTCCTCTGGATGAATTGCTGCAAGGCCGGATTCTTGGATGCCTTGATCTCCTCAGGGCTCCCAAACTCAACGATTTTTCCCTGATAGAGCATCGCAACTGTTTGGGCAATCTTAAAGGTTGACTCGATATCATGACTGATGGCCACACATGTGGCTTTTGTGTGTTTCTGGGTGTCCACTATCAGACGGTCGATTGCGTCTGCCGTGATGGGATCAAGGCCTGTGGTGGGCTCATCGAATAGAATAATCTTGGGGTCAAGGGCTATAGCCCGTGCAAGGCCCACTCGCTTTCGCATACCACCGCTCAATTCTGAAGGCATCTTATGGGCCACATCCTTGAGGCCAACCTGAAGAAGCTTTTGGTGCACGATCTCATCAATCTGACGCTGGTTCAACCGCGTGTGCTCGTTCAGGGGAAAGGCCACGTTTTCTCCTACCGTCATGGAATCAAACAGGGCGGCCTCTTGAAAGAGCATGCCGAAGTTCTTTCTGATGTCATTCAGCTTTCGGTCATTCAGACGAGCGATGTCTACACCATCAACCAGGACCTCTCCTCGATCCGGTCTTATCAGCCCTATTATATGCTTCAGCAGGACACTCTTCCCGCCACCACTTTGGCCTATAATGACTGTGATCTGGCCGGATTTCATCTCCAGGTTAACGCCATCCAAGACCTTCTGTTGGTTGAATGACTTATGAATATCAATCAGATTTATCATAGAAGAAAGTGCCGTTTCTTGTTAGCAGTTACCAATTGACGGTTTCGTATAAAGAATAGAAACAAAGTTACTCTAGAACATGGCTGCTGTCAAAAAGTAATCGCTGATCAGGATGCAGACCGAGGCAACAACAACGGCCTGTGTCGTGGCTCTGCCAACGCCCTGGGCACCGCCCCTGGTGTAGAAACCTTTGTAGCACCCAACCAGGGACAGGATAAGTCCGAAGCAGGCTGACTTCACAAGCCCGTTGAAGATGTCATCGAGTTCTACAATCTCAATCATCTTGGCTACGTAAATGCCTGAATTGATCTTGAGAAGCCCTACCCCTACCAGGTAGCCTCCTATGATTCCCACAAAATCTGAGATAATGGTCAGGACGGGGAGCATACACACACCGGCAACAATACGCGGCACGACTAAGTACTTTATCGGGTTTGCCGCCATGCTATAGAGAGCATCGATCTGTTCGGTTACCCTCATGGTTCCCAGCTCAGCAGCCATGGCAGAACCAGCGCGTCCTGTTACCATCAGTGATGTGAGAACCGGTCCAAGCTCACGGGTCATGGCCAGAGCTACTGTGGAGCCAACAAGGCTCTCGGCACTGAACAAGCGGAACCCGTGATAGGCCTGAAATGCCAGCACACCGCCCGTGAAGGTGCCTGTCAAGATAACGACCAGCAAGGAGTTTACTCCTACAAACTCCATTTGTTTGAAAATCGCCCGAATGCGTATGGGAGGCCGTAGCGACCAGACAAGGGCAGCCAAGAAGAGAAACATGACAAGCCCGAATTCTTCAATAAATCTGATAAGACCGCGACCTACGGTTTCTATGAACTTGATCATGATCTATATAGTAGTCCAACCCAGTTAGAACACAGCCGGTTCAACATGAATTAGGCCCTTGCCCTAAGAGAATTACCCCGGTTAGAATCTGAATGCCTGAACGTTGTTTCAGCGTATTTATTTCATAAGGCTAGCTAGAATGATGCTGATTCTTGATGTTTCATGTTGGCTAAACTGATACGAATCAAAAAATAATAGGTGACATTCACCTGAAAGTCAAGATAATGCTTTATTTTTATTGACACTATTTGTACCTGCCGGTAATCTCAAGATGAGCTTCTGCCATGAACTGCTCAAAGGGTTCTTATTTGGGCAACAGCTTCTTGAGGAGTAAATGAAGCGCATTCTCACCATCGCAGGCTCAGATTCAGGTGGAGGGGCCGGTATTCAGGCTGATGTGAAGACAGTAACGCTCCTGGGCGGCTTTTGTACGAGCGTGTTGACTGCCCTGACCGCACAAAACACAAGGCAAGTGAGATCCATCCATGCAGTGCCCCCAGCCTTCATTGAGAAACAACTGGATGCAGTGCTTTCAGATATAGGCACAGATGCTGCAAAAACCGGTATGCTCTTTGATGCTTCCACTATTGAAGTCGTTGCAGACAGGCTCGCAGCTTACGGCATTGAAAAGGTCGTGGTTGATCCTGTCATGGTGGCACAAAGGGGAGACACCTTACTCGTGGAGAATGCGGCAGAAACCCTTGTCAAACGACTGGTTTCTATAGCACTGATAGTGACACCCAACATCCCTGAGGCAGAAGTCCTGTCAAAGAGATCCATCAGCACAGAAAAGGACATACATGAGGCTGCACGGATCATCCATGCAATGGGGGCCAAGAATGTATTGATCAAGGGGGGCCACTTAAAAGGCCCTGCTACAGATGTTTTGTATGACGGAAGAGATTTTTGGCGGTTTTCGGCAGACCGTATTGATACCCCGCATACCCATGGCACAGGATGCGTTTACTCAGCTGCCATTGCCACATACCTGGCCAAGGAGGTTGAAGTCAAAGAGGCCGTCAGAAGGGCCAAAGACTTCGTCCATTCAGCTATTAAATTTGCCGTTCCTTTGGGCAGCGGACATGGTCCTATCAATCCTTATGCACCATTTGGCCGTGAACAGGAGAAGCACCAAGTCCTTGAAGCACTGAGAACAAGTCAGGTCCGTTTGCAGGAGGCCCGCTTGGGGCATCTTGTGCCTGAGGTGCAGTCAAATCTAGGCTATGCATTGCCCTGTGCCGAAACCCATGCCCATGTAGCTGCCTTCCCTGGCAGACTGGTGAGGCTGCGAGACAAGATTGTGTCAGTTAGCAGTCCTGCTTTCGGGGCATCCAGGCACATTGCCACTGTGATCCTCACGGCCATGCGTCACGATCCTGCCTTTCGCTCTGCGATAAACATCCGTTTTTCACAGGCCCTCATCCGGCACTGTCACGACATGGGCTGGAAGGTGTCTTCTTTTGACCGTGCTCATGAGCCAACGGATGTGAAAAAGCGGGAAGGGGGTACCCTTGAATGGGGCACTGAAATGGTACTTTCAAAGGAAAGCACGATTCCGGATATCATTTTCGACAGAGGTGATGTGGGAAAAGAACCCATGATCCGGGTCCTTGGAAGAAATCCCCATGAGGTTGTGGACAAGGTGCTTCTATTATAAGCGATCAGAGGCGTTTTCGCCTTGCTTGTCCTTCCTTGGGCAACAAGCCCTTGGCTCGCAATTTTTTTCTCTTTTGACGTCGCCTCCGTCGGCGGTCAATCTCCCTTTGTCTTTCAATCTTCTTGTGACGTGCCATAGGCCCCTTCCTTTATAATTGGAGAACTTTATTGCATAACCTCGGCAAGCGACAAAAACCTCATATCAAAGAGCGAGGCGAGGTTATGCAAAGATCTCAGTTGGCCAGTTCTTACGAATGCGTCATGCCTAAAGTCTTCTCAGCACCTCTTTCACGGCGGCAACAACAGCCTGAGTAGTAAATCCAAATTTTTCTAACACAAGACCTCCGGGTGCAGAGGCTCCAAAGCGATCTATGCCGAGTATTTTGCCATGGCTTCCCACATAACGTTCCCACCCCATCGGCACCCCTGCCTCCACAGCTACGCGAGCCTTGATGCTGGCCGGCAACACTTCATTGCGATAGCTGGGGTCCTGTGCTTCAAAGACTTCCCAACTCGGCATGCTAATAACCCGAACCACAATTCCTTCCCCAACAAGCTGCTCATAAGCAGCCAATGCCAGATGGACCTCAGATCCGGTGGCCAGTAACAGGATTTCCGGCTTGTCCTGTTGCGCCTCGGCCAGAACATATCCCCCCCGCAGGAGACCCTGGGGGGAGGCATATCGGGTTTGATCGATAACCGGGAGTTTTTGTCGAGTAAGGATTAGGGCGGTCGGGCCATGCCTTCGATTAAGGGCGAAGTTCCAGGCAACGGCCGTTTCATTGGCATCGGCGGGTCTCAGGACTACCAGATTCGGTATGACTCTAAGGGCAGCCATATGTTCCACCGGCTGATGGGTGGGCCCGTCCTCTCCTACGGCCACAGAATCATGGGTGAAGACATAGATTACCTGTAGCTTCATGAGGGCAGCCAGGCGTATTGAGGGCCGCATATAGTCGGAAAAGACCAGGAAGGTGGCCCCGTACGGCACCAAGGCCTGACTAAGGGCTATGCCGTTGAGTATACCTCCCATGGCGTGTTCCCGGATACCGAAGTGGATGTTTCTCCCACACGAGTCTGCCTTGATAACGCCGAGACCCCGGATGTACGTCTTTGTAGATGGGGCGAGATCTGCCGAGCCGCCCAGCAGGGCGGGAAGCCTTGGAGCCAGACCCTCCAGGACCTTGCCCGAGGCACTGCGTGTGGCAATGGGGCCGTCTCCAGGCTCAAATTTTGGCATGGCCTCCTCCCAACCTTTAGGTAAAATTTTGGCATGAAACTCATTCCACTGTCTTGCCAAGTCGGGGTATTCGTTGGCGTAAGATTCAAACATGGCCAACCATTCCGTTTCCCATTGTCGCCCTCTTTCCACGGCGGCGCGAAAGTGTGACAAGGCCTTGTCAGGCACATGGAACGGGGATTCAGGCCAGTTGAGTTGTTCCCTGACCAATCGTGTTTCTTCGGCTCCCAAAGGCTCACCGTGAGCCGATGCCTTGTCCTGTTTGTTGGGGCTTGAATAGCCGAGGTGGGTGCGGGCAATAATCAACGAGGGCCGCTGAGTCTGTGCCCTTGTTCCAGCCAAGGCCGATGTGATTTCTGAAAGATCATAGCCGTCCACCTTTTCCACGTGCCAGCCATAAGCGTCAAAACGCTTGGCAACGTCTTCAGTAAAGGTGAGACTTGTGCTGCCTTCAATGGTAATGCGGTTGTCCAGATAGAAATAGATCAATCGGCCCAGACCTAGGTGCCCGGCCAAGGAGGCTGATTCTGAGGCAATTCCTTCCATCATGTCTCCGTCGCTGACCAACGCGTATATGAAATAATCGACCATGGAGTACCCAGGTCGGTTGAAGTAGTCAGCAAGGTATTCTTGAGCCATTGCCATGCCCACTGCATTGGAAAAGCCCTGGCCCAAAGGGCCGGTGGTTGTCTCCACACCTGGGGTGATTCCATACTCAGGATGCCCTGGTGTCTTGCTGTGCCACTGCCGGAACTGACGGATATCTTCCAGGGAAACCTCGTAACCTGTAAGATGAAGAAGGGCATACAGGAGCATTGACCCGTGCCCTGCTGACAAGACAAGGCGGTCCCGGTTAGGCCAACGCGGATTGGCCGGGTTGTGTTTCAAAAACCGGGTCCAGAGCACATATCCTATGTCTGCCGCCTCCATGGGCATCCCAGGATGTCCCGAACTGGCTCTTTCAACAGCGTCCACGGCCAGCATACGTATGGTGTTTATACAAAGTTGGTCAAGTTCGTCCTCTTGTTGCACTGGCTTTACAGCACTGCTTGTTTCTCGAAGAGATCTCACTTTCTTCCTCCGTGGATTAATGTTCCTGATTGGCCCGCATACATATGGCACAATCTGCTTCCGTTTAAAAGCCTTGGATGAATTTTTTCTGCCAAGGCCGATGAAAAACCCTTAAGCACGCAGAACCGCTGGGTTTCATTTGACATTTCTTGTGTCTGTGGGCTATAGACAGGACCGGTGGGGAACTGATACCTGATAATTGTCGCTTTCCGAGATTATGTAAACCTCTCGGGTTTGTTCTGTACGGATGCAACCAATTCGCTGCCGTCAGAAACACTAATTTCTAGGGCAACGTGGTGAGACAGGGTGCCTATTTCAGAACACATTCTAAAAAGGGTTGAGGACAAGAAGGCTGATTACACTGCATATGGCTTCACGCGTGTTGAAAGCAATGCCTTCAAAACGTTTTTTGACTTGGCCCAGGAATTTGAGAGGATCGAGGATGTGTATCAGGTATCAGTAGCGATACCAAAGTCTTTCTTCAATCTGAACGCCCGGCTTTACGTCATAGATCCACACAAGAAAAGGCTCACCCTAGTCTCCAGCACTGAGGGCAGCAAAGAGGACCTTTGTAATACTCTGCCGCCCGAGATTAAACCTGCTGACCGTCCTTACTCAAGGAATCACTCCATGGTTCTTACCATACGAGGTAATGAACAGTTGATGCAACAGGCTCCCTTAGCTTCAGATGATGATGTCATCGGGGTATTGGAGGTGTATCCTTACGACGGCTTGGATAGTCACCAGGAACTCTTCTTTGAAAAGTACGCGAATCGTATCGGTTTTAGCTTGCACATGCGTTTCTTGCTCCAGAAGAATATAGAACACGTAAAATTTATCCAAAGCCTTGTTGCTGACATCGAACACAATGTGATCGTCCCTAACATGGTATACAAGCTTTTTCTGAGACGTTTGGGGGGCAAAATTTCAAAAAATAGAGAGATCGAAAGGCTTCTCACAAGACTCACCTCACTGCCTGAGTCACAAATCAAGGCCGAGGTGGAACCGCTCTTGGCAGAGTTGACAGAGGTGAACCGAGGGCTTGAGGAAGAGTTCGAGAATATTGATAGGCATTACAAAAGCACAAGTCTGTTTCTTGAAACCCTGTTACGCAAGAGGCACTTTGACGAAGGCCGCCTCACACTTCATATGAAGGCCTGCAACATGAAAAAAGATGTAATTATCCCGCAATTGGAAAGATTTGTCGGTCGATTTGCTGAAAGAGGGATCGCGATAGACAACAAATATAGCGGCATACCTGAACATGACACTATATCAGTCGTGGATGTTGGTCTTATGGCCCAGGTCTATGGGAACCTTTTCTCAAATGCCCTTAAATACACCGAAGAGGTGGTGGATGACAAAGGTGACAGAAAGAAATATATAGCTTACGGAAGAAAGACGCTTGAAGACTATTTCGGCCCGGGCAGACACGCGGTCAAATACAATGTGTTTAGTACGGGCTCCCACATTCCTCCTGATGAGCGCGAGAATATTTTCAAGGAAGGGTATAGGGGTTCCAGTGGTCTGAACAGACCTGGAACCGGGCACGGACTCGCATTTGTAAAAAACGCCGTTGAGATTCACGGCGGCGTGGCAGGCTATGAGGCGACACAGTATGGAAACAACTTCTTCTTTGTTCTGCCTGAGTGACTTCAAACTTATCTGCCACAGAAAACGGGAATTTCACAACTTACAGTCTGAAGAAAACCATATGCCACCCACACAGCTTTCCAAAATGAGAACAGATGCCGGAGAGATCTTCCAGGCAGGTATTGAAGCAGTAGAAGCCGAAGCTGCTGTGAAGCGGCATTGTAGGGTGGGAAACAACCGCCTAGCAGTAGACGACACAGCCTTTGACCTTGGAGGATTTCGAAACATATATGTCATCGGTGCGGGAAAGGCCGGAGCTTCGATGGCCAAGGCCCTTGAGGACATGCTGGGTAAAAGAATCACTCACGGCCTTGTGAACGTAAAATATGGTCATGTGGGCGACTTAAGCCAGGTGAAACTGACAGAGGCTGGTCATCCGGTGCCGGACGAGCCCGGCCGGGCAGGTGCACAAGCCATATTTGAACTGGCTTCCAGAGCAGAAAAAGGCGATCTGGTCATCTGCCTGATTTCAGGAGGGGGCTCTGCTCTCCTCCCCCTGCCAGTTGAAGGTGTGCGTCTTTCTGATAAACAGGACACGACCAGGGTCCTGCTTGCTTGCGGGGCCACTATTCATGAAATCAATGCGATCCGCAAGCATATATCCGTGGTGAAAGGGGGCGGCTTGGCACGGGCGGTGTACCCGGCGACCATGGTGTCTCTAATGCTTTCTGATGTCGTTGGAGACGACTTGGATGTTATTGCTTCAGGTCCCACGGTGCCGGATACCAGCAGCTTTGAGGACTGCATGAAAATTTTTGATAAATACGGTATCCGCGAAAAAGTCCCCAGAGGTGTCTTGACTTATATTCAAGGCGGCCTCAAAGGGAAAATACCTGATAACCCGAAGCCCGGTGATTCTATTTTTATCGGCACGCATAATGTAATTGTAGGCAGCAACATGGACTGTGTTTTGGCTGCGGAAAAGAAGGCTTGCGACTTGGGGTATCATACACTGGTCCTTTCAAGCATGCTCGAAGGGGAAACCAGCGATGTGGCCCAAGTCCACGCGGGTATAGCCAAAGAGATCTTAAAGACAGGCCATCCTATATCACCACCGGCCTGTGTGCTTTCAGGCGGCGAGACCACAGTTACTATCAGGGGTCAGGGATTGGGGGGACGTAACCAGGAGTTTGTCCTGTCTGCCGCCATAAGCCTGGGTGGCTGGGAAAAGGTGGTGTTTTTGAGTGGTGGGACCGATGGGACAGACGGGCCCACGGATGCAGCCGGGGCAGTTGCCGACGGGCAGACCACACAAAGGGCCAAGATGGTGGGAATGGACCCTGCTGTGTTCTTGTCCAATAACGATGCCTATCACTTTTTCGATAGACTTGGAGACCTTGTCAAGACAGGCCCTACCAATACCAATGTAATGGACCTGCGTATAATGCTGGCGGTCTAGTAGTTGGCCGTGTGGAGTCTTACCGAGGTTATGTAAAGCTGTCGTCCACTTTGTCCTGGTCTAAGAGGGGGGAGTGTTGTCATGAGCGAATTTCATCAGGAAGGCTCGATTACGACCATCCATGGGTTTTACGATCTCTTTGACCCTGAAGAGTGCCTGGCACGGCTGGAAAGAAAACTGGAGAAGTTCTCCAAACATATGTGTATCAGCCTTCTCCTGCCGTCCCTTTATGAGGAAATTCATGTTCCCGAGGTCATGGAAAATATCATCCGTCAGATTAATGAAGTGAATTATCTGTGTTCTATTGTGATTGCTCTTGGAGGGGCTGAAGATGAACAGGAATTCCAGGAGGCCAAAGACTACTTTAGCAAACTGAAAAACGAGGATCGAGACGTCAAGGTGGTGTGGATAGGTGGGCCGAGGATTCAGAGAATCTTTGAAAAACTCCAGGAACAAAAGATACCGATTGGTGTGCCTGGTAAAGGTCAGTCTGTGTGGACTGCCCTGGGGTATCTTTTTGCCAGTGAAGTTTCTGACGTGATTGCCCTGCACGACTGTGACATTGTTACGTATGACCGGTTGCTTCTCGGTCGTCTCATCGAACCCACAGCCAACCCCAACAATGATTTTGAGTTTTGCAAGGGCTACTATGCCCGCATCTCACCGACTGACATGGAAATGAAGGGCAGAACCACCCGGCTCTTTGTGGCCCCCTTTGTTCAAGCCCTTGCCAATATCATGTACAACAGCGGGAATACCGAGCTGGGTCGCTTTTTCAGCTATCACCGTACGTTCCGTTACCCTTTGGCAGGGGAGTTCAGCTTTTTAACCCGCATTGCCAAGGCTACAAATATTGCCTATGATTGGGGCCTTGAGGTCAGCACGCTGTCTGAAGTTTACATCCGGCTTACACAAAAAAAGATTGCCCAGATCGATCTATGTAAGAACTATGAGCATAAACACCAGGTGCTCTCTGAAAAAGATGCCGGGTCCGGCCTCCATCGCATGGTTATCGATATTGCAAAATTCTACTTGAACTACATCAGAGCACACGGCGTGTCTATTGATGATTCCTTTGTTGATATGCTACAGCATACCTATCACAGCGTGGCTCTTGGCTTTGTGAAGAGTTACAGCGACGATGCCGAGTCAAACGACTTGATTTACGACAGGCACCAGGAAGAACTCACCGTCCGATACTTCAGAGATTTTATTGCCACTGCCTGGGACCAGGCAAGGCAAGAAAAGGAAGGCACTCAGATTCCGTCGTGGAACAGGGTTATCTATTCCGTGCCTGACATATATGACGACCTTCTGCAAGCAGTGGACAAGGATAACGCATAATTATAGTGAATGGTAAGAATTCAGGTGTTTGAAAAAAGGCCGATTTTACTTTTTCCTGTGAGCAACTATGGGACTCGACAAAAGATGATTTCGTGGGTGAATGCGTGAAGGTTTGGTTTCTCGCATCAGAAGTGGCCCCATTTGCAAAGACGGGTGGCCTGGCCGACGTGGCTGGCTCGTTGCCTCGTGCCATAAGAAAACTGGGCTTGGATGTGAGGGTGGGGGTTCCGTATTATCGAACGGTAAATGAGGGACACTTTCCCACTGACAGGGTTATCTCCGGGCTTGAAGTCCCATTGGGGGACAAGACGCTTTTGTGCGATGTGCTGGAGGCGCAGACAGATGACGGAGTCCCTGTGTTCTTCTTTGACAGGCAAGATCTCTTTTACCGGCCCCATCTGTACGGCACACCGGAAGGGGATTACCCTGACAATCTTGAACGATTCAGCTATTTCAACCAAGCCGCCCTGCTTTTTGCAAGAAAGACCGAGTTTCGCTTTGACGTAGTCCATTGTCACGACTGGCAGACCGGTCTGATTCCAGCGTACGTAAAAACGCTCTATTGCAAAGATCCGTTTTTTTCGCAGGTTGCTTCTGTCTTCACCATCCACAATATGGGTTACCAGGGACTTTTTGCCGCCGACAAACTCTCCGTCTGTGGCCTTCCCCGCAGTACATTCCATCCGGATGGCGTTGAATACTGGGGCAAGATCAGCCTCTTGAAGGGGGGTATTGTTTATGCGGATGCCATCGCCACCGTCAGTCCCGGATACAGTCGGGAAATTCAGACGCCTGAATACGGATTGGGCATGGACGGACTTCTCAAGAATAGGTCAGTTGATCTTTACGGTATCTTGAACGGGGCGGATTACAGTGCGTGGGATCCGGCCGCAGATCCGCATATCAGTGCTCAATACAGCCATGGCAACATGAAAGGAAAACGGGTTTGCAAGGCAATGCTTGTTCGTGAAGTGGGTCTAGAGGAGCGGTGCAAAGATCGGCCGATATTTGCGGTGATCTCTCGGCTTACGGCTCAAAAAGGGTATGATTTGCTGTTGCAGATCGTAGACGATGTGGTCAGGCTGGATGCAGGGCTTGTGATCCTTGGCGCTGGAGAGCAAAAGTATCAGCGTGCCTTGGGGGACCTGGCACAGAGATACCACGAAAGAATCGCAGTCAGGATCGGCTTTGACGAGCCGCTCGCCCGCCGCATCTTGGCTGGCGCTGATATGTTGTTGGTGCCTTCCCGTTATGAGCCATGCGGAATGACCCAGATTTATGCTCTTAGATACGGAACAGTTCCCATTGTCCGTGCCACAGGAGGCCTTAGTGACACAATACAACAGTTTGACCCGAAGTCGGGTGAGGGGACAGGGTTCAAGTTTGTTGAGTATGAAAAAGTGGCTTTCCTGGCGCAGATCCAAGAGGCTGTAAGGACCTATTATGACGGGCCGGCGTGGGAGAGGCTAATCAAGAACGGTATGAAAGCCAATTTTTCCTGGGAAGAACCTGCACAAAAGTATGCTTCACTATACGAAAAGGTCGTTGAAAAAGGACAAGAGGTGAACAGGAAAAGGGGTTTGGCAACTATTTGTCAATAGGAGGTGACATGGCCAGAAAATTCAGAGAGGTGTCTGTAAAAGATCTCAGACTCCGTGTTGATCCCCGGCAGGTCATAGTGGATTCAACGGACAAGCTCTGCCCCATCACTACTGGGGTGGTGGGTCAGCATCGGGCCATCGAGGCTATCAAGTTTGGCATCGGGATGCCTGATCCTGAGTACAATATCTATGTGGCAGGAAGGGTTGACACCGGTGCCACATACATTGCCCGGGCTTTCCTGGAAGAGGTGGCAGGAAAGCAGCCGCCGCCGCCTGACTGGTGCTATGCATACAACTTCAAAGAGCCGGATAAACCGATAGTGCTGAAGTTGGCTACAGGGCAAGGCAAAGTGCTGAAAAAGGCGATGGATGATCTGGTCCAGGCCTTGAAAACTTTTATTCCAGCGGCCTTCGGCACCGATGACTATAGATACAAGGAGCAAGTCCTGCGCAAAGAGTTTGAGAACAAACGTCGTAAGGTCATCGACGCCCTGAGGACAAGGGTAGAAGCCCAGGGTTTTCTGCTTCAGGTAGACACTCAAGGGGTTTCCATAATGCCTGGCAAAAAAGGGAAGATTCTCCCTCCTGAGGAGCTGGCCAAATATTCTCCGGAGGAGAAGAAGGCGCTGCGGGACAGAGGTGACAAATTGTCGGTGGAGATGAATCAGTCCATGAGCGAGATCAGCGCCCTTGAGACCGAGTTTGTTGAACGCCGTAACAAGTTGAACGAAAAAATAGCTCTTTCCGTTGTGGGAAAAAGGATGCAGCCGATCTTCGACAAATTCAAGAACCATCCTCGGGTTCTTGAGTACCTTGAGGCGGTTAAGAAAGACATCCTGGAACACGTGGAGGATTTCCGAAAACCGCAAGAGGAAAAAGGCACACAACTACCCATTCCAGGTATGATTTGGCCCCCAGCGCTCAATAATTACAGGGTAAATGTATTGATAGACAACTCTGATGCAAAAGGTGCTCCGGTGGTATACACATCACACCCAACGTATCCCGCACTCTTTGGCAGAATAGAGAAAGAGGCTGTCTATGGTGCACTGATCACAGACTTTACAATGATCAGACCTGGAGCACTCCACGAGGCCAACGGGGGGTACCTGGTGTTGAAAGCCACTGACATCTTGAAGTGGTACTTTTCCTGGGAGGCCCTGAAGCGGGCTGTCAGACACCAAGAGGTAAAGATAGAGGACATAAGCGAGATGTATGGGTTTATCACTACCAAGACCTTAAAACCTGAACCGATACCCCTTGACGTCAAACTGGTGATTACAGGCGATCCCTATCTGTATGAACTTCTCTATATCTATGATGACCGTTTTAAGCAGATGTTCAAGATCAAGGCCCACCTGGACGACCAGACCGAACGGAACAGAACAAGCATCCGCCAATGCATCCACTGCATGGCAAGGTTTTGTGAAGAGGAAGGCCTCAAGCACGTGGATCGGGCGGGGATAGCGAGACTCATTGAATACAGCATGGAGGTCACTGGCAACAAAGACAAGATGACCCTAAGACTCGGGGCCATCGGCGATATTATCAAGGAGGCCAATTACTGGGCTGCGCAGGAGGAAAGAAAATATATAAATGTTGCACATGTCGAGAAAGCAATAGAGAAGAAAAAGTACCGGGCCAACCTTGTGGAAGAAAGGGTGCAGGACCTGGTCAAAAAAGACATCTTCTGGGTCGAAACTGACGGATACAAAGTGGGGCAGGTTAACGGCCTGAGCATCCTACAGACAGGTGATCACATGTTTGGGAAGCCGGGTCGGATTACAGCTAATGTTTCAATGGGTAAAGACGGTATCATAACCATTGATCGAGAGTCGCGATTAAGCGGAAAGACTCACACCAAAGGAGTCATTATCTTGAGCAGTTATCTTCGGGAACACTTTGCGCAGGACAGGCCCTTGGCCCTGACAGCAAGCCTTTGCTTTGAGCAAACCTATGGCATGGTAGATGGTGACAGCGCGTCCAGCACGGAGTTGTTCGCCCTGCTGTCTGCCATCGGCAATATGCCTATCTTTCAGGGGGTTTCCGTGACCGGCTCCGTGAGTCAAAAAGGAGAAATACAGCCTGTGGGGGGTGTAACTCGGAAGATTGAGGGATTCTTTGACATCTGTCAACACAAGGGCCTGAACGGAAAACAGGGAGTCATAATCCCCACCAAGAGCGTAAAGGACCTCATGCTAAAAAAGGAAGTTGTACGGGCCGTCAAAGAGGGCAAGTTTCACATCTATCCTATCAAAACCATTGAGCAAGGCATTGAAATTCTCACTGGCATGAGGGCGGGCAAGCGACGAAAAGACGGGACATACTCAAAGGGGACACTGTTCCGGTTGGTCGATGATCGTCTCAAGGACCTGGCTGAAAAAGCCAGGGATTTTGCCAAAGAAAAGCAAGAAAAATAGTCGCTCACCAAATCGTTTCCACCTCATACCTTCCAAGCTGCGGGCCAGCGCTCAGAACAGGAAGTCTTTCCGTTTGGGCTTGTGCAACTAGACGTTTTTAGACCTATATCCAAATTTGTCTTGACAATTTTGTATGTTTCATCCAAATTTGTCATATGCGCCGCTACCTTGAACATTCCATTCAATCAGATCTTCCTTCAAAGCTCGTCCTCATTTCGGGACCGAGGCAGGCGGGAAAAACCACAATGGCCCGTCAGATTGCCACAGAAATATCGGGACAAAAGGACGTATATTTAAACTGGGATTATCCTGAGCATAGAAGAGCTATCCGGTCTCTCGACTGGCCGCGCTCTGCTCCCGTAGTAGTGCTGGACGAAATCCACAAATTTCCAAACTGGAAAGGCCTGCTCAAGGGCTTTTTTGATGTCGAGGGGCAGAAGCAAAGTATACTTGTTACGGGCAGCGCCAGACTTGATGTTTATCGAAAAGGTGGTGATTCCCTGTTCGGGAGAGCCTATCATTACCGTCTTCACCCCCTTACTCTCGGAGAGATCTCAAGAGGGGGTTCCCCTCCGGATACAGAAAAACTCTTTGACCCGTCTTCCTGGGTCAGCGAACCTGATTCGATCGAAGAAGAAAATCTCAAAAAACTCCTAACCTTAGGCGGGTTTCCTGAGCCCTATTTGAAGGCAAACGAAAGAGAGGCAAAACGATGGCGACTAAATAGACGTGAGCGTGTATTGCACGAAGATCTCCGAGACCTGACGCTCATTCGCAGTATTGCAAAGCTGGAAAATCTGCTGGACCTCCTTCTTGACAGGGTCGGTTCACCCATATCAATAAATGCCTTGAAAGAAGATCTCGAAGTAGACCACAAGACCATTGAATCCTGGGTTGAAATCCTGGAGCGGCTTCATTTTGTTTTCCAAGTCAGGCCGTACGGCAAGAGGATACAGCGAGCAATAAGTAAGGCGAGAAAAATATATTTCTGGGACTGGTCTGAAGTTCCAGGAACCGGAATGCGCCTTGAAAATCTCTTGGGCTCCCACCTGTTGAAATTATGCCATTACTTGCAGGATGTAGAAGGAATTCAAGCTGAACTCAGATATGTGAGAGACAGAAACAAACGTGAAGTTGATTTTTTGCTCCTGAAGGAACGTACCCCATGGGTCCTGGTTGAGGTAAAAAAAAGCGATATAAAGGAGTCAAGGAGTCTTCTCTATTTTGCCGAACGCCTGCAGGTAGAATACGCATTCCAGGTCACCCTCAAGAGATACCGTGGCATGTATGTTGTTCCCTGTTGGGATTTTCTGTCAAAGCTGCCATGATTGGATTGGCGGATTGTGAGTGGGGGGACGCTGGTAGCGTCCCGCTTTGCTTACATATACCAGACGGAGATCTTTACGGTCCCTTTCTGGTTCCTAAATGGCGCTTGGTATGGTATCTATACTGCATCTTGCGATGGGCTAAGCATCTATAATGGCAAGACACTTATACTCTTCGCGATATGGTAGGTGCCCCAACATGTAGGTTTCTGCTAGGCGTTATTCTTGTGTCCTCCGTCTAGACTTCCGCTGTGTCTATGGTGCTCTTAATGCTCCTAAAAACACCTTGTAATGCCTTGACTTCTTAGCTTTTGTTGTGTATATGAGTATTCAGCACTAGCGAATTATTCCCACCTTTGTCTAACTCTGTTCTCATCGGTGACGCACATGGAGAAACCTGTCAAAATGGGCTGACATGGTTCCTAACATGGAGTTTTCGTTTCTGTTAGGGGCTTGAGAACCTCGTTGTTTTTTAATCTTGGTTGAAAAGCTAACACAAAGAAGGAGGAGAAGATCATGAAAACCAAGCCTTTGTTGTTATGCTTGGCAGTGCTTGCAGTTTTTCTTTTTGGTGCAGCAGGCATGGTGATGGCAGACGACTGTGCTGATGGCTGGTGGAGCTCATGTGAGTCATACAATCGTCCCGACCCCCTCATGGACTATGTGCCCCAATACGTTGGCACATATGACACCTATTTCTACAATCTTTCAGCAGGCGATTGCAGGGGCTGCCATGGGGACCGGACTGCCGGTGCCAAGAGACACCAGTTTTCAGCCAGTGCTTTTGCCGACTGCCCGGACGGGTGCCCACTTTCTTCCCCGGATTGTCTTACTGCGTGCCATGCCGACCCGAACACGCCGGAAAATATTACTAACGATTGCCTGACTGAGGGCTGCCACTGGCCCGTAGAGCTACCGGGAGGCCCTCACCATACAAGCGACCTGACAGACTCATACTGGTGCACTGCCTGCCACCGGCCAGACGTCTTGGTTGACATTGGAAGTGTAACACTGCCCGGTTCCTATCCCACGGCTTTGACTCCCACACCGTTTGACTGCGAAAACTGCCATTGGCAGTCCAATCCTACGCCTGGTCCCCCAGAGTGGCCAACGCCTTTGTCGCTCCTCCCAAGCGTACACCTCGCCCAATACAGTAACAAGATAGCCCCGGGCAGGTGCTATGCCTGCCATGGCATCGATCCAGATCACACGAGCTGGATCCACACAAATCCTTTTTGGATCAGATACTGCCAGAAGTGCCACACCAAAGACACACTGCACGCGACCCACTCGGAAGACACCTGGGGTTGGGAAGCAGTAGGCTTCCGTGCCTCTGGCGACCCGAACGACCCGGATTATGGCGTCCCGGACACCTACCGCCTGTTTACCGCTCAAGAGGCCTGTGTGGCCTGCCATCACCAGA
>CAZCWQ010000049.1:0-22959 GCA_964502365.1 uncultured Desulfobacterales bacterium | reverse complement strand
GTGCCCCTGATGTCAGTGGGTAGTATTTTCTTCCATTTCATAGATGCCCGCCGCCGCACGCCAGGCAAGGAGGATGACTTCCGTGCTTGGCTGGGCACATGTTTCGAGGGTTATGGCGATCTGTGTGACAGCTTGGCCAAACTGGACCCCTTTTTTTCCGGTTTAGCCGAATTGCGCAAAAGGCTCACAGACGTGTTTCAATCTTACTTCGGGGAATAGTGCATTGACATCGCTGCTGGAAGTATATGCCGACACAGCCGGGGAGGATGTGGTCAACCAACTCCGCCAGCTGGCCGGACTTCTTGAAAACCGGCGGGTAGTGCACGTCAACTCGACGCGCCAAGGCGGTGGTGTGGCTGAGATCCTGGCAAAACTCGTACCCCTGATGAAAGAGCTGAGCATACATACGTCGTGGGAGGTGATCAGTGGGGATGAGACTTTTTTCCAGTGCACCAAGAGTTTCCACAATGGCCTGCAGGGCAACAAAACAGAGATCCCTGAAGTCTTGCTGGAGGCTTACGAACAAACTAACCAACGCACGGCCAGGCAGCTGGCGCCTATACTGGAGGATGCAGATGTAGTCTTCATACATGACCCCCAGCCCGCACCGCTGCTTTCCTACAGCCCTCATGGCAAGGCCAAGTGGATATGGCGTTGTCACATCGACCTTAGCCATCCGTACAGAACCGTCTGGAAATACTTGCGCAAGTTTGTGGCAGAATACGACGCCAGCATATTCTCGCTGTCCGACTTCGCCCAAGAACTACCGCACCCACAATACCTGATTCCTCCCAGCATTGATCCCTTAAGCGAAAAGAACATCAACCTGGAAGACGCCGAAATACAAGGAGTGTACCACATGTTCGGTCTTGATCCCGAAAGACCGCTCGCAGTGCAGGTGTCCCGCTTTGACCGTTTCAAAGATCCCATAGGTGTTGTCCAGGCGTTCAGGCTGGCCAGGAAGTACGTTCCAGATTTGCAGCTGGTCTTGGCCGGAGGAGGGGCCAGTGACGACCCGGAGGGAGAACTGGTGCGGAAAGAGGTGGAGGCGTTCTCAGACGGTGTGCCCGATGTTCATATACTGGAGCTGCCCGCAGATGCGCACCGAACTATCAATGCCTTGCAGCGTGCCGCCGACATAGTGTTACAGAAGTCCATTCGTGAAGGCTTTGGGCTCACAGTTACCGAAGCTATGTGGAAGGGAAAGCCTGTCATAGGAGGAAATACAGGCGGGATAAGACTCCAGGTTATCAACAATCATACCGGTTTTTTGGTCAATTCTCCAGAAGGAGCGGCACTGAGGATTCGCTACCTCCTCGAGCGCCCGGATAAACTGCGTGAGATGGGAGAAAAAGCAGCAGGGTTTGTGAAGCAGAACTTCCTGCTGACTCGTCAACTCAGAGAGTACCTAACGGTAATGGTGGCGTTAATCCATGGTTGCGAGGACAGGATTGAGCTTGGATGAAGATGATATCTTGCCTGACAAGTCGTGGATTCAGGTGTTGCCACACGTAGGACTTATAGATAGGGGTGTTTGTGAAAGTCCTAAATCCTAATAAGAATCCTTCCAATTTTTTTGATAACCTTGGTAAGTCTGAAACGCGGGGCCTGCTCTTGGACTATGACGGGACTCTTGCTCCCTTCAGAGAGGAACGGGATAAAGCGTTCCCCTATCCTGGGGTGACCCAGGCCCTCGAAGGCATACTGGGAAATGGCAACACTCGGATCGTGATAATAAGCGGCCGGCAGCTGGATGGTTTGATACCCCTGATAGGATTGAAGCCGCTCCCGGAGATATGGGGTTCCCACGGCGGGGAAAGGCTGCTAACAGATGGGACTTACCAAGGGACTCCTTTGCCGAAGGCAGCTGCCACAGTGTTGGCCGTTGCGACGGATTGGATGGTTGGTATGGGCTGGAGCGACCAAATTGAAAGGAAGCCCTTAAGTGTTGCCATACACTGGCGCGGCCTGAGACCCGAGAAAATCGAAAGGATTCGAACCAAGGCCTTAGAGTATCTGCCAGGCTTGACCAGAGGTACAGGCCTTTCGCTGCACGAATTCGACGGTGGCGTGGAAGTGCGGCCCGAGGAAATCACCAAAGCAAGGGCCGTGGAAAACATCATTACAGAGATTGACAGCGAGACCGTGGCCTATCTCGGAGACGATTTAACCGACGAAGACGCATTTGCTGCACTGAAAGGCCGAGGACTTGGAGTACTGGTCCGAAATGAACTACGGGAAACCATGGCCGATGTATGGCTACGTCCCCCTGAAGAGGTCATCGACTTCCTGAGAAGGTGGGAGAGAGCCACTTCATAGGCGTCTTCAGATTAGCATCAAGGTTTCCGTGTGTTTATCTGATCGTGCCAACAGATGTCTGAAGCAGGTTCGATGTATGACTACAGGATGCAAGAGACCGTATTGAAATCAAGCCACCAAGAAAGGGAGCGGGCACAATGGCGAAAACAGTACCACACAGCTCAAGAGAACTGTTGGAAACACGTCTTGTAATAGTTTCTAACCGGTTGCCGGTGGCTCTCAATAGAGAAAAGAACGGTAGATGGACTGCGGTGTCGGGGTCTGGGGGGCTTGTTACAGCTCTTGCCCCGGTACTTAGAGACCGCGGCGGTCTATGGATAGGTTGGCCAGGCACGATTGGGAGTTCTGGCCGGAAGCTGGAGAAAGTACTCAAAGGGGCCACGCGTGACCCAGGTTTTACCCTGAAGCCGGTGCCTCTTACGTCTGAAGAAAAAGACAAGTACTACTTCGGATTCTCCAACGAAATCATTTGGCCTCTGTTCCATGATTTCCTTTCAAGATGCAACTTTGATCCCTCATACTGGTATACCTACAAGCAGGTTAATGGGAAATTCGCCAGGGTGATCAAAGGGTGCTTGGCCAGTGGTGATTTCATCTGGGTTCACGACTATCATCTCATGAACGTAGCTCAGACGCTCCGCCGCTTGGGTGTGGAGGGCCATATCGGGTTTTTCTTGCATATTCCTTTTCCACCTCTTGACATATTCCTGAAGCTGCCTTGGAGGTTTCAGATCCTCCAGTCTCTGCTGGACTACAATCTACTCGGTTTCCAGACTGTACGCGACCGCCGAAATTTTGTTCAGTGCGCGCGCGCCCTCATCAAGGGCATTGCCGTTCAAGGCAGGGGACAAGTACTCAGCTTAAGCTTTTCAGATCGCAGTGTAAGGGTGGGGGCATTTCCGATTAGTATTGACTTTGAGGAATTTTCTAACTTGGCTTCAACCAAAAAAGTGGCTGACGGTGCGTGGTACATACACGAGCAGTTGCCGAACACACACATCATTTTGGGCGTTGACCGTCTGGATTATACTAAAGGAATCCCGGAAAGACTTGAAGCGTTCAGAAATGCACTAATTCGTTACCCTGAACTGCAGGGCAAAGTGGTCTTCGTGCAGATAGTGGTCCCCAGCAGGCGTACGATTCCAGAATATGAAGATCTGAAGATAGAAATTGAACGTCTGGTTAGCGAGATCAACGGCCTGTTCACGCGTTCCGGTTGGGTACCTATCCATTATATATTCCGGAGCCTGGACCGCACCGAGTTGCTGTCCTACTATCGGACAGCTGAGATTGCCCTGGTCACACCGTTAAAAGACGGCATGAACCTAATCGCAAAGGAGTATTGCGCTTCAAGTATTGAGGAAAATTGCGTGCTGATCTTGAGCGAGTTTGCCGGTGTGGCTGCCCAGTTCCAAAAGGGGGCGCTAATGGTCAATCCCCATGACAAAGAGGGTGTGGCCGATGCCATATATAAGGCTGTCAATATGTTGAAGGATGAAAGAAGACAGCGGATAAAGAGACTCCGTGCCTCAGTAAAGAAGCAAGACATCTACTGGTGGGTCGATTCTTTTCTTCATGCCGGCATTGCTAAACGCCTGGATAACTTTCCGGTTGCGGAAGAATACGTGCCTCAGATGCAGGTAGAATGAGGGCCGTAGCAGGCGCCAATGCACGGGAAGGGGTATGGTGAATGCTGAAAATAAGTTAATGGTATGGCGGAAGTGCATGGGAATCGAACCCACCCAGGACGGTTTTAGCGCCCCACACCGGATTTGAAGTCCGGGAGCCCCACCAGCGAGCTATCCACTTCCGCATTCAGGAGCCCTTTGCATAAACCTCGGTTCTGCAAAGGGCTCTTAGATCCTTAACTATTTAACATATCTACTTTGTGTCAAAGCTGTCAATAATTTTGTGTGACGCCATCTTCAGGCTGCCCGGCAAATCACAAGGATGTGAGCAGCCTATCGGTTTACTTCAGAGCGAGTTGTAACCACATCATTTAATTGGATAATTCTCAGATTAGATCGTGAAAGGAGAAAACCGCCATGGTGAATTATGAACGCCTGACCGATGTTTTCAAGACTCTGGTTCAGACAGACAGTGTCTCCAAGACAGAACAGGCCGTGGCCGGAAAGCTTGAGAAAATCTTCCAATCTATGGGTGCTGAGGTAGTAATTGACGGAGCTGGCCCGAAGGTCGCCAGCAATACAGGTAACCTCATAGCAAAGTTTCAGGGTTCTGAGAAAGAGCTTGATCCGCTGCTTCTGAATGCCCATATGGACACGGTTAATCCAGGTGAAGGCGTGAAGGTCCTTTTTTCAGACGGCGTTTTTTCAAGCGATGAGACCACTGTGCTGGGGGCTGATGACAAATCGGCCTTGGCTATTATTATTGAAGCCCTGAGGATAATCCGGGAGAAAAGCCTGGCCCACGGCCCCATAGATGTGGTGGTAACCGTCTGCGAAGAGGTAGGGCTCTTGGGGGCCAAGAACCTCGATTACTCCCTACTCAGGGCGCGATACGGATACAGCTTGGATGCCACTGACATAGATGGGATTGTGACGCGAGCCCCGGCTGCCAATCATATTGAATTCAAGGTCCACGGCCGGGACGCCCATGCTGGGGCTGACCCTGAAAAAGGGATCAATGCGATACATCTGGCCAGTCGAGCCATTTCAAAGACACGTTCAGGCCGTATTGACGAAGAGACCACTGCTAACATTGGACTGATCGAAGGCGGCACGGCCACCAATATAGTGCCTAGCTTGGTAACTGTGGCCGGGGAGGTTCGCAGCCATAGCCCTGAAAAACTCGAAACCGAGACTCATAGAATTGTCCGGTGTTTTGAACAAGAGATATCTAGTTATAGAGATGCCTTTCCTTCAGATGATGGACTGCCAAGAGTTGAGACAGAAATTCGCCAGGATTTTTCAGTGTTGAAGATCCCTGAGGATCACATAGTTGTCACTTTGGCCAAAGATGCCGCCTCGGTCCTGGGACGTGAGATGAAGACCAAGACGAGCGGCGGTGGCAGCGATGCAAATATATTCTTTCAACATGGTATTTTTGCAGGCGTACTCGGCACTGGGATGAAGGATGCGCACACCGTGCGGGAGTCGATTCGGTTGGATGACATGGTCAAGTGCGTAGAACTGGTGCTTGAAATAATACGGCTTCATGCCAAGGGAGATTGAAGGCTTTATTACGAAACTTTTTGACAACCCCTTTTCACTCCTTCGTATGAACTTTTTGACCCATCCATGGGCTTGCTCACTAAATCCTAAAAACTCGGCCTAACGGCCTCAAACAGTTTAGAATTTGCCCACTGGAGTGGGCCGTTCGCTTCGCCCGGATGGGTGCCCCAAAAAATTCATAATGGTAGCTCAAAGTGGTTATGCAAACCTTTCGTTACTAAAGTCTACCGCGTGGTGTCCTTTGACTCTCATGGTCTTGTATGTTAGAAGCAACAACGAATGAACAGAGCCGGACTAGATGACGGCAGGACGGAATTTCAAATGAAAATTGCCTACTTTGACTGTTTTTCGGGGATCAGTGGCGATATGATTCTCGGGGCCTTGATCCACTTGGGGGTCTCGGCAGAGTCAGTTGAAGAAAGCCTTTGTAACCTGCCCCTTGATGGTTTCCATATGGAGATCAGCACAGCCGAGCGGATGAACATCCACGGCCGGCAGGTGCAGGTGGTGGTTGAAAAGAAAGACAGCTGCGCAAGAAACTACAATGATATCCGAAGGCTTGTCGAGGAAAGTCAGCTTTCTGAAAGAGTAAAGCACCTCAGTCTTAAGACCTTCAGCCGGCTGGCAGATGTTGAGGCTGCTATCCACAACTGTCCCAAAGAGCACGTCCATTTTCATGAACTTGGGGGAGTGGATGCCATTGTCGATATCGTGGGGGCCGCTGTGGGGGTCGAATGGTTGGGCATTGGCAAAACCGTCGCCTCAGAGATCCCTGTGGGAAAAGGCTTTGTGACCTGTGATCACGGAACGCTTCCTGTACCTGCCCCGGCAACTGTGGCCCTTTTGGAGGGAGTTCCGGTGTACGGTACTGGAGTTTCTCATGAACTGGTCACGCCAACCGGAGCGGCGATCATCACATCACTTGCCGAGGACTTCGGTCCGATGCCGAAGATGCGAATCGGTCAAGTGGGTTACGGTATTGGGGCACGGGCACTAAAAGATATACCGAACTTACTCAGGATCGTGTTGGGCGAGCCTGAGTCTGCTTATGAGCAAGATTGTGTAACGGTGGTAGAGACGAACATCGATAATATGAGTCCAGAGATATTCGGCTTTGTCATGGAGAGGCTTTTTGAAGATGGAGCCCTTGATGTAATCTGGATTCCAGTTTTTATGAAGAAAAACCGGCCGGCAACGATGATCCACGTCTTATGTACGGAAAGCAACCGAGAAAGGGTGGTCCGCAGAATTCTATCCGAGACCACGGCTACAGGTGTGCGGCACTACCGGATGGACAGGACAAAGCTGATTCGAAAGCTCAGGGAGACTGCTACCTCTTTTGGCAAGGTGCGGGTAAAGGAGGTTTCAGGCCCGGCAGGCAGGATTTCTGTGGTGCCGGAATATGAAGACTGCAAGAGAGTCGCTCTGGAGAAGAATATTCCGTTTAAGGTGGTCTATGAGGCAATCGTGAAGGAGACGGCGAAACAATAAGGGGCAAAGATCGCAGATCGCTTGCTGCCTTTTCATTCGCCGCAGTCGTCAATCCTAAATCAAGGAAGGCATTGCATAGGGATCGACAGGAATTTGTGGTTGCGTTGGCAACAGGCCTTTACACTGGCTACATCCCAGTGGCATCCGGTACTTTTGGCACTGTGGTAGCGCTTCCTCTTTGTTATCTGCTTTCTGTCCTTGGCCCGGTTGAGGGGATAATCTTCACAGGAGCTTTCATGGGGTTTGCCGTGTGGACGGCAGGGGAAGCTGAAAAGATATTCGAGAAGAAAGATAGCGGTCTGATTGTCATAGACGAGATGGCAGGGTTCCTCGTGACTTTATTTCTTATCCCGTGGTGCACAAAAAACGTGGTAATCGGTTTTATAGTCTTTAGGCTAATGGATGTTGTCAAGCCTTTCCCAATCCGGAGTCTGGAATCAAAACTGCCGGGTGGATGGGGTGTTGTAGGGGATGACATCCTTGCGGGTGTTTATGCCAACCTCGCTTTGAGGATTGTTATGAGATTTTTCTAGGTTGTGATTGGACAATGAAGGAAAATCCCCTTGAAAAAGAAGTAGCAGGCCTGCTTCTTTCTCAGAAGATAACCATTGCAGTAGCCGAGTCATGCACCGGCGGATTAGTCTGCCATCGACTCACCAACATTTCAGGGAGTTCAGACTACCTGGAAATGGGGGTGGTCACTTACAGCAACCGGTCCAAGATTGAGTTGTTGGGAGTTGCACGTGCGATCATCAAGGAACACGGAGCGGTGAGTGAAGCCTGCGTCCAAGCCATGGCAATAGGCGTAAAACGCTTGGCGGGCACCGACCTGGGCCTTGCGGTTAGTGGAATTGCAGGTCCTACAGGCGGCACGCCTGACAAACCAGTGGGCACCGTTCACATGGCCTTGGCCTGGAACGGGGACGTTGAGTGCTGGAAGTATTTCTTTAAAGGGAGCCGAAAAGAGATCAAGCAGCAGGCCTCGGATGAAGGGCTAATACGGATACGTGACCACTGTGAGTTCATAAAAGATGGGTGAGAAGATACGGGCTTTTATAGCCATCAGCCTGCCGGAATCCACCCTTCAGGCTGTCGGCAAGGCACAAGATACGCTGCGAAGCTCGGGCCCCAACATCAGGTGGGTACGGAAACAAGGCATTCACCTGACCCTGAAGTTCTTGGGAGATATAGACACGAATAATGTGGAGAAAATCAAGGCTGTAATGGAGCAAGCAACCAGCGGCTTTTCCTCTTTCACCGTTATGGGAGAAGGGATTGGTGTTTTCCCGGACTTCAGACGTCCCCGCGTGATCTGGGCAGGGATATCAGGAGATACGCAGGTCTTATTCGACCTTCAGGACCATTTGGAATCTCAACTCAAGACCCTCGGCTTCCCAAAGGAGAAGCGACCCTTCAAGGGCCATCTGACCATGGGTCGCGTCAAGGGTCGCATAGACAACAGCAAGTTCAGGGAGGCCATAGAGGGATTGAGAGGCTTCAAGACAGAGGCATTCACGGTTGAATCAGTGGTCCTGTTTCAAAGCACTTTGCGCCCGCAGGGTGCGGTTTATAGCAGACTGGCTGAAGTAGATTTAAGAAGGGGGGATATTAATGAATAGTATATCCGCGGACAAAGATAAGGCGGTTGAACTGGCCATAGGTCAGATAGAGCGCCAGTTCGGCAAGGGTTCCATCATGAAGTTGGGTGGCCAGTTCATTGCAGATGTTCCGGTCATCCCAACAAGCTCCCTTGCCCTCGACCACGCGTTGGGAGTAGGGGGCATACCGCGGGGACGGGTCGTTGAGCTATTTGGCCCTGAGTCCTCAGGAAAAACCACTCTGGCCCTGCACATTGTCGCCGAAGCGCAGAAGGATGAAGGTATTGCCGCCTTCATCGATGCCGAGCACGCCCTGGACGTTGCCTATGCGAAGAAGCTCGGCGTAAACTGTGACGAACTTTTGGTTTCTCAACCGGATACGGGTGAACAGGCTTTGGAGATCGCTGAGGTCCTGGTTCGCAGCGGCGCAATGGATATAGTGGTTATTGATTCGGTGGCAGCCCTGGTGCCGCGCGCGGAGATTGAAGGCGAAATGGGAGATGTGCACGTGGGGCTGCAGGCCAGACTCATGTCCCAGGCCTTGAGAAAGCTTACCGCCAGTATCAGCAGATCGAGGACGTCAGTTGTCTTTATTAACCAAATTCGCATGAAGATCGGAGTCATGTTTGGTAATCCGGAGACCACACCCGGAGGAAATGCCCTTAAATTCTACTCATCGGTAAGACTCGATATACGAAGGATTGGGAACATCAAGGATGGCCAGGAGGTCATAGGGAGTCGGACAAGGGTGAGGGTGGTCAAGAATAAGGTGGCACCACCTTTCAAGGAGGCACAGTTTGATATCATGTATGGTGAAGGCATTTCCACCACCGGTGATCTCCTTGACATGGGTGTTCAGGCGGAAATCGTTGATAAGAGCGGGGCATGGTATTCCTTTGATAAGGAACGGATCGGACAAGGCAGGGAAAACGCCAAGAGCTTTTTAAAGGAAAATCCTGATGTCTTTGCTCGCATCCTGAAAGAGGTTAGAGATGCCTTCGGATTGGCGAAGAAAGAGACCAGGAAATCCGATGCCCAGGCAGATGATCGAAAGGGGGCCGGTAAAAAATGAGGGGTATGGTGAGACCCTTCAATAACTCCTGTTCAATTATGACCAATGACTATGACGACTTCAGATGATCTGCGGGACAAATTCTTGGCCTATTTTCAGGAAAGAGGCCACACGATTGTGAAGAGCTCATCTTTGGTGCCCCGGGATGACCCGACCCTGCTGTTTACGAACGCCGGTATGGTGCAGTTTAAGCGAACCTTTCTGGGGGAGGAGAAACGAGATTATTTGCGGGCGGGCAGTTCCCAGAAATGTGTGAGGGCCGGGGGCAAACACAATGATCTTGAAAATGTTGGGCATACGGGCCGCCATCACACCTTTTTCGAGATGCTCGGCAACTTCTCCTTCGGCGACTATTTCAAAGATCTTGCCATTGAGCTGGCGTGGGATCTGATGACAACGGTATACAGTCTCCCTGCAGAAAGGCTCTGGGTTTCAGTCTATGAGAAGGACGATGAGGCATATCAGCTTTGGTCAGGCAACGCAGGGGTTCCGGAAGACAGGATCGTTCGTCTCGGCGAGAAGGACAATTTCTGGTCAATGGGCGATACTGGTCCTTGTGGGCCGTGCTCAGAGATCCTCATTGATCAGGGTGAGGCTATGAGCTGTGGTAGACCCGGATGCCGTGTTGGCTGTGAGTGCGACCGCTACTTGGAGCTGTGGAATCTTGTTTTCATGGAATTCAATCGCGACGAATCCGGCAAAATGACAACCCTTCCCAAACCGAGTATAGATACCGGCTTGGGGTTGGAGCGCCTTGCAGCAGTGATTCAAGGGGTCACCAGCAACTATGAGACCGACCTGTTCACGCCGATTATAAGAGAAATTGAGACACTTTCTGGTCATTCCATTGAAGAGTCCGATGAAGTAGATATTTCCATGAAGGTCGTGGCAGACCATAGCCGAGCTGCCGCCTTCCTGATCGGTGATGGTGTGCTTCCATCCAATGAGGGGCGTGGATATGTGCTGCGGCGTATCTTAAGACGAGCCATACGTTATGGCCGCACCTTGGGATTGACCAAGCCTTTTTTGTATCAAACCGCCGGGAAAGTCTCTCAGGTAATGAAGGCCCGTTATCCTGAGCTTTTGGAAGCTGATGCCTACATCAAGAACATCATAAAAAGCGAAGAGGAACGCTTCCTTGGGACCTTGGACGCCGGTCTGAGGGTCCTGCAAGATGCCTTGGGTGAGTTGCGCACCAAGGGGAATTTGCAGGTCCCGGGCAGTCTCATATTCAAGATGTATGATACCTATGGTTTTCCGGTCGATATTATCCAAGATATTGTGCGCGATGATGGAATGTCTCTGGACATGGCGGGCTTTGAGGCATCCATGGAGAGACAGCGACTACGCTCACGCGATGCCTGGAAGGGCGCCGGCGCACACGAAACAGCAGATGCCTTTAAGGCGCTTGCGGCCGAAGGCATACAACCCGGCTTCGTGGGACATGGTTGCACCACAATTGATTCGCAAGTTATCATGCTGGTTCGAGACGGCAAGGCTGTGGAAGAGTCCACGGCAGGAGAGTATGTTGAGCTTGTGACGAGCAAGACCCCCTTTTACGGCGAAAGCGGCGGTCAGATGGGGGATCAAGGCCGTGTGACAGGTGCCAACTTTGAAATGGAAGTCCACGATACGGTTAAGGACCCAAATAATATCATTATTGAAAAAGGAAGGGTATTGGACGGAAGCGTTGCCGTGGGGGACCATGTGACCATGACCGTGGACAAAGAGCGGCGCCTCGCCATTGCCAGGAACCATACTGCCACTCATCTGTTACACGCAGTGCTGCGTCAAATACTCGGCCACCACGTTAAGCAATCAGGATCACTGGTAGGTCCTGACCGGTTGCGTTTTGATTTTACGCATTTTTCCGCTCTTGATGCAGACCAGCTTCGAGAAGTTGAAAAACTGGTCAATGACAGAATTCGTCGGAACACGTCTCTTGAAAGCGTTGAGATGGATGCTGAAGAGGCCTTCAATACAGGAGCCACGGCGCTGTTTGAGGAAAAGTACGGTGACCGAGTCCGGGTAGTATCTATCGGAGATTTCAGTAAGGAACTGTGTGGCGGGACCCATACTGAGCGGACCGGGGATATCGGTCTGTTCAAGATCGTTAGCGAAGGGAGTGTGGCAGCAGGGGTGCGTCGTATTGAGGCGCTCACGGGTACGGCTGCCCTTGCTTACACACAGGAGGCGTTTCATACCTTAAAGACCTTGGCAGAGGCGCTAAAGACTAAGCCTAAAGGGCTGACAGAGAGGGTCCAAAAAATCATAGCTCACCAGAGGGCTCTGGAGAAGGAACTCGCTGCTAGCAAGGCCAAAGCGCAGGCCGAGGCGTCAGATAGTTCTCTTTCAGACATCAAGGTCGTCAACGGTGTGTCAGTCTTGGCCCAAGAGGTCTCAGCAGACACACCGGCTGCCTTGAGAGACTTTGCCGATCAAGTCAAGGCAAAGATGAAATCGGGGATCATTGTGTTGGGGAGCAGGTCACCTGAAAAGGTGCTGCTGGTAGCCGTGGTGACAAAAGAACACCAGGCGCGGTATCATGCCGGCCAGATAGTCAAGCAGGTAGCTTCCCTGGTAGGTGGTGGCGGTGGTGGGCGGCCTGATATGGCACAGGCGGGGGGTAGTCGGCCTGAAAAACTTCCGGAGGCACTTGCAGCAGTTTACGATATACTTGACAAGAGCTGAGCTCATATCCACGCAAGTTGTTTGCCCCCGCGTTTTCTCTTCACAATGTCTCCGATAACGTAAGCCTTTTCGTTCATTGCGGCAAGAAATTCCACTATGTCTTGTGCCACAGCTTCGGGTGTGACAAGGATCATACCGATGCCGTTATTGAAGGTTCTTCTCATTTCATGTGTGGAGAGCTTGCCCGCTTCCTGAAGGAAGGTGAAAACAGGGGGAACTTCCCAGCTACCTTCTTTGATAATTGCCTTACAGGATGAGGGAAGGATACGCGGAAGGTTGTCTGTGATGCCGCCGCCAGTGACGTGGGCAATACCGTGTATGGGAAAGTCTCGCAACAGATGGCGGAGGATCTCGCAATAGATCTTGGTGGGCTCCAGAAGCTCTTCCCCGATGGTTCTTCCCAGAACGTCAATCTTGTTGCCTGCTTTGAGCTTGAGTTTTTCAAAGCAGACCTTTCGGACCAAAGAATACCCATTGCTGTGAAGCCCGCTTGATGCAATACCAATCAATTTATGGCCGACACCGATTTCCGACCCATCGACTATTTTGCTGTTGTCTACCACGCCTACCACAAAGCCTGCAAGGTCATACTCTCCTGCGGGGTAGAGCCCCGGCATTTCCGCTGTTTCCCCGCCTATCAAGGCACACTTGGCTATCTTGCAGCCTGAGATAATTCCTCGTATTATGGCCTCACCCGTCTTGGGCACGAGGTTGCCCATGGATAAATAGTCGAGAAAAAATAAGGGCTTGGCACCCTGCACAGCAATATCATTAACACACATTGCCACAAGATCTATGCCGATGGTGTCGTGCTTTTTCATCAGGGAGGCAACCTTCAGCTTGGTGCCGACCCCATCTGTGGAGGTGACCAGAACCGGATCTTTGTACTGACTAACATCAAGGGAGTAAAGACCGCTGAATCCGCCAATGCCGGCAATCACACCAGACCTAGGTGCCTGCCTTGTAATTTGTTTAATCTTTCTGATAAAACGATTTGCCTTCTCGATGTCGACCCCAGCATCTTTATAGGTAAAAGATTTTTTCACGTTAACACTCCTAGGATTTTCTATTTTTTAGAGGAATTACGTCGAAAAGTCAAAAGAATTTTTTTTGACAACACGTTCAGTGTAGTATATTTAAATACATAAAGCTTAAGAAATAGAATCCCTTATCAGAGGCTTATGCGATGAAAGAATTTGCCAGGTTGGAGCGGCTTCCACCATATGTTTTCACCACCGTCAATAAGATCAAGATGGATGCTCGTCGTGCTGGAGAAGATATCGTGGATCTTGGCATGGGCAACCCTGATATACCGACATCTAAGCACATTGTGGACAAGCTTGTTGAGGCCTCCAGAAAGGGGCATAATCACCGGTATTCGGCATCCATGGGGATCACCAAACTCAGAATGGCGATTGCCGATTGGTACAGACGCCGGTTTGGCGTGCATATTGATCCAGAGACAGAGGCGATAGTAAGCATCGGTGCCAAGGAAGGGATTTCACATCTTGTCCTGGTAACCATACGCCCCGGGGACGTAGTCTTTTCGCCGGATCCCACCTATCCCATTCATCCGTATTCGGCGATCATTGCCGGCGGAGACGTTCGGGGGATTCCTCTTAATCCTGAGCAGGACTTTTTTGAGAGTTTAATGGCTGCCACAAAGCAGACATGGCCCAAGCCCAAGATGCTTATCATATCTTTTCCCCATAATCCCACAACAGAGGTCGTGGAATTCAGCTTCTTTGAAAAGATTGTAGACTATGCCAAAGAGCACGGGATCATAGTGATCCATGACCTGGCCTATGCTGATCTGGTCTATGACGGGTATGTGGCCCCGAGCTTTCTTCAGGTACCTGGGGCCAAGGATGTGGGGGTGGAATTTTTCTCACTCTCCAAAAGCTACAGTATGCCTGGATGGCGTGTGGGTTTTTGCGCCGGCAATCCCGAGATAGTGGGGGCCCTTCGCAGGATCAAGAGCTATCTTGATTACGGTATCTTCCAACCTATCCAAATTGCGTCGATCATCGCACTGAACGGACCGCAAGCTTGCGTAAAAAAGATCGTGGATACATACAGGGGAAGGCGTGATACTTTGATAAGGGGCTTGAACAGGATCGGCTGGTCAGTCAAGAGCCCGAAGGGAACAATGTTCGTTTGGGCAAAGATCCCCAGGCAGTACATCAAGATGGGGTCTGTGGAGTTTTCCAAGATGATGATTCGGGAGGCCAAGGTGGCTGTCTCTCCGGGGCTCGGCTTCGGGCAGTATGGCGATGAATATGTTAGGTTTGCCTTAATAGAAAACAAGATGCGCACCAATCAGGCGATAAGGGGGATTCGCAAGATCCTGTAGTGAGGTAGACATATGAAGAAGATACGTGTCGGTCTGCTCGGGTTCGGAACTGTGGGTTCTGGTATGGCCAAGATCCTACTGGAAAACCAGGATGTCATCGAGTCTCGTTTAGGGGCATCGCTGGAACTCAGATGGATAGCAGATCTTGACCTTGAAACTGACCGTGGAGTGTCTGTGGACAGAAAGATACTCACAACAGACGCCAATATTGTCATCAACGATCCTGAGGTAGATATTGTGGTGGAACTGATTGGTGGTTACGAGCCGGCAAAGACTTTCATCTTGCAAGCCATTGAAAAGGGCAAACAGGTGGTGACAGCCAACAAGGCTCTGCTTGCCGCGTACGGGGATGAAGTCTTTACTGCGGCCTCAACAAAAGGTGTGGAGGTGGGCTTTGAGGCCAGTGTGGGGGGTGGCATTCCCCTTATTCGATCGATAAAAGAAGGGCTCGTTGCCAATCGCATCGAGGGTCTCTTTGGCATATTGAACGGTACTGCCAATTATATTTTGACCAAGATGACCGACGACGGGAGCCCCTTTTCAGAGGTCCTGAAAGACGCCCAATCGCTTGGCTATGCAGAGGCCGACCCTACGTTTGATATTGAAGGAATCGATGCGGCCCATAAACTCACTATACTTCTTTCCATTGCTTACGGCGTACCCATTGATTTTGAAACAGTTTACACAGAGGGGATTTCAAGGATAACGCCCCTTGATATTATGTTCATGAAGGAATTCGGATATCGCATCAAGCTCTTGGCTATTTCGAAAGACGATGGCGAGGCCATTGAGGCCCGGGTTCATCCCACGTTGATCCCGGAGGGCAGCCTCCTTGCCAATGTGAATGAGGCGTATAATGCCCTTTACGTAAAGGGTGATGCTGTTGGAAATGTCATGCTGTATGGGCCAGGCGCCGGCATGATGCCCACTGGAAGCGCTGTGGTCAGTGACCTTGTGGATGTCGGCCGGAATGTCTTAAATGGTGCTGTGGGCAGAGTCCCCTCTGTGGGGTATCAGCCTTCTTCTGTGAAGGCAAGACGGATCAAATCTATCGAGGAACTGGAGGTCCAATACTATTTTCGATTTTCAGCCCACGACAGACCCGGTGTGCTCTCCAAGATTTCCGGCATTCTGGGAAGGCATCACATAAGTATCAAATCGGTTCACCAGAAGGGCAGGGACGTAGTGGGTGCCGTGCCCATCGTCATGATTACCCACAAGGCCAAGGAGGCGGCTGTCAGGTTGGCGCTTTCTGCAATAGATGAACTTGATGTAGTGGAAGACAGGACTATGCTGATCCGGATTGAGGATTAAAGATGAAGTATTTCATATTAGTGGGCGACGGCATGGGAGACTATCCCATGGCTGAGCTTAACAATAAGACCCCACTTGCGGCAGCCAGAACCCCCCACATGGACTGGATGGCCGATCATGGAGAGCTCGGTCTGGTCAGAACGATTCCGCAAGGTTGCGAAACCGGAAGTGATACGGCTAACTTGAGTCTTCTAGGCTATGATCCGAGAGCAGCACAAATTCGGCGCGGGCCTCTAGAGGCGGCGAGCCTCGGTGTAGATCTAAGGCCCGCTGATGTGGCCTTCCGGTGCAATCTGGTGACTCTTTCCCAGCAGGCAGGCATGTTGACCATGGATGATTACAGTGCCGGCCATATTACTACTGATGAATCCCGGCGCATCATCTGGGACATAGACAGAGCTCTGGGCAACAAGACCTTTCGGTTTCATCCTGGTGTGGGCTACCGTCATCTCATGGTTTGGCAGGGTGGTGCTGCGGAAGTGAGCACTACGCCACCGCATGATATTACTGGTCAGAACGTCAGACCATATTTAGATCGGATGGCCTCTCATGGGGTGTTACTGGAGCTAATGAATCGTGCAAACGCCATCTTGCAAGATCATCCGATTAACCAAAGACGGGTGAAAGAAGGGTTGAAACCAGCCAGCCATGTCTGGTTCTGGGGACAAGGACACCCCCCCCAATTAGATTCCTTTAAAAAGAAAACAGGGCTCAAAGGGGCCATCATTTCGGCAGTTGACCTTTTGAGGGGAATTGGTGTGTACGTGGGGCTTGAGGTAATTAGTGTGCCGGGAGCCACCGGATATTTCGACACGGATTACGAGGCCAAGGCACGATATGCCCTGTTAGCTATCAAACAGGCTGACCTAGTTTATGTCCACGTGGAGGCGCCTGACGAGGCAGGGCACGCCGGCCTGCTGGATGAGAAGATTGCCGCCATTGAGGCATTTGATGCCAAGCTGGTGGGGAAGGTATTAGATGGCTCGAAGGAGTTTTCGCAATACCGGATTATGGTTACGACAGATCACTGCACACCTGTTTCAGTGAAGACACATACTACTGAACCTGTGCCCTTTGCCATTTGGGGGCCGGATTTTCCCTTGGCCGCAAACGGATCTGGTGGCTTCAACGAGGAGAGGGCCAAGGATCGGAGCTTGTTTGTTGGTGAAGGCTATCGGCTCATGGAGCGACTGATACAAGCGGACAAATAATCCTTGACAGGAGCACAGCAAGAATTTAGTTTATTCGGGAACATGATGCGGGGTGGAGCAGTCTGGTAGCTCGTCGGGCTCATAACCCGAAGGTCCCAAGTTCAAATCTTGGCCCCGCTACCAAGGTGAAATCAAGGGCTTGGGAGAAATCCTGAGCCCTCTTTATTTGACATTGCAGGTCGCTTCCCCACACTATCCCCCACATAAGGGCCGATTTCTCAGCCCACAGGTCCGATGTCCCGGGCGTCAATACTAGGTGGTGGATCTGCTGGGACATGTTCCAAAGTGCATGTTAAAAGTGTGTGCTGATCCTTGCCTGTGAAGGTCTGGCCAAGTGACAGCGTCTTGAGAGCCATGCCATGGACAGAGCAAGGCACAAGCCCGACCAAAATCCAATCAGCTCCTCACAGAGACCCCACCCCCAACCCCCCACAGGCCTTGCCGCCGATGCCGGAAGGTGCTCTTCCATACGCAATACCCCAAAAAAAGTCTCATCTCACGAAATACATAACAGTTTGACATAGTTCAAGAAAGTGGCGAGATTTGGGCTGGAATGGCGGACTTGTGACGTTTTAGTAATGTCCCTTAGACAGGAGCCCCTGGTGTTCAGGCAGCCACCGGAGGCTTTTTCTTCTTGCACCCCCCTATTTTTCCACTTGACTTTGAAACACGTCACAGAATAGAAGGCTCTGGGGCCACAATGGGCCACCATTTCTTTCTTTGATAAGCCTCTGGGGTCCGTGGACATGTCCCTTTCCTTGGGGGCTTTCTTTTTCTACCCTCAGACTTCACTGAATCCCATTTTATGCTTAGCTTGACGTAGAGGTTGGGGAGCTGACCTTCCAAAAAGCCAAAATCTTGGCGGGAACAGCTTAAGAAAGAATCTTAATCCTCCGTTAAGAAGGCTCTCCGGCCTCAAAGGAAAATTCTCCTCCTTTCCTTTCCTTCAAAAGGGCGGGTATGCAGGTGTGGACCTGTTCCGCCCTTTTACTTTCTGTCCGTTCTGACGTCCGCCGCATGACCAAAATACCGTGTTCCTCACCTCTAGATACACTCTTGACCCCATTGCCACTTTTTCATCGTTGCCTATCTTATGTGTACGGTAGAAATCTGGGGCCGGTGGCGACACGTGCATTCACCCCAAGCACTCTAAACAATAGAGTGAAGCACCGACCTCGGCTCCGGTGCTACCGTCTCCTTGTGCCAGCCTTTAGATTTCCCCCGCGTTTGCCGATGTATAAAGGTAGATGAAATCAAATTAACCCTGAAAGGCCCACCATGATCAATGACAGAAGCCGGTCCGGTGCACCAGAACCAGAGGAAAAAGGGAGTTCTCATTTCTTGCTCCTGTCCCTTGTCCGTATAGTTGTGGAAAAACACGGTGGCAGCATGGAAATAGACCAAGAGACCAACAGCTTCACTGTAACCATTTCAGAGACCCAAAAGGCCGCCTGCTTTGAAGAGTTGGAAGGAATCATAGGCCCAAGTAAACCGCTCAGCGAATCTTTTTCTCTCCAGTGATTCTGCTTCTTTTCACGTCTACCTGAACAAAACCCCCATCTTCCGTCGTTAGGCCGCCGATCTCCCCTTAGAGTATGCCTTTAGCAGAGATCGTGGATTGTAAGGGCGGTTTCTCTAGTAGACATGCTGGCTCGGGTAAATTCTAACGGCTTTGTGGCCCGAGAACAAAAATCCCGTGGCATTGTCAGGCTCCAATAGAAACCTCACGTCCTTGCGGATACCGGACACCAACGGGAAAGTCTTACAAACAAAAAAACCCAACCGAGATACGGGCTGGGTTTTGTTTTCAAGAATCAGAAGGCCGCGATGCACTTAAATCCAGCCAAGCTCAATCACCTTCTCATTATACTGTTTCTTCGTCATCGGGCAATCATGCAGATCACGATACTCCTTCCTCTTCAGACCCATTTGCCGCGGCACATAATCAAACTCCATGGACTTGGCGCTTGAACTTCTTGTGAAACCAAAGGAGAACACTTCTGTTCCTTCCAAGACATAGGAGTACCTTGGATGTCTTCTGCCCTCGTGGTAATCGATGCGGCCAGGAGCGCTCTGATCGTCCAGCTTCTCAAGTGTCTTCAGAATGCCTTTTAGATCAAGCATTTGTACTCACCAAAATGCTCTTAAGAAACTCTAATTGCCTTCTAGGTATACTTCCCAGTCTAATGGTGCGCTGTCTTTCTAACAGATATTCAAACTGGTCCAAGATAATCATCTTCAGATCGTCTATTGCCTCAGGTATCGTCTCGCCGTATCCATACAAATCTACGTCATACAAGCAGGCAACAAAATTATCTGCCCCTCGCTGTTCAACGGCCACAAACAAAGCTTGCTTTAGTTCCCACTCACTATTTCCAAGGGTCTGCAGCGGAACGGTTTGGACGGAGAAAAACTTGCTTAAAGAATCTTGCACAGTTTTCATTTGATTTTGAAGAGTTTCAATATCCGATTTCAGACTGAGGTCCTCCCCCACCACGATCGGTTGACTAGCTGCGGTGGACATGGTGCTGCCTAAACGTTCAATCTGCATATCCCATGCCGACGGCTGAGGTGCAGACAAGATTTCCATGTTTCCGGTTGTCGGGTTCCGAAAATACCAAACATCGCCTTCTTTCATCCTGTCGCCTCCAATTTCATGCCCAATTCTCTCAAGATAGACTCGTGGTGGTCCTGGGCTATCCTAAAAGCTTCTTTAAAATTATACTTGTTAGGCTCGAAGTCGTTTTCAATGCTGAGGAAGAGCCCTTCCTTCACATAGAGAGAACTGGCCACAGTAATGTGGGTTCTTAGTTGTTGGTCGAGAAACTTGAGAACATAGAATGCACCTCTTCCCTCCAGCGCCCCTTGAAACCAACTTGGAATATTGGGGTTCAAAGACTCCAAAAACGAGGTCACATCCCCTTCCACAGCTAACTGTTGCTGTAAATTCATTTGTTGACGACTCATAGCATACTGTCGAAAACAGTCAGCCAATTTTGTGTATAGATCTGACACTTGTTCCTCGTCCAAAGGGTTGTTTAGGACAGCAGTGACTTCCTCCAGCCCGTAAGATACGTCAAACCAGCTAGGACCTTTGAATTTGGAAAAATGCAGAAAATTATCTGAGAGACTCTCTCTATTAAACTTTATACTGTTTAGGCGTAAGCCAAAATCTTTAACCAATCTCTTCAACAGGGCTTCTGTGCCTTCACTCCGGTAAAGCTCAGACATGGGTTCTGGGAAAGTCGCTTTGTAAAACAGGTTCGTGATTACTGGTCTGATTAATAGTTCCACAGGCAGATCCTCCATTCCAGAGGTAAGAGCAACTTCAGGTGAGCGAATAATACCAAATCATATTTCGATGTAAATTTCAATAGGTAACCCCAATCGGCCCCAATTTTGTGGTCCCGCCTCTATACACGCGGTTCAAAGAAGTTTCCGCAAGCCCTGCCATGGTCGTTCACTGTTCCACATTGGTCTTCCTCGGGTGCTAGTCGTGGGGTGACCTTTTGCCATTTTCGGTTGGTTCCTACCTCTGAACCGAGGCCGACTCCCTCACCGCCCACCTCAGTCAAAAGTCCTCCCGTAGCCTACCAGATCAGACTCTGACACTAGCCACAGCGATTCTGCTTGAGAGATGGACAGTAGTCGCCGACACGCCTCTCCGAGTGCAGGTTTGAAAATGAGATCAGAACATTTTTGGAGAGTATTGGATTGTGGAGTTATTGCAGGTATCACAACCCGGAATAGTTATTCTTCCCAAAGTGACTTGCTATCCTCACCTCTTGGAAAATCAGGAGGGATATATTTCTTTACCACTTCATTATTGAAAAGTAATTTTTCAGCATATATCCATTTCCCTTTAATTCTTCTAAACTCCAGAAGTTGTAAGACGTTCCCGTTTCTGGCGGATATGTGAATATCGTATCTTGCTCTGTTTACATCTTTTGGCAAAAACAACTGTCCAAGCAAGCGGGATTTATTATGAGCAATGTTTCCAATATTAATTATTTTTGACGATTTATATATTCTATTATAAAAATCAGATATTATTAAACCCGATTTAGGACCTTCTCGAACTTCATTGCGAACTATTTCTTCAAATTGTAGCATATCCTGAATTTGAACTTTAACATCGTATAATGGATACTCGCCCTCTACTCGAAGCAAGAGTTCCGATATATTTGATTTAGAAGGATTGCCTATAAAAACATAGCAATAACTATCTCCACCCGTTACTAAATTAGCAATTGTGTTGTTTAGTTTTGCATTGGTTTTTGCAAATTGTGCATTTTCTCGAGTTGTGCTCAGCAAGATTTTTGAGGTCCTATGCTGTTGGTATCCGGACATCACTCCTGCAAATAAAACTATAATTCCGGCCACAAAAGCACTTACTGCTATCCATTTTGGCGTCTTCTCCTCTTTGGATATTGCAGCCAAAAAACCAAACAAAGAAGTGAGTATCCCACCTAAAAGCAAGGCTATTGTAGAAGGGTTGAAAAAATATTTCAAAAAGTCAATCATCTGTTAAATTTTACCAAAAATCACATATCAACCAGTCGCAGACAAATTGAGAGTTTCCCATAAAAATCTGACTTTTCAAGACTTATGACCTCTTGCCACGACTTCCATTCGGGAACCAAAGAAGTCCCGTTAAGGTTTCTTTTGAATATCACAAAAATATGGGAATTTCAATTTGTTGGAGGGATTGTAGTATCGAACATTTTGTCTCAGTAGGTTGAACCACAACACATAGGATGGCAAAAAAAGCGGAGCCAATGCTGGCCCTGCCTTTCGTGCAGGCAGGTTCAGATTGCTTCTTGAGCTTCTTCCTAAGGTCCACGGGGACGATTGGGCCAGTAGCTGAGAAGCAAGATGGTGAACGTGCTCGAACTTGATTAACTGTGAGAGCTAAATACGACCACCGCCCCACAGTACGGACAGGTTGATCTGGGAAAAGAGACCATCTGATTACAGTTCTTGCACTGCATTTCTGCTGGGCTTGCCTTACTCCAATCAGTCGATTTCATCCCACTGGTCGGACTTATGGGCTGCACGGGCGGCGTTGTTCGTCCTTTATCCTTACCTGCGCTTGTCTGCAAGTTTTCCAGCTTTTCTTTAAAAAACAGGCCTGGGGCAAGCAAGAAGAAAACGACCATACATGTCCAGTCGATCATATCTGCTGTTCCGGGGATCACCCTGAAAAATAGAATGATCAACCCCACGATAACATCAATAACAGCTGCAAGTTTAGGCTCCTTTTTTGCTATGGCCATCGATAGTACCAACAGGCCAATAATCACCACATTAATCATGACTAGCCTCCTCTAAAGAATAACCCTACCTCGGTCGCTTTTCCAAATAATATTGACCATGAGACCGGTTCGATGATGTCAAACAGAATTCCTTTCTCATTTCTTTTCGGCGCTATTATATAAAATCTTGAATTCCTAAGTCTTTGCCCTGGTTGAGATAACGAGAACACAATATATGATGGGTGGACGGGGAAAAATGCGGAAATGGCCAATATATGATATGACTTTTTGTTATCTAATAAATATTTAGATTCAAATAGTTACCATTGATTGCCGGTGATATTCATTGTAACAAGTCGGTTGTCTAATGAGGATCTACAAGGAAAGGGGTCACCCATTAAAGGGTAGGCGCCTTCTGCAGGGTAAAATGGAACGTTGCACCCTTCCCCTTTTCAGACTCC
>CAZCWQ010000048.1:0-23161 GCA_964502365.1 uncultured Desulfobacterales bacterium | reverse complement strand
AACTCCTTTGAACGACCATCATGAACTTTTTGGGGTACCCATCCGGGCGAAGTGAACGGCCCACTTTAGTGGGCAAATCGCAAACTGTTTGAGGCCCTTAGGCCGAGTTTTTGCGATTTAGTGAACAAGCCCACAGATGGGTCAAAAAGTTCATGTAAACAAGTGAAAAGGAGTTTTGCAAAGGTCTCAGTTCTGAGTCCGGATTTCCCCTTTTAATATAATCGCTGAGATGTTAGCTGTCCATATGATATCGACTTAACAGGCTGTTGTCCAAACAGAGAATCCTCTGAAGCGTCGTTAAAACGTTTTAGACCCAGCGAAAAGGCATTTGGGCAACAGCCGCTCAACTTATGATGACTCTGCTCACGACAAAAAGGGTTTGTGGCGTTTCTGTACGTAATGCTGCACTCGCGACAACTTCAGGTCTGGTTCTCACTGGTTCCTTTCCGAAGTTGGATTGGGGTTTTTTGGCTTGGATCGCTCTTGTCCCTCTTTTTTGCGCAATCAGAGACGAACTGCCCTCTGAGGGTTTCAAGTTGGGTTTTCTTGCGGGCTTGGTGCACTATATCACGCTACTATATTGGATTTCCGGGGTCATGGTGACCTATGGCCAGATGTCGATTGTCGCATCTTGGGCAATTCTCCTGTTGCTTGCTGTCTACCTCAGTTTATATCCTGCGTTCTTTGCGATGGTCATCAGCCAACTGAGGGCTCATTCGTCAATATATCTGTGGAGCGCTCCCTTCTTGTGGGCAGGTCTCGAATATATCAGGGCTTTCCTCCTATCAGGCTTTCCGTGGGAGAATCTGGGCTGCTCACAACATAACTGGTTGCACCTGATTCAAATTTCAGATATATTGGGAGTGTATGGATTGTCGGCCCTCATTGTGGCCGTCAATGCCACGTTCTTTGAGCTTTGGTCCAGAATTAGTCAAAAAAGGAGTTTTCCATGGAACTCTATGCTGGCTGTCGCCATTGCAACGGGCTGCTGTTTTTTGTACGGCATATGGCGCATGGCGAAGGTTGAATGGGTTGCTGGAACCGCACCGAAACTGGTCATAGGATTGCTGCAAGGAAACATTGACCAGTCAAAAAAGTGGGCTCTGTCTTTTCAAGATGAAACCCTGAGACGATATGAGAAGCTGTCTTTTGAAGCACTGCAAAACCGACCGGACTTAATAGTATGGCCGGAGACGGCTCTTCCGTTTTACTTTTTGCACGATGAGGTCCTTACCGCTGAAGTAGTAAAATTGGTCCGAACATGCAAGGTATATTTTATTCTGGGAAGCCCGTCTTTTCGCACACAAGGGCAAAAGGTTGGTTACTATAATAGCGCCTACTTGCTCAGCCCGTCGGGTGACGTGTTGGGCAAGTATGACAAGGTGCATCTGGTGCCTTACGGGGAGTATGTTCCCCTTAAGAGATTTTTCCCTTTCCTGGGGAAGATCGTAGAAGCTGTTGGGGATTTTGAACAAGGCGAGGAAGGTCAGGTGCTTTCCCTAGACGGCCAAAGAGTAGGTGTCTTAATCTGCTTTGAGGTTATCTTTCCTGCACTTTCTCGGGCCATGGTCCAAAATGGTGCCCAACTTCTGGTCAACATAACAAACGATGCATGGTTCGGCACCTCAAGCGCTCCTTACCAGCATCTTTCCATGGCGGTATTTCGGGCGGTTGAAACCCGTCGAGCCCTCGCCAGAGCAGCTAATACAGGTATCACCGCCTTCATTGATCCAGTGGGCAGGGTTCTTGACGAAATGCCGTTGTTTGAAGAGGCGATTCTGACAAGATCACTGCCTATAATGGACCAAAAGACCTTTTATGTACGTCATGGTGACCTTTTTGCCATGGGATGTGTTTTGATAAGTCTGATTGCCTTTATGGCTTTTCTTGTTCAGAGGCGGCGAAGCCGCACTTTGTAAAATCGCGAAGCGATTTTATTGAAGGAGGTACTACCATGTCACTGGAATTAAAGGCAAAGATTCGATCTATCGGCAGCAGGCTCGAACAACTCAGGGGTTATCTTTGACATAGGTGGGAAAGAGAAACGGCTCAGCGAGATTGAGGGTATTATATCCAAGAACGGCTTTTGGGATGCCCCTGAAAAGACAAAAGGGATTTTGAGAGAAAGAACGGCTCTGTCTGAGACTGTTAATGCTTGGCAGAAGTTGCACAGCGAACTTGAGGATGCTGAAGTTCTTTTGGATCTGGCCCTAGAAGAGGATGACAAGGCAACACAGGGAGAAGTGTGCGGAACTGTTCAGGCTGTGGAAGACGCAGCTAACCAGATGGCTATTGCCCGGATGCTCAACGGCAAGGATGATGACAGTAACGCCATTGTCTCCATTAACGCGGGCGCAGGTGGGACTGATTCTCAAGACTGGGTTGAGATGCTCTTTCGCATGTATGTTCGGTGGGCCGAACGGAGAAATTACAAGATCAACTTGGTAGATTTCCAGCCCGGTGATGAGGCCGGCATCAAGAGTGTAACATTCATTGCCAGCGGTCAGTACGCGTACGGCTATCTTAAAGGCGAAGTTGGGATTCATCGCCTCGTGCGCCTGTCCCCTTTTGATACGAACAAGAAACGGCACACCTCTTTTGCTTCAGTCGCAGTCTATCCAGAGGTCAATGAGGAGGTCGTTATCGAGATAGAGGAAAAGGATCTGCGCGTGGAGACCTTCCGGGCTAGAGGGGCCGGGGGCCAGCATGTGAACAAGACGAGTTCTGCTGTTCGCATTGTACATCTGCCAACGGGTATTGTGGTACAGTGTCAGCAAGAATCTTCCCAGCATCGGAACAGGGCCATTGCCATGAAGGTCTTAAGGTCGCGGTTGTACGAACACGAAGAAAAGAAAAGGGCAGCGGAAAAGCAGGCAGATTATCAGAAGAAGGAAGAGATTGCGTGGGGAAGTCAGATCAGGTCGTATACGCTTCATCCCTACCAGATGGTCAAAGACCATCGCATCGGACTTGAGGTGGGAAACGTCAATGATGTCCTGGATGGTAACCTGGATTCTTTTATCGAAGGGGTCCTTTTGGCCAGGGACTAACTCCACGGTCAAGTCACGCCCAAAGAGCATGCAGAGCGAGTGGGCTTCCAGACTTGTTTTGGAAAGGGGGACGTGATGGCTAAAGTACTCATTGTGGATGACGAAAAAAGTATCAGAGCCCTTTGTGCCGACGAATTGGGCGAGGAGGGCTACGAAGTCATCACAACTGGCGAAGGCAAAGAGGTCATGGGGCTCATTGCTTCCGCTCAACCGTCTGTGGTGGTGCTTGACATCCGTATGGAAGACTGCGACGGGTTGGATCTGCTTCAGGAACTGCGCAATGCCCACCCGCATTTGCCTATTATTCTTAACACTGCCTATGATTCTTACAGGGAAGACGTCAAGTCAGTGGCCGCTGATTATTATGTGGTTAAGTCATATGACCTATCCGAACTAAAAGAGAAGATTGCCACCCTAATCAAGAAAGAAGATCCTACATGAAAGCCATTCACAAATACAATGTCCTTGCCAGGCTTCCCGAGAGACTAAATCCGCTGAAACAACTTGCCCATAATTTGTGGTTCAGCTGGCACCATGACATTGGCCACCTGTTCAGGCGCATGGATGCAGAATTGTGGGACTCTTCCAAACATAATCCTGTATACATGCTTGGCGCTGTTAGCCAAGAGCGCTTGGAGGAGTTGACAGAGGATGCGGGCTTTTTGGCCCAGATGGACCGATCCTATGAAGAACTGGAAAGGTATCTCGCTGCTCAGCCCTCAATGCTGCCTGAAGCCCGGGATCTGGATAGATTCTGTGTCGCCTATTTTTCGGCAGAATTCGGTCTGGCCGAGTGTTTGCCTATCTATTCCGGTGGCTTGGGCGTTCTCGCAGGTGACCACTTGAAGTCTGCCAGCGACCTAGGTTTTCCAATGGTGGGCGTTGGCCTTTTTTACCACGAAGGCTTCTTTCAGCAATACTTGAATGCTGATGGGTGGCAGCAGGAATCCTATCCTGAGTACGATATTTCCACCATGCCTCTTCACCCCATGAGGGATCAGAATAGTGAGCCGATCATAGTCGAGGTAGCCATACGAGGCGAGCAAGTCAAGATTCAGATATGGCGGGTCATGGTGGGAAGGGTCCCCTTGTACCTGCTCGACACAAACTTGAAGGAAAACCGAACCGAACATCGCCACATCACTGCCAGGCTGTACGGCGGGGACTGGGACATGCGGGTACAGCAGGAGATTGTGTTGGGTATTGGAGGTGTTCGTGCACTTCGAGCCCTGGGCATTGACCCTTCTGCATACCATATGAATGAGGGCCATTCTGCCTTTTCTGCCCTGGAGCGGATACGCATCCTGAAAAACGAACAAGGCCTATCATTTGATGCGGCAAGGGAATTCGTTGTTGCCACTAATGCTTTCACCACGCACACACCGGTACCTGCGGGAAACGATATGTTCTCTCCAGATCTCATGTATGCATATTTCGGAGACTATGTAAATTCTCTTGGGATTGCCTTTAAAGTGTTTTTGGGGTTCGGCCGTCAGAATCCAATGGACGAACACGAACCCTTTTCCATGACAGTGCTCGCTTTAAGACTTTCATCCCACGCCAACGGGGTGAGCCGACTGCATGCCAAGGTTTCCCGCAATATGTGGCAGAGCATCTGGCCAAAGAATCCAGTAGAAGACATCCCTATTTGTGCCATAACAAATGGTGTTCATATCCCCTCGTGGATCTCAAAAGACATGGCAGAACTGTTTGATCGGTACTTGGGACCGAATTGGATAGAGGATCCAGACAGCCAGAATGTGTGGAAACAGGTGCAGCATATTCCGGACTCAGAACTGTGGCGGACGCATGAACGGCGACGGGAGCGCCTGGTGGCATTCACAAGGCAGAGGCTTCAGGCCCAGTTAAAAAGCACCGGCACATCAGCCCAAGAAGTTCACGCTGCCGGGCAAGTGCTCAACCCTGAGATACTTACGATCGGATTTGCGCGCAGGTTCGCACAGTACAAAAGGGGTTCTCTTATCTTAGAGGACGAGGATCGGCTTATTCGATTGCTGATCGATCCGGAGCGGCCCGTACAAATTATTATGGCGGGTAAAGCTCATCCCCATGACAATCCCGGCAAGGAACTGATCAGGAAAATGATTCACTTTGCTAGTCAACCGGAGGTTCGCCATAGGTTGGTCTTCATACAGGATTACAATATCAGGGTGGCACGTATGATGCTTCGGGGCTGCGATGTGTGGCTGAACACTCCGCGCAGACCCCTGGAAGCCTGCGGTACCAGCGGCATGAAGGCCATCCCAAACGGAGTTTTGAACCTGAGTATCCTAGATGGATGGTGGGACGAAGGCTATGACCAAGGTTACGGATGGGCCATTGGCCGGGGCGAGACTTATGAGGATCATGACTTGCAGGATGAGGTTGAGAGCAGGGACATTTACAATCTCTTGGAGCGGGAAATCATACCCCTGTTTTATGAGAGAGGGTTGGACAATCTGCCTCGGGGCTGGCTCGAAAAGATGAAGGCCGCTATGTGTCACCTCTGTCCGATTTTTCATAGCAACCGGATGGTTCAAGAGTATAACGAACAATTTTATGTTAGTATCTCAAGGCGTTACAACGAGCTTTCAGGCGACAATATGCAGGGTGCCAAAGATCTGGCCGACTGGCGTCAGAAAGTCATGACCAGTTGGGATCAGATTTGTATCAATCGTGTTAGTGTGCCCGACGGTCTACCTGTGCCGGTGTCTGGCTACTTGAATATAGGAGCCGATGTATCTCTTGGTCAACTCGATCCTGAAGACGTGGATGTGGAAATCTATTTCGGTCCGTTGAGCTTTGAGGATGAGTTTACGGAAAAAGAGACAATACGGATGAAGGCCGCAGGATCTGACGGCAACGGAAATCATCATTTTGAGGGTGAGATTCCGTGCTCCCACACGGGAAAGTACGGGTTTACCATAAGGATTATGCCGAGTCGTCGAAAGATGGAAACACCGTATACGACCGGCCTGGTGGTCTGGGCAAACGACGAAGCGGTCGTGTCGGGATAGGTATGATCGTATCCTTCCATCCCCGTGTTAAGGGGGATGTCAATCTTCGGGTGACTTCAAGGGACTTTTTCTCGGAAAAAGAAGCAAAGACAATCGGCTCAGCACGGGCCGTGGTCGTTCCCCAACATATCAAACTCCATCAGTACGAATTTTGCAGAGCCTGCTGTCCACATGTATTTCCAGATTACACCCATCGGTTCGGATTTGAGGGAAAACACGCAAACATACAACTCTTTCGAAGATTCAATGCCTCTCATCCTAGAACCACATGCTATGAATCGGTGGAAGACTTTGAGGCCCAACATTTCAAAAATAGTGAACCACTCATGTCGTTCCCCTTTGTCTTAAAGGGAGATCGTGGTGGCGGTGGTTGGGCAGTTTTTTTGGTTACAAATCAGCGTGAACTGATGGACAGGCTCGAAATTTTAGGCAACACGCGCCTGCACCCAACCAGGCGTTTCATTATCCAGGCCTTCGTTCCCCACGGCGGAAGGGATCTGCGCGTAGTAGCCATCGGTAAGATGATGAAGTCCTACTGGAGATGTCAGCACAACCCTGGCGAGTTCCGGAATAACGTTGGCAGGGGGGCGGTGATAAACTACAACCTTGACCCCGCATTAACGAAAAAAGGGGTAGAATGCGTGAGGGACTTTTCCGCAAAGACGGGCATTAACCTGGCTGCTTTTGATGTGCTCTTTGACCGGAGTCAACCGGAACCAGAGCCGCTTCTTTCAGAGATCAACTTTCTCTTTGGTCGCAAGGGCTTGGGCGGATCCCCCCGTTTCTATAAACTGCTAAACCGTGCAGTTCAGGAGTGGATAAGGGATTTGTTAGGGTACGCACCGTCATAGCAAGACCCTTGCATGACCTAGCCTCGCTCTTCGGTATGAGGTTTTTGACCCAAGAACCTCATAATTCTCGCTTTCCCGGGTTATGCAAAAGTCTCTTAGCTGGAACAGATTGCCTGGGTAAAAGTATTCTTGATTGCTTTTATGATGGCCTCTCTCTTCTTTCCTTCTCCCTATCTTCAGCTTTATTTCTCAATGCTCTCCCTGAACCTGGCGTAGGATCTTTGACTTCACCATATACTTGCCTGCCTTCGTGATCTTCAGGCAGATATTCTGTAATAGGAAATCCTTCCGCAGTAACGAATAAAAGACAATGGCAATATTTGTATATTTGCATGTCTGCGCATGGACAAATCCATGTCCTATGTTTTGCCTCTTCATATTTGTTCGGATAGAATCGACAAGGACAAAGAGGCTTCTTGAGTTTATCAATATGCGAAGCCAGGCCTTTCTTGACTGCTTGTGTAATTTCTTTATTGGGGTGAGTCGTGGTCCCAGATTTTCTGGTAAAATTTGTAACCAGTCTCTCTATTTTTTCCAAACTCTTCTGGGTAGGATCTTCCATTGAATTTTCTCACCAAACAAACCTAACCCAAACAAGCCCGCCCTCCTGCCAAACGGAGTGATGTGGACAGGCCGGAACCAAGAAAACGGATGAATCCATCACGCCCTGGGAAAAGGCGTGATCATCTTTCAAAATTCTCTGCTCGAGAAAACACGAATTTTACAACTGATATAGCTGAAAATAGTCAAGATGTAACTTCAGCATGACCAGGCTAGAACTGGATCTGAATTCTCTTCCCGTCGTCCCCTTCATCCTTAACAGAAAGCAAGACTTTTCCCAGCCGCTCACACCAAGTGCGCACATCCTTCTCAAAGGTTGGACAATCTCCCAACACCTCCAAAATATCACCGGGTTGCATGTCTGGAGCCTTTACGGCTATCTTAAGCACCGGCTGAGGGCACTTCAGACCTAAAGTGTCTAGAATCTCTACTGCCATACTCACTTCTCCTCATTCGAGATCCGGCAATTGAATGAAACAGCCGTCTGATTTTGAGGCAGACTCCTAAATAATGTTGCACAGTTTGTCAAGTTGTTGTGCCTAATTTACCTGGCCCCTCAATAAGCCATGGGTCCGTCTACTGCTTCAACTTGTTGATAATTTGCAAATTTACCCAAAAACCATTGCATATATGTAAGATCATGATTAAACTAAAATTTATAGTGAAGGATTAAGAACTTTTGGACTGGCAATGCGAGCACTTTCCCTGTCTTGATGGATCAGAGCCCCAGGATTTGCAATGCTTAAAGACAGCTGTAGCTCCGATAGGCTATCCCTTCCAGGCGCTATGGATGATGGCATGTTGAAAGAGACCAAGGTGGGAAGTTTTTCTTACGAGCACAAGTACTGTCCTGAGGATGAAGGCGAGCTGGCCGTTGCCGTGCGCAAAGACAAAGACCGGTATCATGTCACGCTGATCACCGACATCCCCGGGCCCCTCACTTTGCATTGGGGGGTGGCAAAACGTTTCCGTGACCAATGGACCTTGCCTCCGTCTTCTCTGCTTCCTGCTGGGACAGTTATATTTCAAGACAAGGCGGCTGAGACCCCCTTTCTTGACGAGGGAGGACGCAGGAAGATTCACCTATTAATGAGGGGGAAAAATGCCCCCATGGGCATTGCGTTTGTCCTGAGGCAGGGCCTTACCGGCCGCTGGCTAAAAGATGACGGCCGCGATTTCTACATCCCTGTAGTTATTCCCCCAGAATATGCAGGGTTTTTGGGTGATCTCGCTTTGGCAGGTCTTGCCCACGAGATCATTGAAAAGGAAATGAGCCCATACTCCTGGACGCTGATGCATCGTTTCAACCTATGTTATGACCTGCTGGACAACGTTGAAAACAACATTGATGGGCTGGCACTAATATATGTGTGGCTGCGTTATTCTGCCATCAGACAGTTGGACTGGCAGCGAAATTACAACACCAAACCCAGAGAATTGAGCCACGCTCAGGACCGCTTGACTCTTAAGCTTGCCGAATACTATGTTAACCAGCCACAAGGGCGTGAATTCATCCGGCTGATACTCACTACCATGGGGCGAGGCAGTGAAGGACAGCAGGTCCGTGATGAGGTTTTAAACATTATGCACCGTCATCACATCAAGGAAGTCTCCGGCCATTTCATGGAGGAGTGGCATCAAAAACTGCACAACAACACCACACCTGATGACGTAGCCATCTGCGAGGCCTACCTGCAATTCTTGATGAGCGACGGCGATCTGGACACATTCTATGATACCCTTGAAACAGGCGGTGTCACCAGGGACCGTTTGGAAAGCTACGAGCGGCCCATTGTGTCTCATCCCGATTTTATCCCGAATCTGAAAGAGGCACTGATTCATGATTTCGAGCATTTTTTGGGAATCCTGAAGGCCGTTCATTCGGGCACAGATCTCGGAACAGCCACCCGCGCTGCAAGGCGTCTGTTCGATACGCGGGTCAATGATCTGATGGATTTCATATGGAAGCATCGAAATGATCCTGAAATGCAGGTACGAATCTTGGTCGAAAATATAACGGAGGCACGCCGGTACCTGAAGATACAACTGGAAGACCTCCCAACCAACGGGCGTGACCTGCTTTTCCTCGATCTTGCGCTGGAAAATCTCTTGCGCGTTGTCATGGAACGAAACCTTCACGCCTATTTGAGTGGCGATGAACTGGTGGAATTGATTGCGATGGTGGTGGAAAATTTCCTGATTTCAAGAGATGATGATGAACTGACTTACTCTTTGGGTCATTGGAAAAGACTCATGGAGATGCCCGGTTTTGCAAGACAATGGTCACTTGAAGCCAAGGCTGTGCTGGATCGTATTGGGCGTGCCTTGGGTGCCAACATTGATGACTATTACCATGTTCTTCAGCCCAAAGCCGAATTTCTGGGCAAGGCCTTTGACGCAGAACCATGGACCATCACCCTGTTCAGTGAAGAAGTGGTGCGCGGCAGCCCTGCCTTTGTCTTGTCCATGCTTTTGCGCCAAATGGATCCTATACTGCGCAAGAGCGCCCAACTGGGCAACTGGCAGGTAGTAAGCCCTGGCCGAGGAGTCGGCAAAGTGGAAGTTGTGGCCAGCTTAAAGTCCGTCCAAGGGAAGAATCTTGCTCACCCCACGGTCATAGTCGCCGACAGGATCACAGGAGAGGAGGAGATCCCTGAAAAGGTGGCTGCAGTCATTACACCGGATGCGACCGATATTGTATCCCACGTGGCTATTCGTGCCAGAAATGCCCGTCTGCTTTTTGCCACTTGCTACGATCAGGATACAATCGCGGAGCTGAAGTCCTTTAGTGGACACTGGCTCAAATTGAGCGTGAGTGCAGCCGGTGATGTGGTGTTTGAAGAAGGTCGGCAGGAGGTTAAAGCGAAAGGCACTCGATCACCCTATGTACAAACGGTTTCTCAACGCCTGTCCCGACCCGCTTTTACTGTCTACGCTGTTTCAGGACGCGATTTTAGTGAGAAGAACGTTGGGGGTAAATCCAACAACCTTAAGCACTTGAAGGACAAAGCACCAAACTGGATCAATATTCCCACCTCAGCGGCACTGCCATTTGGGGTTTTTGAAAGGGTCCTTGCCCAAGAGAAAAACAAGGAGACTGCCAGGCATTATGAAACACTCATCCAGCAGCTAGAAAAGCATGAGGGGAAGGTAAGGTATGAGGTTCTCAGCGAACTCCACAAAACGGTTATGGCCCTTGAGGTGCCGGATGAACTGGTGTCTTCACTTTGTGAAGTGATGGATGAGGCAGGTATATCGTGGCCGGCAAACTGGGAAGATACATGGATGTGTATCAAGGGTGTATGGGGTTCCAAGTGGAACGAGAGGGCATATATGAGCCGCAGGGCAAGGAGGATTTCCCACGAAGATCTCTTCATAGCGGTACTCATTCAAGAAGTGGTTGAAGCTGACTACAGTTTCGTTATTCACACTGTTAACCCCTTTGCAGGTAACAGAGACCAGATATACGCCGAGGTCGTGCCAGGTCTCGGTGAGACTTTGGTGGGCAATTATCCCGGAAAGGCCTTCAGCTTTACTTGCACAAAGGGAGGAGGCGAACCAGAGATCGTAGCGTTTCCAAGCAAGAGTCTTGGTCTTTTCGGAAGCGGTCTTATCTTCCGGTCTGATTCCAACGGAGAAGATCTGGCCGATTATGCCGGAGCCGGTCTCTACGACAGCATTATGCTAAAACCGCCGACCAGAGTTTCCTTGGATTACAATGCCGAGTTGCTCATACGAGATAAAGATTTCCGAAAGGAGTTCATGGGTACGGTTGCTAACATCGGCACAGCGATTGAAAAGGCATTAGGTTGCCCACAAGATATCGAGGGCGCCTACCGCAAGGGTGAATACTACGTGGTGCAGACACGTCCTCAGGTAGGGATTGAAGGTGAGTGAGACTGCCCGTATTCGAATCGGCAATCAGAGCGCATTCACGGCTGAAACCGTGACAACGTCTTTCGAATATGCCGTGGCCAATGATTTCGATGCCTTTGAGTGGCTTCTTGACAAAAAGGAATCAGGAGCGGGCTGGGAGGAAAGTGATATTGATGCCAAGACACGTCATTATATCAAGAACACAGCGCTTGAACACGACATACACCTGTCCGTCCACGCTCCGTGGCACGTCAATCCCTCTGAAGCCGATCAGCGGAAGCGGCTTCCCAAAGCCATAGACTTTGCCCGGGATATCGGCGCATCCCTTCTCAATGTGCATCTGTATACTGACAATGGGATCGATGCGTATATTCAAGGAATCCTCCCATTCATAAAACCTTTGACACAAGCCGGTATAGAACTCTCAATTGAGAATACACCTCTTACGGGTCCGGAAGAGTTTAATGCTTTCTTTGCCAGACTCCGACACCTTGTCCGTGCCGCAATGGCCCACGTAGGAATGTGTCTTGATTTGGGACACGCCAACCTGTGCGAGGCAACCCGCAACGACTACCTCAGATTCATAGAGTTGCTCGACAGCGAGGTTCCGATCATCCATGTACATATGCACGAAAACTACGGTGACTATGACAGCCATCTAACCATATTTACGGGCCCTGCCGGAGAAGATATCTCAGGAGTGAAGAGATTCATAGAGCTCATGAAAGAACGCCGTTTTTCGGGTAGTATCATCCTTGAGCAGTGGCCGCAGCCACCAAGTTTACTCAATGAGGCTCGGGACAGGCTGCGCGAGATAATCGGCAATTCAGCAAGACCTCCAACTTCCAACATCATGAGATAGGTTACGCGAATGAGATGAGAACTACGGCCCTCCTCCCACCTCGCCTGCTAGGGCTATTTCAGAAAAGGATTGACGGTGACGATGCACTCCTGCATCTGGCCGGTCTTCGCTTCCAAGAGATGGGTCTCGGAACGGAATTTTATGCTGAGACGCTGGAAGAACTCAGCAGCCTCTTGAAATTCAAGCCCGAACCTGAAACACCTGCGGTGGCCCACTTGCGTCGAGGCGTTGATCTGTTTGAGGAAGCAACCTTGGACTCGATCATTGATTTTGCTGCTAGATTCAAAGACCAAGTTTTTGGGTTTGTAATCCATGACCAAGCTGAAATCCCCAACTGCTTTGATGATTACGTGGCTGCATTGAGAAAGCTGGAGCTGAGATCCCAAAAGGTACAGGGGGCGCCCTATTTTTTCATGGAATACGCTTCGGGTCTGGATCCTGTACTGTTTATCGACATCTTGGGGGCTGTGCAAGATCTCGAGCGTGTGAGTGGTTGTGTTGATATAGGCCACGTCGGCTTGTGGCAAGCAAGGGCTGCCTACGGACAGAAGCATGCGGAAAAGGATGTATGCATGCTGACACCCAACGATCCTGAACTCTGGGATGTGATCGACGACGTTCAAAATGCGGTTCGTTCAGCACTGGATACGGTCCTTCACGTGATTCAGGCCCTGGGCCGTTTAGGAAAGCCGCTCCATTTTCATCTGCATGATGGGCATCCCCTTTCAACCTTGAGCTCCTTTGGGATTTCCGACCACCTCAGTTTCTTGGATGAAATCCCGATACCTTTTGAATATAAGGGGAAAAGGTCCCTTGATCCGATGTTTGGGCCTTCGGGCCTTTCAAGAATCGTTACGGAGTCATTGCGAGTCCTTGGCCCGAATCGAGTTTCCTTCTCACTTGAGATTCATCCGCAAGATGCAAGACTGCCTCTGGATAGTCACTCTATCCTGTTCAATCATTGGCAAGACAAGACAAATGCCGAACGGATGAACCACTGGCTGTGGATGCTTGGCGAGAACCAAAAACTTGTATTGGAGGCATGCAAAGAAATCAAATCATGAAAGCACCGGAAAAGATGATCATCTACAACTTATTTCCTTTACTGGCCGGAAAGTTTGCCCAGTGGGAGAAGCATATATTAAGGGCATCTGAAATGGGCTTTAATTGGATTTTTGTCAATCCGATTCAGCGTCCAGGCAGCTCGGGCAGTCTTTACTCAATAATGGATTATTATACTTTCAACCCCCTGTTGGTTGACCGAGAGAGCAAGAAAGAACCTCGAGAGCAAGTCAGAGATGTGATCAAGAGCGCAGAAAACCTGGGTCTTAGGATGATGGTGGATCTGGTGATCAATCACTGTTCGGTTGATTCGGATCTGATCAAGACACAACCCGAATGGTTTGTGTGGAGGGCCAAAGGCCGTGTTGCACACCCGTTCTGTGACGAAGACGGGAAAAAGGTTGTCTGGAAGGACCTGGCAAAATTTGACTACAAGAATACAAGGGACAAAGAGGGACTTTTTCGGTTTCTTCTGGATGTGGTGAAGTTCCTGCTAGAATTGGGTTTCAAGGGCTTTCGCTGTGATGCAGCCTATCAGGTTCCCAAGAGACTGTGGAAAAGACTCATCAGTGAGACAAAGAAGATGTATCCCGACGTGATCTTCTTTGCTGAGACCCTCGGATGTCAGCCAGACCAGACCAGAGAGACGGCCAGTGCTGGTTTTGATTATATATTTAACAGCTCCAAGTGGTGGGACTTCAACAGTCATTGGTTGATGAAGCAGTATGCTCTCACACGAGAGATTGTCCCCTCTATCGGCTTTGCCGAAAGCCACGATACTGTGAGACTCTGCCAAGAACTAGATGGCAATATAGAAGGGCTCAAGCAGCGCTATCTATTTTCAGCATTGTTTTCAACAGGTGTTATGATGCCCATGGGGTTTGAATTCGGTTTTCGCAAGAAGCTTCATGTGGTCAAGACAAGGCCGCAAGATTGGGAAAAGACCGACATCGATCTCACATCCTTCTTAAAGACAGTCAACAAGGTAAAGGCAGAACACGCGATTTTTCAGGAGGAGGCTCCAACAGAGATATTGAGGCAGGGCAATGCCGAAGTTCTGCTCATGTGGAAGGCGTCAATATCCACTCAAGAAGAGTCCCTCGTTATTCTCAATAAGGACACTCATAACAAACAGCATTTCTACGCAGAGAACCTGCAAGAATTTGTTCAAGCAGGGGCCCCCCTGGTTGATCTTTCTCCACAATACCGAATGGAATATATTCCGAGGCCGTTTTCCTATGATTTACGACCAGGCCAGGGCATAGTGTTGATGACCTCAAGGGATTTGCCCCTTATGGACTGAATTTCTCAAATACTCACGAACATGCCAATTTTTCCTGGATTTTTTTGTAGACTTTCAATACATTACCGCTAGCTGGAGAAAAGAGTGCACCTGAAGGCCCCCTCGGCCCGGGTGAGGGGGAAGTCTAGTGGGTAGGTACGAGCTGAATGGAGCGTGGGTGTTTTCAGTGTATTGCAGGTTAGCATTTGTCGTCAGAAGAGAGCTGATCGTGCGGGGACAAGAAGTCAAAAGACAGCTTAAGAAACATGTTAAACAAGCCCCCGTCAAGCCGACAGAGCATAAGAAGAACATGGAGTCCCTACTGACGGAAGGACCCTTCAAGGAAACAAGAGTCACTGTTCTGCCTGTTGAACCGTATCTGGTTCATGTTTACTGGGAAGCGAGTTCTGATGAACTTGATCAACTGAGACGTCGACTTAGCCACGAATACAGCTCTTCAGAGGCCGTCTTGAGGTTCTATGATGTCACAAACGTTGTTTTTGATGGTACGAATGCACACAGCTGTTTTGATGTAAGAATTGACCTTGACTCCAAGAGCTCTTATGTCCATCTGTGGTCTCCCGAAAAGTGGTACTGTGTTGAGTTGGGATTTAAGACCAAGGACGGCATATGCCTGCCATTAGCGCGATCAAATATAGTTAGGACTCCTCGTCCTTTGCCTGCACCCAGGGCAGACAATCGTTTTGTGTTTGTTGAACAAGATGCTGATGGCAGTTTGTTGAGCACCGAGGTCCGTGTGGAGCCTTTTCTTGGTGATGGGAAGCCTGCAAGTGAACCAGGAGCCACGGCGGAGATTGGAAACACACACTCCGGGTGGGAAGCCGCCGGAGCAAAGGAGCAGCCTCTTGATCCGAAGGGATCGCAGGCCCAAGAGTTGGATAGGCCAGATCAAAGAGACAGTGAGCCGGATCTTACGGAAATGAACGAGAAAAGGTTTATTTTCGGCCTATCGTCGTGACTGGGAGAACGCGGAAAAAAATACCACAAAAGCGCAAAAGTACGAAAACACCAAAGCTGTTCGGAAGTCTTTTTTCCCTGTTTCGTTGGCAGACCTATCCCGTTCTATTACGGTTTGTCCCGGTCAGGACTTGGAGTACATTTAGCCGCAAGAATTTAGGAATACTTTCAGATGGAAAAGGGCTATCTAGCTATTATTCTTCACGCACACCTTCCTTTTGTTAGGCATCCTGAGCACGTGGATTCTCTTGAGGAGAACTGGCTCTACGAAGCCATCACCGAGACATACATCCCACTACTTTTCGTGCTGGACGGTTGCGTGGAAGACGGAGTTGACTTTCGTTTGACTTTATCGCTTTCCCCCACCCTCGCTGCGATGCTCGCTGATCCGCTGTTGCAGAGCCGGTATGTGAAGAGACTTGAAGGGTTAATAGAGTTGGCCGACAAGGAGATAAAACGCACCAGATCGCAACCTGAGTTTAACGTCCTTGCCCTCATGTACAACAAACGTCTTTTGCAAGTGCGCGAGGCATTCGTCGAGCGTTATGACCAAGACTTGCTTCAAGCCTTCAAGGGCTTGCAGGAACTTGGAAAGGTAGAAATCATAGCCACCGCTGCTACGCATGGTTACCTCCCTTTGCTTAGCGTAAATACTTCGGCCGTTCGAGGACAGATCAAGATTGGGATAGAACATTATCAGAAAGTATTTGATCGAAGGCCTAAAGGCTTCTGGTTACCGGAATGTGGTTACTATCCCGGGGTTGACGAACTGCTCGGCCAGTGTGGGATTAGTCACACTGTCTTGGAAACTCATGGGATCACGCGTGCTGAGTCGAGACCGAAATATGGCGTATATGCTCCTATCTACTGTCCATCAGGGGTAGCAGCTTTTGGTCGGGACCCTGAGTCATCAAAGCAGGTCTGGAGCGCAACTGAGGGCTACCCAGGGGATTATGATTACCGGGAATTTTATCGAGACATTGCCTACGATCTCGATATTGACTATGTCAAGCCGCACATCCATCAAGATGGCATTCGGGTCGACACGGGCTTCAAGTATTTCCGCATTACCGGCAAGGGGGATCATAAAGAAGTCTACGTTCCTCAGCTGGGAGAGGCAAAGGCCGAGCTTCATGCGGGGAACTTTATGTTCAACAGGGAAAAACAAATTCAATATCTGGCCACTGTCATGGATCGAAAGCCGATCGTCGTGGCGCCTTACGATGCTGAACTGTTCGGCCATTGGTGGTTCGAAGGACCGCGGTGGCTTGACTACCTGATTCGAAAAATCGACTTGGAGCAAGAAACGATCCGGCTTATTACACTTTCCGAGTACCTGGAAACTTACCCCATCAATCAGGCGTCAACACCTTGTGCTTCCAGTTGGGGACACAATGGTTATAACGAGACCTGGCTCAACGGGAAAAATGACTGGATCTATCGCCACCTGCATCAGCGGGCTCTGTTTATGGAAAGGCTGGCAACGAATCATCCCCGAGCAGAAGGCCTGGCACTTAGAGCCCTCAGGCAAGCGGCAAGGGAGTTGCTGCTGGCAGAGGCAAGCGACTGGGCCTTCATGATCAACACTGGCGCGATGGCAGAGTACGGGACCCGACGAACAGAGACCCATCTTTTGCGATTCACCAGGCTCATGAAAGAAATTGAAGGTGAAGACATTGATGAAGACTGGCTCTCTATGGTCGAGAGCCAGAACAACATATTCCCTTGGGTGGACTATCGTGCGTTCTGCGATACCCCGTGCTTTGCAGATAGAAATGAAAATGATTTGGAGTGAGCTAAAGTGCCTAAAGTAAGCTAGAGTTGTGGAATGCTGTCATTGCGTATTCCTAGTAGCAAGTTGTGGAATCGAACATTGTCTACATATTGATCTTTAGGCATTTTGTGGACTTCGAACTTAAGGCACTTTGTTCTCGGTTCCGGTTTGTCGGGCTTGGGAGAAGCTTTCTTTAAAGGATCGGTAACGATGTACATCGTAATGATTACCCCTGAGTGTGCACCGGTTGCCAAGGTTGGTGGTTTAGGCGACGTTGTTCAGGGGCTTTCCCGCGAACTGGCAACACGGGGGAATTCCGTGGAGATTATTCTGCCGAAATACGATTGCATGCGTTACGATAAAATTTGGGGCCTTGACAAAACATACCGGGATCTGTGGGTTCCGTACCATGACCAGCATTTTCATTGTGACGTATACTTCGGTTTTGTGGACGGGCTTAAGTGTTTCTTTATTGAATCGCATTCTTTCAAGAACTTCTTCGACCGTGGCACATTTTACGGACACTATGATGACACTGAGCGTTTCGCCTTTTTTTCCAGAGCAGCATTGGAGTTTATGCTCAAGGCGAACAAGCATCCAGAGATTATACATTGCCATGATTGGCAGACCGGACTAGTGCCGGTTCTCCTCTTTGACATATATAAACACCTGGGGATGAGGCACCCGAGAGTTTGCTATACCTTGCATAATCTGAAACATCAGGGCGTGACCGGGGAAAATGTCCTCCGGCAGGTAGGATTGAATCCTGCCAATTATATGAATCAGGAGCGGCTTCAAGACAACTTCAACCATGGCGCCGTCAACTTTATGAAGGGTGGCATTGTCTATTCCAACTTCGTGACAACTGTTTCTCCCCGATATGCCGAGGAGATAAAGTATTCTGACCTCAGCTGTGGACTCGGACACACCATTAATGTGCATGGTGTCAAGTTTGGAGGGGTTTTAAACGGCGTTGACTACAATGTGTGGAATCCCGAAATAGACCCGTTTGTGGCCTGTCAGTATAATATCGATACCCTTGATGATAAGTTCAGGAACAAAGAGGCGCTGCGCCATAGATTGTTGATGAGACAGGGCTTCAAACCTATCGTTGCCGTGATAAGTCGATTAGACCATCAAAAAGGCGTTGAATTGATACGGCACGGGATTTTCTACTCTCTGGAAAATGGCTGCCAGTTTGTGCTGTTGGGGTCGAGTCCGGATTCGGATATGAACAATGGTTTTTGGTCGCTGAAACACCGTTTGAATGATAACCCCGACTGTCACCTTGAAATCGGCTATAATGAAGAGTTAGCTCATTTGATTTACGCTGGTGCAGACATGATTCTTATACCGAGCGCATTTGAACCATGCGGGCTCACGCAAATGATCGCAATGAAATACGGAACTGTTCCTGTTGTGCGAGGCACCGGCGGATTGGCAGACACTGTTTTTGATGCGGATTACGGCCCAAAGCAGTATCATGAACGTAACGGTTACGTGTTCAATGATTTTAACGCACAAGGCCTGGAGTCTGCGCTGTCCCGGGCAATTGGTATGTGGAATACCTATCCCGATTATTTTCGAGAACTGATGGGCAATGGCATGAGATACGACTATTCATGGAACCATCCTGGAGAGCACTATTTGAATATATACAATTACATCAAGGAATAGGACAACTCACTAGCTTCCAACCATAAATGGCCCTTTTCCCTCTAAGCGGCGTTCTCCGCGGGTTTTCGCCTGCGACGTAGTGAAAGTACGTCTCGGCGTTAACCCTTGTGCGGCCTTGCTCAGAGAAAAAATTGCTCATTTCTGAATCGGAAACTTACGCTTGTGCCCAGTAGCCATCTTCAAAGCCTCCTCTCTTGGGATCTCTTATGAATAGTCAATAATTTGACACGGCTCCAGGCTGCTGGTCAGCCCGCCTCATTTCAGTATTTACACACTTCGAGACCTTTGCAGAACCTCGCTCCGATTTTTTTGACCCATCTGCGGGCTTGCTCACTAAATCGGACACGAAGTGCCATTTTACAAGCCGTCAGGCGCAACCGTAGCGCTAACAACTTGACCTAAGGGCCTCAAACAACTTGCGATTTGCCTACTGGGGAGGGCCGTTCGGTTCTCCCGGATGGGTGTGCCCCAAAAACCTCATGATTGTCGCTTTCCGAGTTTATGCAAGGCTCCCGCTTCAGATAAGTGTCCATCATTACATGTAATCATATCGATTATCTGTATGAACTATTTCGGCATGGTTCCTGCTAAGGATATGATTTAATGGTACGATTTAATGATGCGACTTAATTTTGTACACGCCAGAGTGTGTCTTGGAAAGCAGATGTTACTCTTTAAAGCTGACGGAGAGGATGCCACTTGGGATAGCCGAAGAGACTAAGGCCTTTGCAAATGCGAGGCACAAGGGCATAGAATGATAATGGAAGCGAGCCATCAAAAGATCCTTGTGGTAGACGACGGTCTGACGATCCGTACACAGGTAAATGGACTTTTGAGGGAGCGGGGATTTGAGGTCATTTTGGCAGAAGATAGGTCAGAGTGCTTAAAGATGTTGGAAGAAGAAAAGCCTGGTATCATTCTCCTCGACATCACAATGCCGGAAACGGACGGTATCGAACTTTGTCGGACGATTAAGGCCGATGATAGGTATAAAGATATCCCGGTCCTTGCACTGACCACGGCAACCGAGATGGAAAACAACATGAAAGGCCGAGTTGCCGGGGCTGATGACTGTTTGACGAAGCCATTTTTGATGGAAGAGCTGATGTTACGAGTTGACTCACTATTGCAGTCAAAGGGAGTCCTGGAACAGTTGAAGCAGGAGATCAGGTTGCGCAGGCAGGCTGAACAGCATTTACTACATGAAGCATTTCATGACAAACTGACCGGTCTGCCCAACCGTGCCTTGTTCTTGGACCGGCTGGAGCAGACAATCCGCAGGGCAAAGCGGCATCAAGAGTCGTTGTTTGCCGTGATCCTTGTCGACTTCGATCGGTTCAGGGTTGTCAACGAAAGCCTTGGGCCAGAAGCTGGGGATCAACTCCTTGTCGCGATGGCGCGAAGGCTTCGGAGATGGTTGAGGGCGGGTGATACGGTGGCCCGCCTAGGCGGCGACGAGTTCACCATGCTCATTCACGAGATCAGTGACGTCAGCGACACCATAAGGGTTGCGAAACGAGTGCAAAGGGAAGTCGCAGTGCCTTTGATCTTATATGGACATGAGGTAGTCACAAGTGCGAGCATCGGGATAGTTGTGGGTGGACCGGGCTATGACAAGCCACAGGACATCCTCCGCGATGCTGACATGGCACTGCATCGCGCCAAGACCCGCGGCAAGGCATGCTATCAGGTGTTTGACAAGGCCATGCACGAACGTGCAGTATCGCGCTTGAAGTTAGAAAACGACCTTCGGCGTGCCGTGGAACGTCAGGAGTTTCAGATTCACTATCAACCCATTATCTCTCTGAAAGTCGGCAGGATCATCGGTCTTGAGGCTCTTGTACGGTGGCAGCATCCACGACGGGGTATGGTTTCTCCGATGGAATTCGTCCCTCTGGCAGAAGAAACCGGCATGATCGTGCCTATTGGACTGTGGGTACTCCGTGAAGCGTGTAGACAGATGGGCGACTGGCTGACACAATTTGGCACTGATGAACCTCTGTCGGTCAACGTGAATCTTTCCAGCAGACAATTTTCACAACCTGACCTTGTCGAACAGATCGACCAAATTTTTCGAGACAGACGCCTTGAGGCAGGCAATTTGATATTGGAGATTACCGAAAGCGTGGTGATGGAAAGGGCCGAATCTGCTGCCGCAATTCTTGCACAGTTGAAGGATCTGGGGGTCCGTTTGAGCATTGACGACTTCGGTACGGGATATTCCTCATTGAGTTATCTGCACACTTTTCCCATCGATTCGTTGAAGATCGACCGCTCCTTTATCGGGAAGATGAGCCTGGATAGCAGGAACATGGAAATTGTCCGCACGATCATGGTCCTTGCGCGCAATTTGGGGATGGATGTAACCGCCGAAGGAATAGAAACAGCCGACCAGTTGGCCCAACTGAGGGCACTGGAATGTGAATATGGACAGGGATATTTCTTCTCCAAACCATTGGATGGAGAAGCGATTACAAGGTTACTGGCTTCCAAGCCACATTGGTGATCAATGCACTTATCCATTAATGGGGCTTGTTGCCCAAATAAGAACCCTTTGAGCAACAGCCTATCACTGCCTGACCGGTCCTACGGCCACAAGATACAACAAGTTGGCTTTATCTTTGGTCCCTAACAGCTTGGCAGCCTCATCATCAAAGAACGCTCCTATACCGCAACACCCGATTCCCATGGCAGTGGCTCCCAGATAGAGTCTTTGGCCTAGACGACCTGCCGTGAGCATCGCGTACCGATAACCCCTGGCTCCCCAGGTTCGTTCTAGAACCTCCAGATTGCTCAGGAAGACAAAATGCAAGGCGCAATTCGCCAGCCATGCCTGATTCAGGCAAATATGAGCCATCTTGTCAATCTTCAAACCGAGGGACACCATAGCGACTGACTCCTGCTCTCGATCCAACATATAAAAACCAGGATGCAGGCCTTCTACATCTCCGGAGAGAAAGCCCACCGAAACAGGATCACGCAGAATTAATCCGGCATTTCCTGCCTCATCGGAGGTTGAACAGAGCAGATCCAGCAGGCCACCCAACTGTGGAGCAGAAAGCCCGGTTAGAACGAAATTCCGCATTGAGCGTCTTCTCAAAACCGCTTCCGGGTAACTCATTAACTCAGGCCACTGGTCGGCTTTTGGTATCGGTTCTGCCGGTGCTAACTTCAGTCCGAGATGCTCAAGCATAGGAGCCTCTTGCGCTGCCTCAACCACTCTGGATGATGACATGTGGATTTGCCTGATCAGTGTATAGTCGACCTCGTGGGACGATACCCGACTGGCATCACGCAAGCCCTTGGCAGCGGTTCTTAGGGCTTGACGCTCCCCCAGGTCGGTGGCATGTTCCCCCCATACACAGACCACACCCAGACAGCCCTCACGGGACGGATCAACTCCCAATATGCTATTTATTATCTCATCGTCAAAGTCATAGTAGAGGGAATGCGGCAGGCCCTCGGCCTTGAGAGCGAGAGAAAGGTTTTCAACCAGATGTCCGGTGTCGAGGAGACTGTAACGGTAGGCGCGATCTCGGTATTTCCACGAACTCCTGAAGAAAATGGACGTAAGGAAAAAAACCAATAGAGGAAAAGTATCCTTCTCCCATTGAAAAGAACGAGACACCGCAGTCATTATGTTTCCCGGCCACAGCAGCGTTAGGGCATCAATGGCGATACTGTGATGGTAAAGGCCGTCATCAAGTCCCGACATATTCCACACTGCAACATAAAGCTCAAAGGGATAGAGTGCTCCTGCTGAGGCCACATTGCGATAGCAGAACTGTGTGCCGCCATGGCGCACCTTAGCCGTGACGGAATGGGAGAGTAGTATTGTGCGCGAGAGCCTATCCAAGGAAAGTCTTATCGCAGCATCAGGCTTCAAACCTTTTAGGAGTATAGAGGAAACGTTCTCCTTAGTCCGTGCCTCTACACGAGGCAACGACACGGTCTTGAGGCCGGGATACGTTTTGAACACGCTGGGCTGATTAGCCCAGTCAAGTGTGTGACCCTTCATATCGTGGCGGCCATAGCTGGTCTTGTGATGGTATTCCAAGGCAGTCAAATTTCGGATCCTCGTTACACTTTAGGTGTATGAAAAACCTCAGGGTACTGATACCTTTTCTTTCGTTCCAAGCCTCCCGGGCTGGTCTTTTCTGCGACTTATCTG
>CAZCWQ010000047.1:0-23278 GCA_964502365.1 uncultured Desulfobacterales bacterium | reverse complement strand
AATCGCAAGCTGTTTGATCCGCCGCAGCCTTGGCGAAGGCGGAGAGTTCTTGCGACTTAGTGAGCAAGTCCGTAGATGGGTCAAAAACCTCACATCAAACAGCGAGGCGAGGTTATGGAAACCTCTCCCTTGCTAACACAGCTCCGCCTTTTGGATTACTCTGGGGAATGCCAATAACCCATTAGATTGATATGCGAATTGTCCAATTTGCCCAATTACTGCCTTTGGTACGTATGATCTTAAGGCTTAGTGGCGTCCTCCACTTATCTAGAAACCTGGGAAACCTAGGTGGGTGTAAGAATCATCATTTGAATTTCTTGTAAAACAGAATGTTGTCCAGCACACCCTTCTTCATCTCCTGCCATTTGGGCGATGTGTCAGGGTCTTGGCCAACCTTGTGTGTGTACTCAAGAAGGAAGACCGCGACAATTCCCACAAATAGGCTTACTACAGCACCCAGCAGTATGTTTAGCCTAAGCCTTGGTTTGATTGGCCTTTCAGGGGGCTCGGCCCAGTCAAGTACATTGATGGTGGGCATGTCTCTGGCCTCGTCCAGCTTGGCTTGTTCGAGTTGTGTAGTGAGCATGGTCACCACCTGGGTCTTGGCCTTGACTGTCAGCAGGAGCCTGCTTTCGTCAAAATTAAGACCAGGGATCTGCGTAAGGGGAATGTAGAACTCTACTTTGCCTTTGTCGCTTTCGACTGAAACCGTCGGCTCTTTGGAATAGGTGAGCCGGTCGATGTTCTTCTGAATGGCTTCCATCTGGGCCTTTAATTGCTCTATCTCAAGGTGTGGGCCCCTGTAAAATTCCTCCTTTGCTGCCATTTCTACTTCAAGGGCCACTCTCTGTGCTTCAAGCTCAGACAATACCTTGAGGGTTGCCTCGGCCTGTTTGGAAATGGAAACGGCCTTGTTTTCCTCCTGGAATTTGCGAAGGTCCTGTTGAGCATTTTCCAGTTCTGTGTTTGCGGCATCTAGTCTTTCTTCTACATATTTACGCAGACGTTGTGCCGATGTTATTGTGTTTGTGCGGTTGTATTTGTCAAGTTCTGCTATATACGTATTGGCAAGATCAGCAGCTGTGACAGGGTCATGGGATTGAATGCTCACAGATAGTGTTGGTTGGTTTCGCGGCTTCTCAATCTTAATCATACTGGCAAAACCTTTGGCAGCCTTTTCTTCGGTAATGCCCGTCGTGAAAAAATAATTGTAACGTGTCAGCACCCCTCGCGCTAGGTCCTGGCTTTTCAGTACGCTTTCAAAGACCTCGGCCGGTGTTGCCGTGGTGCCCCCAAGGCCTGAAATACCGAATTGCTCCAAAAAGGCGGCCTTCATTTCAATACTTCCACTGCCTCCTTTGGCTTCAGGCAGGATGATTGCAGTGGCCTCATAGGTCTTGGGCACGGTAATGCTCAAGATGCCGACTGCGCCCACGACGCCTATGACAAACAAGATCAGAAACTTGCGGCGCCTATAAAGCGGGTATACAAAATCGATGAGGTTGATTTCGTCATCCATCTCATCGAACCGAGCTCTTGGGCCTGTTTGATTCATTCGTTTTGTTGGGTTCAAGCAGCTTTGTTATCAGGTTAATGGCTGTAGCACGATAATGCTGGTAATGGCCGTTGATGCCAAGCCATAGCTCTTGTCTGTCCAAATGGCATCATGGTCCACCCCATCCATGCTCATAAAGACCCCTTTGGAGCTAGCAGCGTAAACGACAACCATGCCATCTGCCATGCGGGCCATTTTTATATCATATGCCTTCAGCCCTTTAGGTAACCCCTTGGTCATCTTTGACCAGTCCTTTCCACCATTGGTAGATCTGTAAACACCATCTGATGTGCCAACGTAGATGCATCTCGCTTCTTTTGGGTTCACGGCAATCGTATAGATCAAGGTCCGATCAGGAAGCCTCCGGTCCGAGGCCACCCAGGTCATCCCCTGGTCTGAACTCCTGTAAAGACACGGGATGTCTTCAAAACGGCTTGTTTCGTCCAGGTATGCCCCTGCTCCTGCATACACGGTTTTCCCCTCCGCGTCAGCTCCGATGCAAAGAATGTTCTTGTTCTTGATCCCATCTGAAGCAGACCTCCATTGCTGTGATCGTTCATCCCATTTGAAGAGGTCCTTTGCCGTGCCTGCATACAGGACCTTGCTATTGGCAAAAAGCGTGTTCACGTTATGGTAGGTAAGACCTTGGTTGCATGGCTGCCATGCCCCCGGCCCAGCCAAGGCCTTGAAAACACCGCCTCCGTGCATGCCGACTAGGACTTCACCCGTAGGTTCCGACCCGGATGCAGCACCTGGAAAGACTACAGCACTAGCGTTCTTGTCCCTAAATGGATGGATGCTTTCCAAGGCCCCAGTTTGCACATTGAGCTTAAAGATGCCCGCACCCGTGGTTGTGACGTAGAGTGCATTTGGGTCATATGGGCTCTGAAACAGGCGTTTGTAATACGCATGGATGGGGTTTTGGTCCACATCTAAGGGGTACCAACTGGTTCCACCGTTGTCACTCTTGTAGATTCCGTTGCTGTATGTGGCGGCGTAGCAGATGATGTGATGGTGCGGCGGTGCAGCGGACTCTTTCTGGCAGCCTGCCACAAGAATCGAGAGCGCGACTGCTAACACATACATGCGGCCCGCCGAGATGGTGTGAAGGGTCTTCATTTCAGTCTGAAAAGCCCCGTCCTTTGGGCGAGGTCAGAGTCTTTGGCTCTGCCATGCTGGTTTTTGTATGGCATCGAAGTAACTAAAGTGCCTATAATGCCTAAAATTGATATTTTCCGTGGCTTTGGCATTTCCTTACGGGTTCCACTTGTCATGCTGGGTGTTGGGACTAGGTGCTGCTTCCTGTTGAAAGGCAACTTTAATGCCCTTTTTCTTACAAAGCGCAAAGAACTCTTTGCGCCACTGCTCGCCCCTTTGCCGTCCTTGAGTTATGTGTTCGTTTGCCCTCTGTGTTAGGTCAGGATCCTTCTTTTCCACGGCAGCCAACAGAACTGCAAACCCTGTCTGAAACGAGTGGGCGCTTTGAAGATAAATCATATGCAAGTGCCTCAAATCATCGTTCGGAGGTTGAATCTCTTCCAATAGATTGACAAACTGTGAATACGTCGGTATCACCTTCTCCCGGAGGGTCTCAGAGAGGGCCTGGTCATTTGTATAGTTTGTTCCGGTCACGCCGGCATAGTAGTTCAAGGCAGCTTGTTCAAGTTGGGAAATCGTCAGGATATCTTGGTTTAGGTAGTCGCTTAACTGCTCACGACCCTTTTGGTCTCTGCAGCCCAGGACGGAGACCAGTAAGACAAGACAGGCTATTGAAAGCGCTTTTGTCTGTGATAAAGAAAGACTGCTCATATCAAGAAAATGTGAGCCCAAGTGAGATCCGGGAAGCTTTGATGGTTACAATGAATGCCTGGCAGTGTCAACAGATTATTGCCCGGTATAGGACAGGGCTGGAAATCGGCTGCCATACTTTGTAGCAGCGATCGACAGATTTGTTTTTTCACCAGACCACTTAGGAGACTAATGGCCGGTTTGTGAACAGGTTGAACCGAGCAGGCAATTCTGATAAAGGAGAGCGGGTGTGAAAAGGGCCGAAACAGCATGCGAAGCACGTGTCTCTTGCGAGGAGATTAGATATGGCGAGACAACATTTGAGAAGTTTTGAAACAGGGATTTGGCTCAGGGTGCGTTTTGTAGCCTTTTTGGTCGTCTTTTCTTGGGCCGTGGTTGGCCAAAGTGAGGCCTTTGAAATACGAAAGATCCCGCTTGCCGGCATGGTTGCACAGGAAAAGATCTTGGAGAGGTTTAAGTCCCTTCCTGCTGAAGAGCAGCAACAGCTTCTCCAGGAATATCAAAAGCGGCAGGGCATTGACAAAGTCAAGGACGAAGAAGCAGAGGCCCTTGAGATACGCGAAGAGAAAAAGGAAGACATTACCAAAAAGGAGATGGCAAAGGTGCCTATTGAAGAGGGGCTTTCTGCTTTTGAGAGGTTCGTTGCCGGCAAATTGCCTGCGGACATCTCAGTAGATGTGAGGCAGTTCGGATATGATTTGTTCAAAGCCCCCCCGTCCACTTTTGCGCCCTCCAGAACCGCCCCTGTAACCTTGGATTACGTCATAGGGCCCGGGGACGAGATGAAGATAAATCTTTGGGGAAAGGTGGAAAAAGAGATAAAAGCCATTGTTGACAGACAAGGGAACATAACGCTGCCTTCAGTCGGTGTGGTCAATGTGGCCGGATTAACATTCAAAGAATTGAAGACGTACCTGAAACGTAAGTTTTCAAGGTACTTTTCGGGCTTTCAAATAAATGTCACTTTGAGCAGCCTGAGAACCATAAAGATTTTTGTGGTGGGAAAGGCAAGAACCCCGGGAAGTTACGACATTTCCGGGCTTTCTACCATGATCAATGCACTCTTTGCTTCTGGCGGCCCAAGCAAGATCGGCTCCATGCGCCGGATACAACTGACTCGTGCTGGTGGAACAATAACCAAGCTCGACCTGTATGATTTCATTCTAAGGGGGGATAAGTCAAAAGACGTGGTATTGCAGCCGAACGATGTCATATTCGTCCCAACCGTTGGCGCTCTGGTGGCAGTAGTCGGTAATGTCAGGGCACCGGCTATCTTCGAGCTGAAGGGAGAAACCCGGATCATTGACGCACTGGACATGGCCGGCGGAGTCATGGCCACTGGTCACTTGGATAGAGTGCAAGTGGAACGCATTGTGGACAACAAGTTCATGGCTATTATTGACAAGAACCTTTCAGATATAAAGGGAGAAGATAACGTTGTCTTGAAGGATGGGGATATTGTCAAGGTGTTCCCCATTTCAGGGGCAATTGTAAATGCTGTGAATCTGCGCGGCAACGTGAGTCGCCCGGGCATGTATGAGTGGCACAAAGGATTAAAGATTGGCGATATCATAAGACGCAAAGACCTTCTTCCTGGCACTCTATACGATTTTGCCAAGATTGAACGGCTAACTCCGCTCCACAACGAAATTAGGCTCGTGCATTTTGATCTTGATAAGGCCCTTTCAGGAAACTCGAAAGAAGACATAATTTTGGAACCGTACGACACCATCACAATCTATAACCAATGGGACTTCAAGGAAAGACCAGTTGTCCGTATTGCAGGTGCAGTCAACATGCCAGATGAATATGAGTACAAGACCGATATGAAGATTTCAGACCTTATGAAGCTTGCAGGAGGGCTGAAGAAATATGCACACAACAAGGCAGAACTCACCAGGGTTATTGTTACCCAAGACGGGCCTGTTACCGAACGCATGACAATCAGTATTGCCAAGGACAAAGATGGGATGCTCAAAGATGACCTCCCCCTGCAAGAGGATGACTATCTTTTGGTAAGAACGGTTCCGGACTGGCATCTGTACCATCAAGTCAGCATAACGGGGGAGGTCCTTTTCCCAGGGGCCTACACTATAAAAAAAGGCGAATGTCTGGCCGATCTGATAGAACGTGCAGGCGGCTTTACGGATGAGGCCTATCTTAAGGGAACCGTGTTTACTCGCAAGAGCACGCAGGAGGCCCAGCAAAGAATGCTCGAACAGGCCCTGGACCGACTGGAGCAGCAAGTTCTTTCGGCTGCTTCAAGCAAGACCGCCGCGGCTTTTAGTGAAGAAGAATCCAAGATATTGGAGGCAGAAACAAGACAGTATCAGGAGTTGATAAAGAGACTTCGACAGGCCAAGGCGATTGGCAGGCTTGTGATCAGGATGGCCCCGTTGAGCGTTATGAGGCAAACGCCAGCCAATGTTGAACTGGAGGATGGCGACAAGATCTTTATTCCTGCGAAGACATCCACCATTAACGTCATGGGATCTGTTTACAACCCTTCCACCTATCTCTATGATGCTGAAACCAAGGTTGACGCCTATGTGGAGATGGCTGGCGGCCCCAGTCAGAATGCAGAGCCTGACAAGATCTATGTAATCAAGGTGGACGGCTCTGCGCTGAGTCCCAAGAAGGTCAAAGGCGGTCTGTTTGAATGGAACACCAAGACATACAGATGGGAGGTGGGGGGCCTTTCCAAGACCAAACTCGACCCCGGAGACACTATCATCGTGCCTGAAAAACTTGACCGTCTGGCGCTTATGCGCAATATCAAGGATATTTCACAGGTCATATTCCAGATGGCCGTGACCGCAGGTGTGGTGGTTGCACTATTTTAACTCCGAGGTCGCTATTCTTGCCGTATATTGATGAATCTTTATTCAAAAAGCGCTATTCGACAATCGTCGGCTGTCTCTTGAAAGGCACTTTCAGGCGGTCTTACTTATACCTCAACCCTTATTGCCTCGTTATCGTTGTCTGCTGCCTAATAATCCCACCCTGCTCCCTTGCCGGTGACAAGCCCTTTAACAATGCCTCGAACTGGGGTGGCACCGGCCTCATGGAGACTCCCACGGCACGCATCTTGGAAGATGAAGAGATGCGGGTGGAATATGCCTATTGTTATCCTTATAGGTGGTATTCGGTGGCCATGGGTGTGCTGCCTGGCCTAGAATTTGACGGCACACTCACAGCATTTATAAACCAACAGGGATTTACCAATATCGGAGGCGATTACGGCGAAGGTAAGGACAAGGCCTTTCACATAAAATACCAAATACTTGCCGAAAGCAAACTCCTGCCAGCCATCGCCATTGGTCTTCAGGACTTCCACGGCACCCAGCTATTTTCATCTCAATATCTCGCCCTGAGTCGCCAGGTTTTTCCTTTCGACCTTACCCTTGGCATCGGTAAAGGCAGATTAAGAGGATCAACCACATTTGGTTTCTTGGATGACGTGTCCTTTATGAATGACCTCGGGCTTGACTTTGAAGATTATGGTTTGTTCGGCGGGCTAGAAGTTGCCGTTACCGACCGTATCCATCTTATGGCTGAGTACAACCCGATCCAGTACGAAAAAGATAAGGCTACAGCCGGACGTGCGATCAGCGAGGCAATGAAAGGGCCGGCAAAGTCAAAATTAAACTATGGGGCTCGGGTCAAGCTCCTTTCGGGTACGGGTCTTAGCGTGTCATACCAGCGCGGAGATGCCCTAGGCTTAATGTTCAGCCTCCAGTTTGAACTGGGAAGGCCGATGAGGCCCTGGAAACCCGATCCGCCGCGCCTCGTTCCGGCGGATCAGCGGCCTTTCAGAGAGCGTAAACCAAAAGACATTGTGGAGGCCGTCCAAAACGATGTCTATAAGCAAGGCTTTTCAAACGTGAGGGCATATACAGACGGCAAAGACCTGGTAGTGGAATTCGAAAATACTAGGTATCTATCTGAGCAAAAAGCGCTCGGCCGAGTCCTCCGCATTGCCCTCGCCCATGCACCTGAAGATACCCGTCAACTGGTTGCTGTGCCCAAGAGGCTCAACATCCCAGTATCAAGATTCTCTGTGGAGCCTGCAGTCCTTGCCAATTATCTGGGTGGCAGGATCCCCGAAGACATCTTCAGGAAATTGAGCAAGGTTGAGCTTATGAAAAGGGCTGTGTCAAAAGAAGAACTCCCGGCTTATAGTCGGACCGAGAATCAACCTGGCAAGCGAGTCAGCCACGGTATCAAGCCAGGTCTTGAGATGTATTTAAACGACCCTTCAGGGTTCTACAAGGCGCGCCTAAGTGTCAATCCTTGGGCTGAAATGCGCCTGTGGGGTGGGGCTGATGCTTACGCACGCTTTAAGATCCCGCTGTATACCAACGTCAGCACCTCAAATATCATACCCGAAAATCCTGTACGAAGCGATATTGTGGATTTTAAAGGCACCAATGCCACCTTTGACAGGATTGTCGTGGACCAAGTTGTCCACTTGACGGATCGGACCTTCGGGAGGCTGAGTCTAGGATATCTTGAACTGATGTACGCAGGTGTGGGCACCGAACTCCTCACCTTCTTAGGTGATGGCCGCATCGCGGTTGGCGTTGAGGGGAACTGGGTGCGAAAAAGAGAACCAGGCGATCTGGTTGGCTTAGGGGAACTCAGGGCTCACACGTTCCTTGGCAATTTCTATTACACCATTCCAGGCCTTGACTTGACATTGAAGGCCCAGTATGGCGAATTTCTGGCCGGAGATAAAGGCTGGATGTTCGAGGCGAGCCGGGCCTATCCTTCAGGGGTCACCGTGGGAGCCTGGTACAGCCTTACAGACACAGACGGGATACCAGGGTCTTTCAATAAAGACTACCACGAAAAGGGAGTGTTTCTGAAGGTGCCCACTCGCATGTTCGAAGACCGTGACTCACCACGCAGATACGACTATGCGATTTCTCCGTGGACCAGGGACGTGGCACAGAACGTAGAAAAACGGCGAACCCTTTTCGACCTCACCAAAGGCCTGACGCCGGCAGGATTGAGGGCAGGCATAGAGAAGATAAAGAATTGAGACTGGTAGGATTTTTTTCTTGACATGGGACAAGACCAGCCGATAAGGTTCTATCTGAAAGCTTGGTTCTCGTTTCATATCGTCATCCCCAGAAAGGAAGGTGCATAATGATGGGTATTCTCCGGAAGGATTCCTCAATGATGGCGTGCATTTTCGTGCTGATTTGTGCCCTAACTTTCTTTCCCTGTTACGCGAGCGTCGGATTCGCAGCTCAAGGGGCTGCTGCTGGAACCGAATCAGGGGCCGCAACCGGTGCAGGTGCGGCGGCAGATGCTGGTGCTGGTGCAGGAGCTGGGGCTGCTGCTGCTGGCGAGGGCGCTGCTGCGGGTCTATCTGCGGCGACCATAACGGGTATTGTCGTTGCAGGCGTAGCTGCCGTTGCTGCTGTCGCCGCTGCCGTCAGCGGCGACGACGGCGGCGTAACAGCCGCTGTTCATCACTAGATTTGAAAATTTGTGTTGGGTTCCGAGCCCGGAAGATTCTTTCAAGGCAAAGCGCCGGTCAGTAGGGGTGTTTTAACCCTCCCAGGAGGCAAGTTGGTCTTTTTGCAAAAGCGGCTGTTGCCTCCCAGACGGCGGGGTGACCGGAATTTTGGGCTATGAAGTGCCTTTTCCATTCTGTGAAAAGATGCGTCAACATCAAGCTTGACCGTAACTAAACCAAAGAGGAGAAACTATATGTCCGGTTGGAAAAAGCAATCTCTGACCTTTCTGGTGTCAACCGTATTGATGTTGTCCATGATGGCGCCCCCAGCTATGGCAGTAGATCGGAGCAGTGAGGATGAAGATAGGGCTGGAGCAATGATCTTTGACTTGGTCCTGGCCAGACCGTTGGGGTTCGCGGCAACAATGATTGGCGAGGCCCTCTTTGTTGTCTCACTGCCCTTCACGGCTCTGACAGGTAATGTTGGTCAAGCCGCTGAGAAATTGGTGGTGGCTCCTGCTGAGTTCACATTTGACCGCCCTTTTGGGAAGTTTGAGGAATAAGGTAAAACCGCCACTTGCAAAACATGTCATCAGGATGGGGATCTGGCGGAGCGAAGAGGCATTCCACCCTTATACGGTCGTCAACTTCTTGAGCAAAGCCCTCAAACTCTCCCCGATGCATTTCCTTACACACGAACTCATCCAGACCTCTCCTGAGACGTGCCTCTTGAGTGGGGCATGACGGGACGGAAATGATTACCTGTTCAGGCCTTTCCTCGATCTTGTATCCCACGAGGATGCACCATGGAAAATATCTTTGGGCCTTTACAAAGCCCTTCAGGCCCTTATCTTGAATCCGAAAGCGGGCCAACAGGTCCTTGGCAGCCATCCCGGCCACCCGCCCCCAAACCTGCTCATTGATGCGCTCAGCAGTGGGTTGATCAAAGCGCTCAGACACGTAGATGAACCAGAATGCGTCCATCACACGGTAATGCCAGAGAAGAAATTCGATATACTTGCGAAGCTCATCAGCTTCCATCTTTTCAAAGATGTCCAGGTCCATGGGGTCCTCCTTTCAACAGCAAAAAAACAGTGTCGATACCACAAAAGACACTCTCTGGTCTGCAAAGGCCGTGAGACCTTTGCAGAACCTCGCAAAGCGACAATTATGAGGTTTTTGGGGCACCCATCCGGACGAAGCGAACGGCCCACCTTAGTGGGCAAATCGCAAGCTGTTTGATCCGCCGCAGCCTTGGCGGAGGCGGAGAGTTCTTGCGATTTAGTGAGCAAGTCCGTGGATGGGTCAAAAACCTCATATCAAAGAGCGAGACGAGGTTGTGCAAAGGTCTCGCCGTGTCATTAGAACAAGTTGCCGAGGCTTACAGGGCGATCATGGCTCGGGCAACTTCTCCGGCCTTCTCCTGTCCATAAAGCAACTCAACCAATTTCAGCGAAAACTCCAAAGCGGTTCCTGGCCCTTGACTCGTAATACACTGACCGTCCACAACGACGCGCGCTTCTGCTGCACCCATGTCTTGGAGTTGGTCGCCAAAACCAGGATAACATGTTGCCCGCTTTTGGGCCAGAAGACCATGGTGGTGGAGCACGACTGCGGGCGAGGCACAGATGGCCCCATACAACCTTCCCTGCTCAGCCTGCCGCCTTAACAGCATTTCCAGTTCCTTTGAATCACGTAGGTGCTCGGCCCCCGGCATACCACCCGGCAACACAATCAGGTCGTAAGTCTCACCCACACACTCAGCAATGAGCCGGTCTGCCACCAACTTTACCCCACGAGATGCAGTCACCTGCAACTTGGCGACCGATGCGACTGTCACATGCGCACCTGCTCGTCTCAACACATCAATAATGCTTACTGCTTCCAGCTCTTCAATACCATCTGCAATAGGAACCAACACTTTCTTGGACATATACGCCTCCCCCTACACAAAACACATGTCACAACACGAAAAGACTATCAGCCTTGATTGACATAACTGATTTATTTTGCAAAGCGTTTTTATTAGATGAAACAGACAGGTAGGGGTCTGCTTGGCCGCATAGAAGTCTAGTCGTAGTCTCCACTACAAAAAAAGGCAGCCAATAACGGCTACCTCCCTTTTTCTATCTGCAATTTGTTCCCTCCGCTGCAAAGCAAGAACACAGAGGCAAATATTGTCTACTCTTTCTCCTTATCCCCTTCAGTTTCCGTCCCGTCGGTGCCTTCAGGGCCAACATCACTTTCCTTGCCCCCTTCATCGCCTCCCAGCTCAGGAGTATCAACTTCCTTTTCTTTTGTCTCCGGCGATGCTTCCTCTTCAGCCTTCTTGGCGGCTTTGACCTCTTCTGGTTTTTCTTTTTCCCTGGACTCTTCGTGCATTTCCTTTTGGGCCTTGGGCGTTGCCTTTTTTAACGCCTTAGGCTTTTTCTTTTTCCCTTTTTGTTTTTCTTGGGCAGTGACAAGGTCTACGAGTGAGATAGGAGCCGCATCACCCTTACGCCAGCCTATCTTCATTACCTTGGTATAACCTCCTGCCCTGCCTCCAAAACGCATCTGTGCTTCCTCGAAGAGTCTATGGACAACTGTCTTGTCTCTCATAACTGCCAGCACCTGGCGCCGCGCGTGGAGATCGCCTCTCTTTGCCAAGGTAATCATGCGGTCGGCCCACCGCCTCAACTCCTTAGCCTTGGCACCCGTTGTCCGAATCCGGCCATGGGTGAAAAGGGAAGTTACCATATTCCGAAACATGGCAGTACGATGGCTTTCTGTGCGACTGAGTTTCTTTCCGGCCTTTTGATGCCTCATGTATCGCTCTCTTCTCCCTCCCCAGCCTCTTCATCAGGCAGCACAAAGCCCTCAACCTTCATACCAAGCGTTAATCCCATTTCTGTAAGTACTTCCTTAATCTCATTGAGTGATTTTCGACCAAAGTTCTTCGTCTTGAGCATCGCCTGCTCAGTCCTCTGAACTAACTCTCCGATATACCGAATGTTGGCATTCTTTAAACAATTTGCGGAACGAACTGAAAGCTCCAACTCTTCCACACTACGATAAAGGTTTTCGTTAAGGGGCTCCTCTTTCTCTTCTGGTTCTTCCGGTTCGGGTTCTGGCTCCTCATCAAAAGTGATAAAAACGTTCATCTGTTCCTTGAGTATTTTCGCAGCATATGCTGTTGCATCTTCCGGAAGAACACTCCCATCCGTCCAGACCTCAAGGCTAAGCTTATCATAATCAGTCCTTTGGCCAACCCTGGCATTCCCGACAACATAATTGACTCGCTTAATGGGTGAAAAGACCGCATCCAACGGTATGGTACCAACAGGGTCATTTTCTCCTTTGTTCATCTCGGCAGGAACATAACCTTTCCCCACTCTTACCGTCATGGTCATATTCAACTTAACGCCTTTGGATAAGGTCGCAATACGATGCTCGGGGTTGAGGATCTCAACGCTCCCGTCAGTTATAATATCTCCTGCTTTCACCTCACCTTCTTCAGAGGCCTCAATCCTAATGACCCTGGGTCCGGAATCTGCCATTCGGAGTCGCACCTCTTTGAGGTTCAATGCCACCTCAGATACATCTTCCAGCACACCTGGTATGGCAGAAAATTCGTGCATGACACCATCTATCATTACTGAAACAATGGCCGCTCCATGAATTGAAGAAAGGAGGATTCTACGAAGGGCGTTGCCAATGGTAATACCAAAGCCGCGTTCTAAGGGCTCACACACAAACTTTCCGTAGGTCGCTGTGCTGTCACTTACCTCAACCCGCTCAGGCTTGATGAGTTCACGCCAGTTCATGTACATGATTTCATTCGATCCTGATGACATGGTCCACTCTCCAATCTTGCTGATTATATTCCAACAGGCATCTAAACCGACCTGCAACACACCCCTTTTACTACTTGGAATAAAGCTCTACGATAAGCTGCTCTTGAATCGGCATGGTCAACTCCTCCCGAGTTGGGTAAGCCTTGACCCTGCCCCTAAAGGCCTCCTTCTCTATCTCAAGCCATGCTGAAATACCGCGCCGTACAACAGTCTCCATAGCATCCAAAATAACTCGCACATTCCGGCTCTTCTCTCGCACTTCTACAACGTCACCTATCTTGACTAGATAGGAGGGAAAATTCATTTTCTTCCCATTGACTGTAAAGTGGTCATGACGGACCAACTGTCTGGCCTGTGTTCGGGAATCAGCAAAGCCCAGACGATAAACCACGTTGTCTAGCCGACGCTCCAAAAAAACCAACAGGTTTGTGCCGGTCACACCGCGTTTCTGTTCGGCCTTCTTGAACAACCCCCTAAACTGGCCTTCCAGCAAGCCATACATCCGCTTGACTTTCTGTTTCTCCCGCAGTTGGATGCCATAGTCGGAAACTTTACGCCTGCGCAGCTGCCCATGCTGTCCTGGGGCATAGCCCCTCCGGTCAAACGCACACTTGTCAGAATAGCATCTGTCTCCCTTCAAAAAGATCTTCAGGTTTTCCCGGCGGCACAGCCTGCATACCGAACCGATATATCGTGCCAAAACTGTCCTCCTTTCACACTCTGCGGCGCTTGGGGGGTCTGCAACCATTATGGGGAATCGGTGTCACATCCTTAATCAAAACCACATTAAATCCAGCAGCCTGGAGCGCACGCAGTGCGGCCTCTCGACCAGCGCCAGGGCCTTTCACATAAACCTCAACATTTCTCATCCCATGTTCCATAGCCTTCTTGGCCGCATCTTGCGCTGCAAGCTGAGCAGCAAAAGGGGTGCTCTTTCTCGACCCCTTAAAGCCCTGAGATCCTGCGCTAGACCACGCAACCACGTTGCCCGCCTGATCCGTGATGGTCACAATGGTATTGTTGAAGGTAGACTGAATATGGGCTATCCCGCTCAATATGTTCTTCTTCTCTTTCCTTTTTTTGGAAGGTCTTGCCATGATACGTACTGTACCCCCTATTTCTTTCTTTTCCCCACAACTCTTCGACGCGGTCCCTTGCGGGTCCTGGCGTTGGTGCTGGTACGCTGTCCACGGGCCGGTAACGATTTTCGGTGTCGGAGCCCGCGGTAGCAACCCAGCTCCATGAGTCGCTTTATGTTCATGGAAATCTCTGTCCGAAGCTCACCTTCCACTTTGTATTGACTGTCAATGATCTTTCGTATGGCGCTGACTTGTTCTTCGCTTAACTGGTCGGTATTCGTGTCTGGGTCTATGTCGGTTTGAGCTAATATTTTCCCAGAAGCGCTCCGGCCAACCCCATAAATGTAAGTCAGAGCTATTTCCACCCTCTTGTTTTTTGGTAGATCAACGCCTGCTATACGTGCCAATATCCTGCCCCCTCACTCTCATTATTCATTACGAGATCCACAAAGATCGATTCACGACTGACAACTTCATCCCTGCCTTTGCTTATGTCTCTTGTTTTCGCAAATGACTCTCACCGTTCCCTTCCGGCGAACAATCTTGCACTTGTTACATATCTTCTTTGCCGATGCCCTTACTTTCATTTAATTCCCCACTTTCATTATTGGCTTGTGTCCCTTGTTCGACTGAGATTCACCCCTTGCCGTCCGTAATGCTCAAAATTACGGGTCCGTCTTCCGTAATGGCTATAGTGTGTTCAAAATGGGCTGACAGACCCCCATCTTTTGTCACTGTCGTCCAGCCGTCTTCCAAGGTCTCTACCTCGTATCCTCCTGTATTTACCATGGGCTCAATGGCAAAAACCATACCCGGTTTCAGGCGAATCCCCATACCAGGCTTCCCATAATTAGGGATCTGAGGATCCTCATGCAATTCTTTCCCTATGCCATGCCCTACAAATTTCCTGACTACAGAAAACCCAGCTGCCTCTACACGGCTCTGAATCGCATGAGAGATATCAGATAATCGTTTGCCTGGCACAGCCTGCTCAATCCCTGAAAAAAGGGCTCTTCTCGTAATTTCCATAAGACGCTCGCCAAGCTCTGATGTCTTGCCCACTGCAACGGTGATGGCGGAATCTCCATAATAGCCGTCATGGCAAATACCAAAATCCATGCTCAGGATATCCCCTTCCTTCAGAGGACGTCTGCACGGAAAACCGTGGACCACCTGATGGTTGACGGATGCACAAAGAGCATATGGATAACCCCGATATCCCTTAAAAGCAGGTACCGCTTTTCTCTTACGAGCCAATTCTTCGGACATCTTGTTTAAAGCCAACGTATCAATACCAGGAGCGACTTCTTCTTTCAGTTTTTCAAGTATCTCCGCAACTACTTGGTTACTAAAGCGGATCTTTTCAATCTCCTTTGGAGATTTCAGGATGACCATATCAACGACGTCCCTTGAACGGCCCCCCTTTCTTCATAAAACCTTCATAATGTCGAGCCAGCATGTGGCTTTCCATCTGGGCTACGGTGTCTATGGCCACTCCTACAACAATCAGCAGGGCAGTACCACCAAAGTAGAAGGGTACATTAAACCTGGCAATCAGTATGGTCGGCAGTACGCAAACCGCGGACACATAAATCGCACCACCAAAGGTGATGCGCGTTAGCACTCGATCAATGTAATCCGCGGTGCGCTTTCCGGGCCTGATACCGGGTATATACCCACCATATTTTTTCATGTTGTCAGCCACGTCAATAGGATTAAAGGTAACCGCCGTATAGAAAAAGCAGAAAAAGATGATGAAACCGACATATACGAGATTATACACAACGCTGCCAGGTGTCATGGCCTGAGCAGCACTCTGAACCCAGGGAACCTGCACAAAATTGGCAATCGTGGCCGGGAACATGATTATCGAAGAAGCAAAAATTGGCGGAATGACGCCCGATGTATTGATTTTCAGGGGCAGGTGCGTGCTCTGACCTCCATACATCTTTCGGCCAATAACCCGTTTTGCATACTGGACCGGAATGCGCCGCTGGCCCCGTTCTACGAATATGATAAACGCCACAACAGCCACCATCAATACCATCAACACCAATACCAAGAAAATACCGATCTCCCCGGTTCTCATCAAACGAAACGTGTTACTGACTGCATTTGGCATTCGCGCCACAATCCCTGCAAATATGATCAACGAAATCCCATTGCCGATCCCCCGCTCTGTAATCTGCTCCCCCAGCCACATAATAAAGGCCGTGCCAGCAGTAAGGGTAACCACTGTCATCAACCTGAAGCTCCACCCAGGGTATGCCACCACGGTAGCAGCGCCAGGGGCACTCATCCTTTCAAGCCCAACAGCGATACCAAAACCCTGAATGATACTCAACATAACAGTGCCGTAACGAGTATACTGGGTGATCTTTTTACGCCCGGCTTCGCCTTCCTTGGAAAGTCTCTCCAAGTGGGGAATAACTACTGTGAGCAATTGCAGGATGATAGAAGCGCTGATATAGGGCATAATCCCCAAGGCAAATACGGAAAGCCTTTCCAGGGCACCACCGGAAAACATGTCAAACATCCCCAACAGGGTCCCTTTGGCGCGGGCAAAAAATGTGGCAAGGGCATCTGCGTCGATACCCGGCGTGGGCACGGCGCAGCCGATGCGATACACCATCAGGAGTCCAAAAGTGTACAGGATTCGGTTTTTTAACTCAGGTATCTTGAAAATATTTTGAAAACCACCTACCATATCACATCAGCTCTACCTTCCCCCCAGCACCTTCGATACTGGCCTTCGCCGATCTGCTACATCTGTTAACCCTGACAACCAGGGGATAGTCAATGACCCCGTGGCCCAACAGTTTGACCCCATCTCGCCGTCGCCTTACGAGTTTGGCTTCCACTAGTAATGTCTCATCCACTACGGTTCCTTTATCAAAACGTGCCAGGTCTCGTATATTGACAATAGCATATCGCTTCCTAAAAATATTCGTAAAGCCCCGCTTCGGCAAACGGCGCTGTAAAGGCATCTGGCCACCCTCAAACCCTGGCCTTATGTTGCCGCCGGAACGACTCTTCTGTCCCTTTGTTCCTCGGCCGGCGGTCTTGCCTTGTCCCGAGCCTGGTCCTCGGCCAATGCGCTTGGCAGACTTGCGTGCTCCTTTCGGAGGCGACAGCTCATTGAGTTTCATCGGTGCACTCCTCGACTTCTAATAAATGTGGCACCTTTTGAATCATTCCCCTGACACAAGGTGTGTCATTCAAGACGACGGTCCTATTTGACTTTCTAAGGCCTAGACTTTCAACAGTCCTCCGGTATTTCCTGGGTCTGCCCACAACACTTTTTCTTAAGGTAATCTTCAGCTTTCCAGACATCGAACTTTCTCTAAATCAAGAAGTGCCATACCAGTCACGAACCAACCTTTATCAACTCATAAAAACTCTTTTGTGAGCGACAGTAAGCATTTTGGAGAAAAGCACTTGAGATGTTCGGCGTAAAAGAATGCCGGCAGCGACACCACGTACCTAAATCTCACCTGGCTCCTTGCCGCGTCTAGCCGCTATGGTTTCGCGGCTTCGCAGTTGACTCAAGCCGTTCAAGGTGGCTTTAACCAAATTATGGGGGTTGTGGGACCTCATACACTTTGTCAGTATATTCTGCACGCCGGCAGCTTCCAACACAGCGCGTACAGCACCACCGGCAATGACTCCAGTACCTTGGGATGCGGGTTTGAGCAACACCCGCCCGGCACCGTATTTTCCTACGACTTCATACGGAATCGTGTGGTTTACCAGAGCAACCCGAATCATGTTCTTCTTGGCCCGTTCAACTCCCTTGCGAATGGCTTCGGGTACTTCGTTGGCCTTCCCCAAGCCGTGTCCCACCTTACCATTGCCGTCGCCAACAACGACAACTGCGCTGAAACTAAAGCGGCGGCCTCCTTTCACTACCTTGGCAGTCCGGCTTATGTGAACCACCTTGTCTATTAACTGGATCTCTTCTGTTTCTCCACCGATCAACCGTCCTCCTCCTTGCTAAAAATCGAGGCCCTGCTCACGAGCCCCGGTTGCGACAGCCCGTACTCGGCCATGATATAAAAATCCGTTCCTGTCAAAAACGACCTTAGACACCCCTTTTTCCATTGCCCTCCGTGCAACAATCTTCCCGACAAATCTTGCTGCCTCAACTTTGCTTTCAAAGGGAGAATGCTGCCGCGCTTCTTTGTCAAGCGTCGAAGCTGAGACCACTGCGTAACCATTTGTATCTACGACGACTTGGGCATACATGTGTCGTGCGCTCCTAAAAACCGTCAGTCTCGGTTTCTCTTCCGTGCCGAATATCTTTTTTCGGACACGTCTTTTCCGTTTTAAACGGGCCTCTTTCTTCTTGCTCAATGCACCCATGATTTGCTTACGATCACTTAGCGCCAGACTTGCCCACCTTACGTCTGATGCGCTCTTCAGTGTATTTGATTCCCTTACCTTTGTACGGCTCAGGCACCCTAAAACCCCTGATAGTTGCAGCCGCGGCTCCCAACAGCTCCTTATCAGTTCCAGTTAATACCACCCTGTTTTTTGCCACCGAGGCTGTTATGCCGTCAGGTAACTTGTAAACGACAGGATGGGAATACCCGAGGGCAAACGTCAAGATGTCAGCCTTTGAATCAACACGGTAACCCACTCCGGCGATTTCCAGGACACGTTCAAATCCTTCAGTAACACCTGTTACCATGTTTGCCACCAATGTCCGTGTGAGTCCATGTATGGCCCCGGCTCTTTTACCCTTGGCAGTGGGAGCAATATGGATAAAGCCATCTGCAATGTTCAGCTCTATGCTATCATGTATTGACCGAGACAAATCTCCTTTCGGCCCCTTAACGCTAAGTTTCCGGCCCTCATAGGTGACTTTTACGCTATCGGGTATGGGAATTGGTCGCTTTCCCACTCGTGACATTTTTGGTATTCCCTTTCTTAGGTCCCTAAAGCCTGAAACTCGACTATCTTTTCAGAAAACTATCACGACAACCACAAAGACACAAAAAGTCGCCTTGTCAAAATGCAAGCACTGTAAGATACACAACAATGCTTTGTCTTTCCCAAGTCCGCGCTAATTTTGTTACTGCTATTCCTGCCTCCATGCTTAAGAAAAAGCCTTCAGCCTACCAAACATTACACAGAAGTTCACCACCGACGTTTTGCTTTCTTGCTTCACGGTCGGTGAGAATCCCCTTTGAGGTTGACAGCACAGCTATGCCGGTTCCGTTCAAAACAAACGGAATGTCCTTTTTCTTGACATAAACACGCCGCCCGGGTTTGCTAAGCCTCCTAAGTCCTGTAATAACCCCCTGCTTGCCCTCATCGTACTTAACAAAAACCCTCAGAACCCCGTGGCCCCGGTCTTTGAGCACCTTATAATTTTTTATGTAGCCCTCCGTCTTCAATATCTTGGCTATGCTGACCTTCATCTTTGATGCGGGAATGTCAACCTTGCTATGTCTGGCAATATCGGCATTCCTTATACGGGTCAGCATATCACCCAACGGATCGCTTATCGACATCACTTGTCTCCTTTCTCGGGAGCTTGTTGTCAATTTGAACGGCAAACAAGACAGTCTTGTCGACTAATCACCGCTTGTGTTACCAACTAGACTTAACGACTCCGGGCAGCTGCCCCCTGAGAGCCAAATTTCTAAAACATATACGACAAATCCCAAATTTCCTCATAAAAGCCCTTGCTCGCCCGCACACAGGGCACCTTGAATAGGCCCTGGTTCGAAACCGTGGCTCGCGTGTTGCCTTAACCATCAGAGATTTCCTTGCCACCCACTCCTCCTATTCCTCAGTTCCTGAAGGGCATTCCCATCAATCTTAGGAGTTCTTTGCCTTCCTCGTCAGTTTCCGCAGTGGTCACAACAGTTACATTCAACCCCTTGATCTTATCGATCTTGTCATAATCGATTTCCGGAAATATTATATGCTCTTTAATCCCTAGAGAATAATTACCCCGACCGTCAAAGGCCTTCCCCGAAACTCCGCGAAAGTCCCGGACCCTCGGCAGCGCTATGTTGACAAGCCTTGTAAACAAGTCGTACATGCGGTTGCCTCGAAGCGTCACCATGCAGCCTATGGGCATACCCGCCCTAAGCTTGAATGACGCGATTGACTTGCGTGCACGCCTTATCACAGGCCTTTGGCCGGCAATCAGAGCAAGCTCTTCCACAGCAGAATCAAGAATCTTAATGTTCTGGATTGCCTCCCCAAGTCCCATGTTGAGGACGATCTTGCCCAGTTTTGGGACCTGCATCACATTCTTGTATTGAAACCTTCCCATGAGTTTGGGAATTACATCTTTTTGGTAAAATGCCTTTAAATGTGACATAACCACCCTCAACCTAAGTGTCGATAATTTCTCCGCACTTCCTGCACATCCTGACCTTGCTACCGTCTTCCAGGCGCTGCATCTTCACCCTTATGGGACTTATACATTTGTTACACATCAACATTAGGTTGGACCAATGGATGGGCGCCTCTTTCTCTATGATCCCACCACGCGGTGCCTTGCCCCCAGGTCTCGTATGACGCTTGACAAAATTGACGCTCTCAACGATAACGCATTCATCTTCATGGAGTACCTTCAAAACCTTGCCAATCTTACCCTTTTCCTTGCCTGCTACGACTTTGACTTTGTCGTCGCGCTTTATGGAGCATCTTCCCGCTGACATGAACGGCTTCCCCTTGCCTGAGACCCGAAGTTACAAAACCTCTGGAGCCAATGATATGATCTTCATAAATTTTTTTGCTCGAAGCTCTCTGGCTACCGGGCCAAAGATTCTAGTCCCTATCGGCTCTCCGTGTTGATTGATTAGTACCGCAGAATTATCGTCAAATTTTATGTAAGAACCATCAGCCCGACGCAATTCCTTCTTCGTTCGGACCACCACTGCACGCATCACATCTCCCTTCTTAACCTTAGCGTTTGGTATCGCCTCCTTCACTGCAACAATAATAACATCGCCGATCCTCGCATACCGTCTCCTGGATCCTCCCAGTACCCTGATGCAATACAGCTTCTTTGCGCCTGAATTATCTGCCACCTGCAAGTTTGTTTCCGACTGTATCATTGGCCATGATTCTCCTTAAACGGCCTTTTCGATAATCTCACAAACACGCCACCGCTTTGTTTTACTCACAGGCCTCGTTTCTGCGATCATGACCTTATCCCCGATACCACACATGTTCCTTTCATCATGGGCTACACACTTGGCGCGGCGTTTCACATATTTCTTGTAAACAGGATGTTTGACAATCCTATCTATTGTCACAACAACCGTTTTGTCCATCTTGTCGCTTACGACTTTACCGATCCGCCTTTTTCGTATTCCCCGCTCTTTCATCTCTTATTACAATAGTCCCCAATAGAATCGCTTCGCGATTCTATTTACTACTGGATGCCAGTTCCAGCTCTCTCAATACAGTCTTTGTACGAGCGATATCCCGCTTGACATGGCCCAGCCTCATCGCATTTTCGAGCTGGTCCGTAGCATGCTGAAACCTTAGATTAAACTCCTCCTCTGTCAGCTCCCTCAATTTTTGACGGATCTCCTCATGGCTTAACTCCCGAATTTCACTTGCCTTCATAAACGCTCCCCCCGCACCACCATACGTGTTCTGAACGGAAGCTTATGAGATGCCAAACGAAGCGCTTCGGTTGCGAGCTCCAAAGAAACCCCTTCCATCTCATAGAGAATTCGACCAGGCTTGACCACTGCCACCCAGCCCTCTGGAGAGCCCTTCCCCTTGCCCATTCTGGTTTCGGCTGGCTTCTTTGTAAATGGCTTGTCCGGAAAGACCCGAATCCATATCTTTCCACCACGCTTTACGTGGCGAGTCATGGCAATACGGGCTGCCTCTATCTGCTGAGCAGTCATCCGGCCGCATTCAACGGCCTGAAGCCCAAACTCTCCGAATGTCAATCTCCCCCCTCGATAGGCACTGCCTCTCATTCTGCCTTTTTGTTGCTTTCGATATTTTACCTTCTTGGGACTCAACATGACATTGTTTCCTTTAAACGGCTATGACCTTTTCCTTTTCAAGGATTTCACCATTGAATATCCATACCTTTACTCCAATGACGCCATAAGTGGTGTGGGCTTCGGCAAACCCATAATCGATGTCCGCTCTCAAGGTGTGAAGGGGTATTCTGCCTTCCTTATACCATTCGGTCCGCGCCATCTCGGCACCACCCAGTCGACCCGCGCAACATACCTTAATCCCTTTGGCGCCGAACCTCATGGCCGAGGCTACGCTCCTCTTTATCGCTCTGCGAAAGGCCACACGGCGCACAATCTGCAAGGCAACGTTTTCCGCAACAAGCTGAGCGTCCACCTCGGGTTTCCTCACCTCCTGAATATCAATGACCAACTCCTGCGGAACCATTTTCTCCAGGTCCTTTTTCAGCAATTCGATCTCGGCCCCCTTTTTTCCAATGACGATACCCGGACGGGCCGCATATATTCTTAACCTAATCCGCTTGGCCCACCTTTCAATCTCGATTCTCGATATGCCGGCATGGTAGAGCTTTTTCTTCAGAAATTCTCGGATCTTGTAATCATCTTCAATGAATGTGGCATACCCTTTCGCGGCAAACCACCGAGAATCCCACCCCTTGATAACTCCTAATCTGAAGCCAATCGGGTTGACTTTCTGTCCCAAACCAACCTCCTCTGTTTGCTATTGTTCAGCCAATTCAATCGTAATATGACTAGTCCGTTTCAGAATCCGGGTTGCTCGTCCCATTGCCCTTGGCCTAAAGCGTTTCAAGCTAGGGCCGTGATCAATGGCAATACTGGAAACAGACAGGTTATCGACGTCAACGTCTGGTTCTTGGTCAGCATTAGCTACTGCCGAACGGATTACTTTTACCAAGATCTTGGCCGAACGCTGTGGCATGAAACTCAAGAGATTTAGAGCATCCTCTACTGGTTTGCCCTTGATAGCTCTTGCCACTTTGCGAACCTTTGCAGGAGAAATTCGCACGTACTTGGCTACTGCCTTAACTTGCATGTCCTAAGTCCGTCTATTTCTTTTGTCCTTTCAGACGCGTCTTTTTAACACCGGCATGTCCATAAAACGTCCTTGTCGGCGCAAACTCGCCAAGTTTGTGACCGACCATGTCCTCTGAAATGAAAACAGGAACGAACTTTTTCCCATTGTGGACGGCCAGCGTCAAACCGACTAATTCGGGCACAATGGTGGAACGTCTGGACCACGTCTTAATAACCCTTCGACTCCTACTCTCCTGTGCCGCAAGGGCCTTTTTCAACAATTTGGGTTCGATGTAAGGACCTTTCTTCAGTGAACGCGGCATATCCTCTCCTGTCAAAAGCCGGCCTTCTGCCGGCTATATGCCCTCCCAGAGGTTGGTGTAGAAGCTCTGTCGAAATATTACTATGGGGAGCACAATATTAAGCCGTCAGGGGACATCTTTTTTGAGGTCAGGTCACTGGTTTGTGGCCTGTAAGCCCCAGCAACGGCACCATATTCGACGTAGCCGCCCAGACCCACTTACAATAGG
>CAZCWQ010000046.1:19502-23336 GCA_964502365.1 uncultured Desulfobacterales bacterium | reverse complement strand
TCAGATTTTTTGGGACAGTATGGCGGCGAAGCGTCTGAAGGGGTGTTTGAACTTTATCCTGGGATCATATGAGCCTTCGTGATTTCGGAACTTTTTTGACATATGCTCTATACACTGAGATGCCTTGATATACGGGGAAGCAACAAGCAACGGTTTCTTTTTTTCCTCAACCGCGCGCAGGCTTTCCTTGTCGTACAGTATGGCCCCCAGGTATTCAGGCTTTATGCGGAACCGGCCTTCATTGGCATTTATGTTTTGATTTGCGGTCTTTTCGATGTGGGTCGTCTCCTGTGATTCAAACACACTCCCATAACAGGGCTGATAGAGATGGCCGACAAGGGCTCAGGCTATGAAGGCAATTTGCAATGAATCGGTTCACGGCATCTGGCCAAGCAGTACTCTTAATTCTTGACAGCAGACTGCCCTTTTACTTCGTGGGATGCTTATAGAGGCGTTGTGTGTCACCGGGTCTGTTTCCATGGCTCCTCCATGTTTCTCCACAACGAAACGAATGCAGCACAAGAGTAAGACATGGAACCTGGCCTCTTCAGTAGGTGACATCCCGGATATCCCGAAGTTTTCAAGGTAACTCATTATAGGAATATTTTCACTCATTCTAGTTGACCGGCGTGCTCCCCGACCGGAAGGGCGGGGAGGCTTCACACGTCAGGTCTCGCTACAACAAACTGAATACGGCAAAACTACGGTCTGTCATTGCATCACTAGCAGGAATCGTGCCGTAATACTCCAAACAAGTAATTATCTGTAATTCCAAACGATTAGAGCTGGCTTGTTCAAATATTTCAGCATGGGAATCGAGGTGGGCTTTGATTGGGAGCGCGGCGATGCGTCAAACTGTTGACACGTGGCAACGCTGGTCCGAGCATACGTGCGTGTCTTGTATTTTCAGCAGATCGGAGGCATTGCAACACACGGGCTTTCACCCATATCCGTATCTCCAGAGATCAACCCGATACACTGGTAGTATTAGTATTGTGTGGGCGGCAAAGAGATAAATGGCTGTGAGTCAGAGAGGGTTAAGGGTTGGATGTGGTCAGAGCATTTCAGGCTGTATTGAAGCTGTGCTCTCTATTTGCCAAAAAAGGTTTTTTTCTTCCGTGCAATCATGGTCCTCATCACATCTCCAGCATTTTCCGCATGATCGGCAATAGAGCCGATGATTTCAGCAAGCTTGACTAGATGAAATATTGCCACCGGGTCCTTCTCCATACTAAAGATCTTGAATTTTAGTTCATCTTCAACTCTGTCTGCATCATGCTCCCTCTTTCTCAAATTATGAATAATGTCTTTTACAATTCCCCGCTGCTTCTCAGAGTAACTGTCAAAATATTTCTTTGCCTCAGCCACCAATCGGCTGAGTTCTTCGATCGGCTCGAGAACTGCATCAACAAGAAGGAACAAGGTTTCTTTTAGTTCTTTCTTCGCAATGCCTTGGCTCGCCCGATAGGAGAGCCAATCAAGGGCATCTTCAACAGAATCAAGGACCTTATCCTGTTCTTTTAAGTACATAAATACCTGGAATTGATTTACGGGCAGCCTCGTTCGTATAGGTATGTGCCCCCGGATCCTGCGTTTTATGGCATCAGCTTCACTTTCAAGTTTGATGACTTCCTGACGGTATTCTTCAAATACCTTGCACTTTTCTGCGGCATGGCACTCTATGGCCTGCTGAAATGCCCATCCACATTCCTTTACCTTTTCTGCATGTTCCTGAAGGCCGTCAAATGGTGAAGTTATAAATGCCGAAAGAATTGGAATGCGCATTATCTCCTCCTCATGCTGAGAGTAGCTTCCTTTTAAGGCTAGTTATTCTGCTTTAAAAGACTCCCTGAAGATATCAAGCAAATTCTGTGTGTGTTGGGTAATCTTCACAGAGTTTTCCATCAGTCCGTAATAGAGAATGTTTAAGCGAGTTTTGGATTCACCGTTTTGTATCCGTTTTATCTGGTTCTTATCAAATTCAGTAACAAGATTGTTTAATCTCAGGCTCTGGTTGGCAATATAATCGTAATCAACTTTTTTCCTCCGCTCTAACATGATGGAAGTATTCCATAAAAGCCGGGTAGTATATGTTTTGATCCGCCTCAGCTCTTCTTTCTGAGCATCACTAAATCCTTCGTGACAATTTTCGAAATGCACATAAGACCGCTTGATGATGTCTCTGTGACTTTCCGCGATACCCTGTATGCAACTTATTGTTCTTGTGTATTTCTGTGTGCTGTCGACAGCTTTATTACGAAGAAGAAAAAGGGTATCAAAGGTATTTGCGATAATAATGTTAGCCCGTTTCTGGATCCTATCTGTCCAAGTTGTCGTGTCTCGTAGCCTTTGCCTATCCTCCGAAAAGGCAGCGTCAAAACAGAGACCCAGACTATCGCTGATCTCCTTTAGAAAGGATCCGGTCTGCTCAAAAGAAGCGTTGATTGCGGCATCGGGATCACTGATATTTTTCAGGCTGAAGCTGTCGATCACACGGCTTTCTTCTTCCCTTCTGAAATGTAGACGGTAAGTGTGGCATACAACAGTAATCAGGAGCACTAGTAATCCTAAAATGGCAGCAAGTCTGAAATAATAGATGAGGATTGCAAAAAGAAGGGAGACTGAAAACGCTGCAAGTGCAGTCAGGAACCATCCGCTTATGACAGTGAGTACCCCTGTTACTCTGTAAACAGCGCTTTCTCTGCCCCATGCCTGGTCCGAAAGAGATGTACCCATAGCTACCATGAACGTAACATATGTCGTTGAAAGCGGAAGCTTCAATGAAGTTGCAAAAGAAACCACAGCACTAGCAACAATAAGGTTTACAGAAGCGCGTAAGAGGTCAAAAGACGGTATTTTCCCGTCTATTGAAGGCGCGCACGCATAAACGCCCGGGTCCAGGCGTTTGAAAATTGTTCTCCTTAGCGGTACAGGAATCAATCTGTTTGAAAAGGAAAAAACCGTATGAGACATACGCACAAGACTTCTTGAAAGTGCCGACGAACCAAAGCGTTCCATGCCTTCTTCCTGTCTGCCCAGACTGACCTCTGTTTGAGTGACAGTGCGGGCCTTCCTGGACACCCATAATGTGATCACCATTATTGTCCCGGCGATCAGCAGCAGAAATGTGTTGGTCTGGACAGGTTTCTGAAGAGCGTCCATGGCCGCGGACAAAGGTTTATTAGTAGCGGAAGCGATATTGTAGGCGCTCAATCCGGCCAGCGGAACACCGATAAAATTGACAAGATCGTTGCCAGCAAAGGCCATGGCAAGGGAAAAAGTTCCAATCAAAACAATCGGCTTCAAAATATTAATCTTTGTATAAACCGCCAAGCATTGGAACATAACGCCAAAAAAGCCAAAGCCAACTAACAATATGGTCCACGCATTGGATTTGATCCAGGCAACTGATGCGGGTGTTAGAAATGATGTCCATTTGGCACCTTTGATCAGGATAAAATAGGTAATTACTGCCAGAGAAAGACCTCCCCAGATACCTCCAAAACGCTTGAGACGTTTCCTATAATCAAATGTGAAGACAAGACGGGCTATGAACTGGATGGTAACTCCGAAAAAGAAGGCAATCACTATGGACAGGAGAATTCCCGAAATAATGGCAAGGGCTTTCCCAGTGTTTATATAGTCTACCAGGGCAAGAATGCTATCGCCTGCAGTGTGAACCTTTATTAAGGATACTGCCACGGCGGCTCCTAGTAACGCAAAGACGATCGATACAGTTGTAGATGTTGGCAGACCAAACGTATTAAAAAGATCAAGAAGAATGATATCAGTAAGCATTACGGCCAGAAAGATGGTAATCAGTTCCGGCATAAC
>CAZCWQ010000046.1:15056-19402 GCA_964502365.1 uncultured Desulfobacterales bacterium | reverse complement strand
GGTTTATTATGGTTAGTGCTTATTATTCATTTTGTCGGATAGCGTCAATGAATTTTAGGCATGGTGCCGATTGCAAGGTTACGGCATTAGATGGGAGGCGGTCCCAGTACTAGCATCTCGGCCAGGGTTAGCCTCACTTTCGGCAGGGCCCTATTGTCTTGTCCCACAAAGACCATCTCCAGTGACGCCAGGTCACGGTAAAAGTGTGTTCTGTCCAGAACGGGTACCGTTTCCAAATCCGAATAAAGCTCCTGGCACCTGAAGCAGCCCGGAAAGCTCATCTTCTGGCCATCCGGCCTGACAAAGCTATTGGGTACCCCGTGCATGCGGCAGATCATAAGCCTGTATTCATAAAGCTGGCAAAGCCCGTCTTCGTTCAAGGGACACATAATGTTGGGCTTGAGGTGCTGAGCAAGCACGGTTTCGCTCTTTCTGACGTACTGGCGAGCACTGTTCATAAACTCTCTCTGTTTTTCATCAGTACATGATCTTATCCCTTTCCAAAGGTAGGCCCATTCTATATAGGTATGGTGCTGGAAGTAGCTTGCGCAGCAATTGTCAGGACATGCTTGGCAGGAGAGGCCAATCTTGGTGGCGACGCGGTTGTAAGCATGCTCCATTTCAGAGTACAGCCGGGACAATTGGTCAAAGGCTATTCTTTGTGATGTTTTTTCTCGCATGGACGCAATTCTAAACGAACGTATCATGACTAGGTGATACAAGAAAAGGGGGATTTGGTGTCTGTTAAGGTGCACAACGTTAAGAATCTATATCGCGGCAAGATATTTGATGTTGCCCTCGAGAAAGTTAGCCTGCCAAACGGAGTGACTAAAGACCGAGAGGTCATTCGGCATCCTGGCGCCGCAGCCATGGTACCCTTGCTTGATGATGGCAAAGTTGTTTTGATCAGGCAATATCGCCATGCAGTGGGCAAATTCCTGTGGGAGATCCCTGCCGGAACCCTGGAGCACGGTGAACGCCCCATGGAGTGCGCCCGGCGAGAGTTAGTGGAAGAGACTGGCCATGAAGCCACAAGTTTTGAAAAACTGGCGGAGATACTGCCCGCCCCCGGCTACACTGATGAGCATATCCACATTTTTCTTGCCACCGGCTTGAGGCCAGCCAAGCAAAAACTTGACGATGATGAGGTCTTGGAACTCCAACCCACAGCCTTTGACACTGCCCTTGAAATGATCATGGAGGGCGAGATCCAGGATGCAAAGACGATGATCGGCATTCTGTTGACCGAATGGAAGAAAGTGAGATCTTGCACAACCTAATATCAAAGAGGCAGGTGAGGTTATGCAAAGGTTCTAAGGTGTGAACTACGTGGAAATTCTTGAAAAGTCGGCGAGTCTGGCAAAAAGGTCCGCAATCTCACCCAGAAGGGACAGGCGGTTTTGTTTAAGAGGTAAGTCGTCGGTCAGGACCATGACGCCGTCAAAAAAGTCATCCACCGGTCTCTTCAGGGTAGATACTGTCAACAGGGCACGATCAAATAAACCTCTTTCTATATCTTCAAGTATCTCCTGCCTGACCTCTTTAAAGGAATCATAGAGTACTTGCTCGCAAGCTTCCTGAAACAGGTCAGGATCAATCTTGGTTCGTTGCCCGTCCGGTGCAATGTCTCCTGTTTGTCGGGCCTTTCTTATAATATTGACCACACGTTTAAAGGCTATGGCCAAGGGCTTAAAATCCGGCTTTGCCTTCAGGCTCTCCAACGCCTTTGTCCGTTTAAAGACCGCGGGAACATTGTCTATTGAAGTGTTTATTACCGCAGCGACCACGTCCTTTGTTAATCCCTGTTCTGCTAACAGGTGTTCTATGCGATGCTGAAAGAACAAAATCACCTTCTGGGCGGTTTGCCCCGGGTCTTCAGATATCTTGTCGTATAAGAGCTCAAGGCTCTTGTGAATGAGTCCCTCAAGAGAAACTGAAAGCGCCCTTGCCAGCATGATCTGTATAATCCCTACGGCCTGGCGTCTCAAGGCATAAGGGTCTGTGGTGCCGGTTGGTATGAGACCAATTCCAAAACAGCCGCAGATGGTGTCCAATTTGTCGGCCACACTTACCAGCGCACCAGCCACGGTTTCAGGCAGCGGTCCCCCGGCATAGGTGGGCAGATAGTGTTCTTCTACGGCCTTGGCCACGGCTTCAGGTTCTTCTGAACGGGCCGCATAAATACGCCCCATTACTCCCTGGAGCTTTGGGAACTCATTGACCATTTGGCTTGTGAGGTCTGATTTGCTCAACCACGCGGCCCGCGATACCGTGGGTTTGAGCTCGGGGGTCGTCAACTCTGCAAGGTCTTCGGCAAGTTCTCGGACGCGGAGCACCTTCTCGAACATGCTACCCAGCTTTGCCTGAAACAGCACCCCCTTGAGCCTGTCTACCATTTCGTGGGGAGGCGTTCTTGCATCGGTTTCGAAAAAAAAGCGCGCATCCTCAAGCCTGGCCCTCAGGACCCGCTCGTGTCCAGATGATACCAGCGCCATATCTTCGACAGGTGTGTTGTTAACTGCAACAAAACAAGGCAACAATTGATGATCTGAGTTGACCACGGCAAAGTATTTTTGGTGCTCCCGCATGGCGGTGATCAGGACCTCACGGGGGACCCTGAGAAAGTCCTTGTCAAAGGTTCCGGCTGACACAGCAACGTACTCCACCAGATGTGTGACGGTGTCTAGCAGGTCAGGATCGGAAAGGATCTTACCGCCCAGATCGGCTGCTGCCTGTGATATCTTTTCCTCTATCATCTTTTTTCGTTCAGCCACATCTACCAGAACAAAGGCAGACCGGAGCGCAGGGACGTATTCAGAAGCATTTCCAATGGCAATAGACCGAGGATGCATAAACCGATGGCCAAGGGTTCGTCGACCGCTTCTGATGTTTTCCAGCCTGAAAGAGATGGTTTTGTCTCCCAAGAGGGCCAGAACTGAATGAATGGGTCTGGCAAAAGTCAGGCTGAGGTCAGCCCACCGCATGGACTTGGGGAAGGGAATAGCCATGACCACTTCCGGGACAATGGTTTGAAGGAGTCTCAGGGAGGCCTGTCCGCGTTCGGTCTTCCTGACGCACACGTAATCGCCCTTGGCTGTGGTTCTTATGGTCAAACGGTTTAGTGGAACACCTTGGCCTGTTGCAAAGCCTTGGGCTGCCTTTGTGGGCCGTCCTTGGGCGTCAAAGGCCACTGCCGTAGGAGGTCCCAAGACCTCCTCAGTGATAGAGGCTTGTCGTTCGGTTACATTTTCAACTGTCAGGGCTAGACGCCTGGGGGTTGCAAAGGTATGCATGGTGCCGTGTTCGATGCGGGCCTGTGACATTTTCTGGCCCATTAGGGTGGCCATGGCATCAAGGGCCAGCGTAATATATCCTGCAGGTATTTCCTCACTTACTATTTCTACTAATAGCGTCTTGGACATCCAGATTTGCCTTTCGTTATATCAGCAAGATCTCCTTCAGCGCCCATTCGATGCTGTGATGATTGGAGGATAACTAATGTCGCAGTTCTTAGACGAATGTGTTGGATATGTCAATTCTTGTGGGCGCGAATATAGGACAAAGACGCCTGCGGGTCAAGCAAACAAGCCAGCCTATCTACTTCACATTCAAGGGAAGTGCAAACCAGAACCGAATTGCCTTTGGGGCTACTGTTTTGACGCCAACCTTGCCTCTGGGTGCTTGGACTGCCATTCTGTAAAAAGTCAGTCCCATACTAGTCAATACATAATACAGAATTAGATCCACTGATCAATAAGCCTATCTTCTTTGGCCGCAGAAATCGAGGTTTTTCCTGTCTTATCGTATTGCTGATCGAGTTTTTTCTCACAATTTGTTCCATTTAGTCTCTTATTGGTCAGTTTCAATCCTGCATCAGTATCAAAGAGGTTAGAAAAATCAGATCCTATACCGTTTTTGAAGGTAGTAACACTTTTATTATTCACATAAACAGAACTCTTTTCCCGCTCCTCTTTACTATCTACCTTTTGGCCCTTCACATGAGCATAAGGCCTTTTACCGTCTTGGGGCCTTCTGAATTGTCCAGGTTGAGGTTGTCGAATGGAATCGCAATTCTTGACAATATTCATGGAATCGAACCCTCAAGCTCTAGGCCAATAGATCGACAATGCCTCCTGCCCCACAAGAGAAGATCGGTTGAAGATTTGATGTGATTAAGGTTCCGTGCTTGATCCGGAACCATCACTCAAATTATCTCATGCAAAAAGCAAGAAGCCCATTCCTCTCATCAGAGAATGGGCTTCAACGTCTGTATTGCTTGACCGTTGGTTGGCAACCCCGCTACCCATCATTGCCGGGCCGGAGGCTTTGCGTCCCACTCTTTCGAG
>CAZCWQ010000046.1:0-14956 GCA_964502365.1 uncultured Desulfobacterales bacterium | reverse complement strand
AAGGCATATGCCTGCCATCCACCACAGCGTACCAGCCAAGCCTATTGCGGGGACATCTATGCACCACCCACCTATTGCAGCGCTGACAGCACCCATTAATGTGAATAGCGCAAATTCGGCTGCAAACACACGGCCTTGGATGTGATCTGGTACTAGTTGCATCAGCAGCTGCGTTGAGAACACCCAAATAATGCCACCGCCAATGCCCCGCAATAGAATGCCGGATAATACCGTTGTGAAGCTGGAAAGGGTCGCTGCAACGGCCACTCCCGCAGCTATCAGCAGGAACGAAAAAGCAATAGCAAGGCGCAGCAATGGGTGTCGATCACCGGTATAGCGGCGAGCTATGATGGGGCCAACACCGGTGCCGAGGCCTACTACGGCAAACATGATACCCATGCTGATAGCTCCGCCCTTACCGATTACAAACACCCTTTTGGCCATAGCGACCTGGATAACATGTAAAGCGCCAGATGTTGTCAGAGCGACGGCTGCTTTGAGCATAACGATAGCAAAGATATCCAAATGCTTGCGAAGATATCTCAGCCCGTCCACGTACTGTCGGGCCGCAGTTCTGACGCCATCGTCTCCCTCGTCAGTGTCCAGGGTCGAATTGTAGTGAATCCGGTTGATCCACACAGCCGAAAGAAAAAAAGACAAAGCGTCAACCAAGAATGCGACATACACTCCGAATCCACCAGCCACGATTCCACCCATACCCGTTCCTAAAGCCAGCATAACCGACCAGGTGGCCGAACTGAGGGCATTGGCGGCCCCAAGCTCTTTTGGGCTTACGATGTTTGGCAGGATGGCATTCCTTGCGGGGAAAAAGAAGCCACTGACGCCAAGTTGGATCGCGGTGAGGGCATACAGAAGCCAGACATCGCCTGAATCTCGTACCAGTAAAAAACCGAGCACTACAACACCCCGTGCCACGTCGGCCAGGATTAGTAACCTTTGGCGGTCATAGCGGTCCGCGGCGACTCCAGCTACCGGGCTTATAAGAAAAGGTGCTAACCAGCGCACGACAAACAGTGTTCCGACAGCCATACCGGATTGCGTAAGGCTGGATAGTAAAGTGGCTGAGGCGATAAGGTTCAACCAGTCCCCCATTAGACTGACTATCTGTCCCAACCAGAGAAATCGGAAGTCAGTGTTTCGGCGCACCAGCTCCAAATAGCCGGTTCTATCCAGTTGAGTGCCAGGCCGGTTCAAAGCGCTTCTTGCCTCCCTGAAGTCTTGACGGTCTCGTAAAAAGTCGCTCACAAAAGACTTTTTGCGAGTTCATCAAGTCGCGGTTTCTTATTGAGAAGTGAGTGGTCCCCACCAGCTACATTGAAAAAGCCTAACCCCAGGACAAAGAAGGTTTTATCGCAGACATGTAATTGATATTATTGGGTCTGTCAAAACTTAACCCTAACGTTGGATAAACAACATGGCAAGAGGTGGAGAAGAAAAAAAGCCCCTGGTGCAACTTGTTGCACCAGGGGCTTGGAGCCTGTGAGGTGGCACAGGGCGAACAAGATTAAGCAGGTACGTACAGCCCGGGGCCGACTCTCCTGACTTTTCCCTGCGCGAACGCTTTGGAAAGAATGTGCCTAACCTTCTTGGCATCAAACCGGGTCCTTTTAACCAACACAGGGACACCGACACCCTTTCTGAAGCCCTTTACTATGTTAAGTACCTTGGCAGTCGCTGTAACGGCTCTGGCCTTAGCTTTCCTGACAACAGACTTCTTCTTAGGAGGAGTCTTTTTTGTAGCTTTCTTTTTCAGAGAAGCTCTCACAGACTTCTTCTTAGGAGGAGTCTTTTTTATAGCTTTCTTTTTCAGAGAAGCTCTCTTTGTTGTTTTAGCCTTGGCTTTGGTTGTTCGTTTCTTGGCAGTGCCAACTTTTTCGGACCTTTCCACCTTCTTCGCGATTCCTTCGACCTTACGCGTGAGTGTTTTGAGTCCCTTGGCTATTGCCTGGACCTCCTGCTTCATACTTCTCATTTGTGCTTCCTCCTATATGGGATTTTGTAAAACGGCGGCATCACAAAACTGTGACACCATCCACAATATGAAAATCCTTATCGGCTAACACGCGAAATTACTTTAACTTAATTAAGGGTTAAAGATTCTCCTTCTACGGCACTAAATGAATTTGGGTTGGGATTGTCCTGACTGGAAGGAAGATCTTAACAGGACAGTGGCTGTAGGGGATCAATCCCTTGTGAAATTCAACGACGCCCTCTATTTAGTTTGCTTACTTGAATGAAAGCCAGCCAGAAGGCTCCGCCGAGAATTATACACCCGCCCAACAACTCCCTTGATGTCGGCACGCTTCCTAGGAATGCATATGCAAGCGGCAGCACAAATAAGGGTTGCCCAGTAAGGATTAGACTTGATTGCGAGAGAGTCCAATATCGGTAGGCACGAAACGTAAGAAGAAAGCTGGCGCACGGCCCAAGGAAGGACCCTAAAAGCGCAACATACCAATAGCGAGCTTCAACAGCAAAGTTGGTGTCACCTGTTGCAAATACCCAACATCCTATCAGTATGGAACCGATCCCGACCCGGTATGCGACAAGAATGTTCGGATGCACTTTATCTATATGTGACTTGGCAATCAAAAGTTGCCCGACACCCGCAAGACTCGCCATAATCGTCAAAATTACACCGGTGCCCACAACATCCCATCTGCCAACGATACTCCAAAGGCCGCCAAATAGCATGATTGCCATTGCAAAGATTTCTGTCTTCGACAATCGTTCTTTGAGAATCAGCATTCCAGAAACAATCGTCAGGACCGGGAAAAAACGCCAGAGGAATGAGGCGAATGCAGGATCAAGTGTTGAGAGCCCTTCCCAGGCGAGAATCATACCGATGGCAGTACACGTTCCCATCCCCAGCATTGCTTTCATATTTCGTACAGGAAAGATCTTGCCGCGGCTTTGCCTTCCGATCAGGGCAATTGCAAAAGCGTACATGGCCGCTGCCGAGGTCCACACCATGCTGAATGTCTCAGGATTAAAGCCTTGAAGTCCATACTTGACGGTTATGAAGTTGGTCGATAACAGAAGTGCTCCGCCTAGAGAATAGAGGAATCCTCTTACAGGATCATGTTTTTCATCTTCCATACTTTTTGGCTTTTCTTAAGAGAATCTGTGCCACTTGCAACGTTAGGGTAGACAAATGGCGAGGAAACCAGACAATGTCAACACAAACGAGAGATGCCTCAATGACTGGTCACACAAGTGCAAGGGGCTCGGGGCCGCAAAGCTTGCGATGAAGTATGGACTCTAAAACTCTTTATAGATTCGGGCAAGCGGATGCCCCTTCGCTTCAATTGAGAGGTCCAAAAAATATCCATAAGGTGTTTGAAGAGTTGAGTACCCTGCTTTTACTAATCTCTGTTGAGCCCGATCCAACAGCTCTCGTGCTATTCTTGGATCAGCTTTTTCTTCACCCAAGTGTGTAAAGGAGTGGAGAACTATGTCTGTGATCTCCCATTTTCTTGCCAGCCATTTTGCATTTTTCACCAGTTTCGTTTCCGCTGAACTGCCGCCCTCTACATCTTTAGGTTCAACGTGAACAAAAGCAACAACGGCTTTTTCCTGATCGGCGGCTTCGGAATCTGGAACCTCATCTAAAGTCTTAATAGCTGGATTCCAGGCAAAACGTTCACAATACCAAAACAAAACTCGCATCGATCAGGCCTCTGTCTTCTTTAGCAACGGGAAGCCCATAGCTTTTCTTTGTTCAAAATAGGCCTCACCGCAAGCCCTGGCCAGGTTCCTCACACGGGCAATATACCCAGTGCGTTCAGTCACACTGATGGCACCACGGGCATCGAGGAGGTTAAAAGTGTGGGAGCACTTCAGGCAGTATTCATAGGCTGGCAGTACGAGAGACTGCGCAACAATACGCTTGCATTCAGCCTCGTACATCTCAAAGAGGGAGAGCAGCATTTTTACGTCGGCCTGCTCAAAATTATAGGCAGAATGTTCCACTTCTTCCTGGTGGTGAAGGTCTCCGTACGTAACGGCATCGTTCCATTTCAGGTCAAAAACACTGTCCACACCCTGAAGATACATAGCGATTCTCTCCAAGCCGTATGTGATTTCAACAGAGACCGGTTCAAGTTCTATGCTCGCCGCCTGTTGAAAATAGGTAAACTGGGTTATTTCCATTCCATCAAGCCACACCTCCCATCCGAGACCGGATGCTCCAAGTGTGGGTGATTCCCAATCATCTTCCACAAAGCGGATGTCATGCGCCAAGGGATCCAACCCCAAGGCTTTGAGGCTTCTAAGGTACATGTCCTGTATATTAAGGGGAGAGGGCTTGAGGATAACCTGATACTGGTAATAGTGTTGAAGTCGGTTGGGATTTTCCCCGTAGCGACCATCCGTGGGTCGACGAGAAGGCTCAACGTAAGCCACCCGCCAGGGTTCAGGACCAAGCACTTTCAAAAGGGTGTCTGGATGAAAGGTGCCAGCCCCGACTTCAATGTCATACGGTTGCTGGAGGATGCAACCGTGCCGAGCCCAAAAAACTTCAAGGTTTTGGATAAGCTTCTGAAAAATCATAGTGTTGTCTTCTTTCACTTGTTTGTTATTTCGTTACCCTTTCCGGATACACTTAAATATTTGTTTTGTAAAGGGTCCACTCGGTTAAGTTCGCTCATCCAACCCGGAGCTGTTTTAGCAACTTCAAGCTCTTTGCCTCCTTACCGATATGATGTGGGACGAAGACCTCAAGCATGTTAAGACTCTCCTCGACTGCTTGCTGGGAGAACCTGACCCTGTCGACTTTTGCAAGTGGCGCATTCAAAATCCAGCGCAAGAGCATGATCGTCCCCTTGGAAAGTGAGAGATGCCCTGGTTTGCCTGCGCCACACTTTTCGCATAATACTCCACCTAACCTAACATGGAATGTAACACAAGAGCGCTCAAACCGCTCCAGGGAGGACCTACAGATTGTGCAGTGGTCGAAGCTCGGTCTAAAACCATTTTCGGCCATGAAGCGAAGCTGAAATATGATGTGGAGGATCTTGTCGGGCAGTCGGCGTGAGTTAAGCTGGTCCAGCGCATGTTGTAGGAGCTTGTACACCGAGGTCTGTTTCTGCCCTTGCTCCATCCACTGATAGACCAACTCGCACCAGTAACTGGCATAGGTTGTAGACATAATGTCGGTGCGGATTTGCTCAAGAGGCTGGATCACCGAGGCTTCCTGTAGGACTGGCAGTCCCCGGCTGCGACCATATGTCCAGACCACGTTCAAGACCGAAAAGAGTTCCAGGATCCCTGCAAAACGCCTAATGCTCTTCTTGGCTCCCTTGGCAATGACAGAGATTTTGCCTTCCTTTAGGGTAAAGAAGGTAACTATTTTGTCATAGTCACCATACTCTGTTGCACGAAGCATGATACCATGGGAAGACAGATGAGGCATGACGGCTATAGGCGCAGTAACAGGGTTGCAATCTGCATGTAAAAGAACACACTGAGGATGTCGATAGAGGTGGTCACGAACGGCCCGGTAGCTACAGCAGGATCAATGTGTATGCGAGCAAAAATCATGGGCACCATGGAACCCAACACGGCTGCAACGGTCATCGAGATCATCACGGCAAGCCCCACGGCAGCTCCCAGTAGCCATAAGTCATAACGCATGTGGGCAACGAAACCAATGAGCAGGCCGTAAATAAAGCCGAGGAAGAACCCTATCGTTAGCTCCTGAAAGACGACACGGCCTACTTGCTTTACACTCAATCGGCCCGTAGCGAGACCGCGAACGACAATGGTAGAGGACTGGGTCCCAATATTTCCCCCCATGCCCATGATAATCGGTATGAAAGCCGCCAGGTAGACAAGCTTGTTCAGACTGGGTTCAAAGTGTGCGATGATGAGAAAGGCGATCACTCCTCCCACCCAGCTGGCCAAGAGCCAGGGAAGTCTGATCCGGGTACTCTTCAAGACCGACTGATATTCTACCAGATCCTCACCTGCCCCAGCCATTTTCAGGATATCTTCTGTTGCCTCCTCTCGGATGATATCAATAACGTCATCTACAGTGACTATTCCCACCAGCGTATTGTTCTCGTCTACCACAGGCACAGCGAGGATATTGTAACGCGCGACTATTTTGGCCACCTCTTCTTGGTCGGTGTCGGTTCGAACACTTACAACGTCCGTGGCCATAATCGATTTGAGCCTGGTTGCGGGAGGCACAACAACCAATTGCCGCAAAGAGATAACGCCGACCAGATTGTTATGATCATCAACTACATACAGATAAAAAGGCATCTCGATGTCTACGTAGTCTTTTTGCAATGCCTCTATGGCTTCTCTTGCCGTAGTGTCCTCCTTCAAGGCAATAAAATCTGGGAGCATGGTGCCGCCGGCGGTCTCAGCGTCATAGCCGAGCAGTTCTTCCAGCTCTTCAGACCCCTCTTTTGTCATGAGATCGAGTAGGGCCTTGGCCCTCTCATCAGACAGTTTCCCGAGCAGATCGGCCACGTCATCGTTAGGCATCCGTTCCAAGATCTCTGTAATTTTCTCGGCCGGTATGTCTTCGATAATCTCCAAGAGTATTCCCTCTTCCAACTCACTGAAGAACATGGCCTTTTGCTCCACATCTTCCATGAGGTCGAAGAGGGTTTCTTGTTCAGTCGGAGTCAAAAACCGGAAGACAGCAGCCAGGTCTGCGGCGTGGGTCTTGTTGACGATCTTATGAAGGTGCACCACGGCATCTCGCCTGAGGAGCCTCTTGATGGTATCTAATAGAAGTTTGGTGCGATCAACGGACATACATAGTTTCCAATGGAATCGATGGATATATTTTCAGTGGTTCCTGGGGTCGTTGCTTCCTGAGTTTCGTGGTTGTCTTGTGGGAAAAACTGCTTGCTTCACGGAGGGTCTTGTTCATGGAACGGTGAGCAACCAGCTTGGAGAATCTTCAGAAAACCTTTGATGCCAGAATAATTCCCAAGATCAGCCAAAGCGGAATCGAAATAAGCACTGCCAGCGTCAATCCCCTAAAAAAGTCGAGTTGCTTTACCAAGCCGCGTTTCTCTAAGGCCCGATTAACGACGATATTGAGTTCATCAAGCTTGACCGGCTTTGTGATATAATCATAGGCTCCATGCTTGATTGCTTGAACAGCCGATTCGATTGTCCCAAAGCCGGTGATGACGACCACTATGGATCGGTTATCCACCTTCTTGATTTCGTGCAGTAATTCCATGCCGTCCATGCCGGGCATCTGAAGATCAGTAAGGACTAAGTGAAAGTCACTTGCACGAAACTTGTCCAATCCTTGGCGGCCGTCATAGGCTACATTGGCCGAATATCCCAACTCACCCACATGTTCGGCCAGCCCTTCTGCGAACTCTTTGTCGTCATCTACTATTAAGATTCTCGATTCCCTATTGGCCATTGCAAGACCTGTCCTTCCCATTCATTGTGTCTTGTGAGCTCTTTTCCAAGGTAGACATTTTCAACGATTCAAACCTTATGCAATGTTCAGGTCAATTCTTTTCGACACCCACACCTTCAGAATATTTTTGTACATACTCCTTGTACTTCGGGGGCATTTCAAGAAACATTACGCCCATGCCCTTTGGATAACTCAGTGTGTCGATCTCGTTGACCCACACAACCGTGCATGTTCCCTTTATCCATTCGTCCTTTCCCGGCAACCCGACTTCTATCTGAAATTCATGGCCTACATTGAATGGCGTTTGAGTTGCCAGATAGAGTCCCCCTGTGCTTAGATTGTGGATGACAGCATCTTGAAATGCCTCTTGTGTTTCATAACGGATCCTAAGGACCATCTCATATCTAGGGCTTTCTCTGCGCTCTTTCATATACTCGCCTCTTTCTCTCAATCTATTTATGACAACATTGCTCACAGGAGTGAGCAAAATCGAGCTTTTTTCAAAAGGCTAAGCTCTTACCTTTAATTTTAATAAAAAAGACCAGGGAAAAAGTCAAGAATTTTCGAGGGTAACATAGTTTGCCCGGGTCCGTTCGCCTCATAAGACGACATCTTGAAGAACTACAGGGTCGCACATCATTCAATAACCTCAACATACGATCGTTTTCGAAGTGCGTTCAACCATGCCTTGTATTTGTCCTCTACCACTTCGTGATATATCTTTTCTTGAATCTCTATCCTAACCTCTTTCAATGTCTTTCCAGGTGAGTCCTTGATTCCTTCCAGCATGAGGACTTGATACCCTTGTGCCGTTTGCAGGGGGGGGCTGGTCTCCCCCTCTTTCATACGCTGGACAGTCTCGCGCAACTCAGGTGAGAGTTCTTCAATGAAAAACCAGCCCAGATCCCCCCCTGTCTTGCCTGTAACGTCTTCTGAATAATCTCTGGCCAGCTCGTCAAAAGCTTCCCCGACCTTGAATTTCCTCACAATGTCCTCAAGTCTTTCAAGGGCTGCTGCCTTGTGTTTGGCGGTTTGCCAAGGTGGCATCCTTATCAAAATGGTGCGGAGATGATATTTCTTCTTCGCACCGTAAGCATCTTTGTGGCTCTCATAGTAGTTTCGGATGTCTTCTTCAGTAATGGCGATCTTGGACTTGACCTCAATATTGATAAGCTTGAGTCGCAGCATTTGTTCTCTGATCCGGTCGCGATATTCTTCCAGGGTGTACCCTTCAGTCGCCAAGGTCTTCTTCAATTCTTCTTGCGAAAAATCATGTTCGCGTTTGATCTGCTCTATGTTCTGATCCACTTCGCTTTCATGAACCGAGATCCCTAAACTTTTGCTCTCCTGATCAGTCAATTTTTGGTCTATCATCTCATTCAAGATATCCCGGCGTACCTTCAAAAGCATTCTATTCTCTTCTTGAGGTCCGTACAAAGAACTCCTGATTTGCTTGGCATAGGGCTCGAAGGACTCATCTAGTTCTGACAGGGTAATAGCCTCGTTGTTGACAACGGCGACAATGCGATCCACCAGTTCGGCGCGGGCTGCCAGGGTCGCTGAGAGCAAGGAAAGCAGGACAAGCGCCTTGACGAAGACCTTGATCGCAACAGTGTGTTTGTGCATCAAATGAATTCCTTGCTTACACTAATCCTGTAACGTGATTTCAGCTTTGCCAGCCAAGGGCCATACGCAATCTCAAGCTTTTCCTTCTGGACCTGTTCCCTTATCTTTTCCATCCAGTCATCTATCTTTGATTTTCCAGCAGGCCTTTTTTCTACCACTTTGAAGATATGATAGCCATAGGGCGTCTTGATCACGCGGCTCAGCTGGTTCTCTTCTAAGGCGAAGACAGGGGTCTCAAGACACTGTGGGAGCTGACCTCGTTGCACGTATCCCATATCTCCGCCCTGTTTTGACTCCGGTGCCATGGAATGAAGACTGGCCATGGCAGCGAAGTCAGCTCCTTCTTTGAGCTTGGTCAAGAGACTATTGGCTGCTTCCTTGTCGGGAAGCAGGATATGGTATACCCGTATCTGTTCCTCGTGCATCCATTCTTCCTCGTGTTTGTCATAATAGTCTCTTATTTCTTCAGGGGTAACTAAGATTTGCTCCAAAAGCTCTTTGTTGATAACCTTTTCAACGAGCAGCTGCCTTTTGAGCCTTTGCTTCCACGTTTCCAGTGAGATAGCCTGCTTCATGAAAACAGCCTTGAAATTACCTTCGCTGTAGTCTCCCTTAATGTTGCTAAGAGCCCTCTCAAGTTCGTCGGGGGAAACGGTCAGATGAAGTTCCTCTGCCCGCCTGAGAATGATCATCTCTTCGAGGAGTTGCAAAAAAAATCTGAGGCGAAGCTCCCGTAATCCAGGATCATTGTTGCCTTCCGCTTTGGCATAGCTCATTTTAAGAGGTTCAAAGAATTCATTAAATTCTGCCAGGGTCAGGGTGTGGTCATCAACCTGGATGACGATCTGACGTGCGGCCTCAGTCTCACTTTTATCGGAGCAGCCTGAAACCAGAATGAAAAGAAGAAAAACAATGACTATGTTTTTGGGATTCTTCATTCTATCTGACCGGCCTGCTACCCGCAAACCCCATTCTTGCGGGTAAGCAATGGCAATGGGCAACTCGCTATCATGTCAAGATAGTTCTTGCAATACCTTTTTCGCAGCTTCAACGATATCAGAAGATCCGCTGGAGACGACCATTGCTTGGAGCACATAGTCATGAGTGAGTCGGAATCGCTGTGGGTCTTTCTGGACAAGACTCGTAATCTTTTCTGGTGCCACGCTCGTTTTTTCGGAAAAGGTGATCACCAAGCGTTGCTTGTCCAATTCCAGACGCTCTACCCCTGCCTTTTTGCACATTGTCTTCAATGTGATCTTTTCCAGCAGAGCGACTGTGTCTGCCGGAAGCGGCCCGAAGCGATCGCGGAGCTCCTCGCGAAGGTTTTCAGCTTCTGAAATCTTACTAATTCTTGCCAAACGCTTGTAGATGGTGAGACGCTGATCAATATCCGATATGTACCCTTCAGGTATATAGGCCGAGTGGTCCACTATAATCTCAGGCTCCAGCTCCTGTTCAATCGGTTCGCCTTTAAGCTCGATCATAGTGCGTTCCATGAGCTTCAGGTACATCTCATGTCCTACCGACGCAATCTGTCCGGACTGAGTGGGACCCAGTATAGTCCCACTTCCGCGTATCTGAAGGTCACTCATGGCTATCTGAAAGCCGGACCCCAGATCGCTGTGTTCCATGAGGACCTTAAGCCGCTTCTGGGCGTTTCTGCTCAACGCGCTTTCGTGAGGTATGAATAGGTAAGCATAAGCCTGCTCATCGCCCCGACCTACACGACCCCGTAGTTGATAGATCTGGGCCAGCCCGAATTTGTCGGCCCGATTAATCAAAATGGTATTAGCCGATGGGAAGTCGAGACCTGCTTCTATGATCGTGGTGCACACCAATGCATCTATTTCGTGATGCAAGAATTTCAGCATCACTTCTTCAAGCTCTTCATCACTAAGCCGACCATGGGCCACCCCAATCCGTATACCGGGCACCAAACTTCGAAGGTGACGGGCCATGGCCCAGATGGTTCGGATATTGTTGTGGACAAAAAATACCTGGCCTCCTCGTTGTAGTTCTCTGTAAATGGCCTCGGCGGCCACGGTGTCATCCAAAGAGCAGATATAAGTTTTGATGGCATAACGATACTCTGGAGGTGTTGCGATTACACTCAGATCCCTGATGCCCATCAAAGACATGTGCAGCGTCCTCGGTATTGGTGTGGCAGTCAGAGCCAAGACGTCCACACAACGACGCAGCTGCTTCAGTTTTTCCTTGTGAGCCACGCCGAAGCGTTGCTCTTCGTCGATAATGATAAGCCCTAGATCTTTGAATGCAATATCTTTTTGCAGAAGACGATGTGTCCCTATGACTATGTCTACCTTGCCTTCCTTGACTTTTCGCACAACGGCCCGCTGCTCGCTTATAGAGCGAAACCGGCTCAGCGTTTCTATCTCAATAGGGTACGGCTCAAAGCGCATCCTAAAAGTCTGACAATGCTGTTCAGTAAGCACGGTTGTGGGGACCAGAAATGCCACCTGTTTGTTGTCCCAGGCCGCTTTGAAGGCAGCCCTTAGGGCTATTTCGGTCTTTCCGTATCCTACATCGCCGCAAATTAACCGGTCCATGGGCACAGGAGATTCCATATCGGCTATAACCTCTTCAACAGCGCGCCTCTGATCCGCCGTCTCTGTGTATTCAAAGGCGGCTTCAAAATTTCTGGAGTACTCATTCTGCAATGAAAAACTGTGGCCCTTCTGAACCTTGCGCCATGCATACAACTTAAGAAGTTCACCTGCCATCTTGCGTATCGATTTCTTAACCCGCTCCTTAACCCGCTCCCACGATTTGCCTCCCATCTTGTCCAAACGCGGGGCCACACCTTCCACACCAACATATTTTTGCACGCAATCCATGCGGTCCACAGGGACATAAAGCTTATCCCCGTCCCTGTATTCTAATGCCAGGAAGTCGTTCGTTATGTTTGCCACCTCAAGCTTGATGAGGCCACCGTATCGTCCAATACCATGTTCCACATGGACGACAACATCGCCTGCTTTCAGATCTTCAAAGGCAACCCACTCGGTTGTGGCCTTCTTCCTCGGGGTCTTTGGGAGGCGGTATTTGGGGCCAAAGATCTCATCATCGGTGATGACGGCAAGGGCTTCCCGATACCAGATGAATCCGGAGGAAAGCTCGCCGAGGCACAAAGTGAGATCATTTTCGCCATCGGCCCGTGACACGAAGACGTTGGAGGTCCGAAGATTAAGACCATAGGGCAGGAGGAGTCCTTCAAGGTACTTGGCTTGTGTTGTGGTACGACACACAAGGTAGGTGGCTAAACCGTCTTCACGCCCGCGGTTGATCCAGTCTATCAAAGGTTGCAGCAATGCCTCAGGCTCCCCTCGGGTCATGAGTTTGTGTTTAATGAGGTCGTTCTTCTTAACAGCGAAATTGCATGCAGTGCCGTCCCTGTCGACTACAGGAACAAACTTGAAGGCAAGATGTGGAGTGTCGCTGATTCTGGCCTCTACTTGTGACCATGTTAGACACAGGGCCTCGGGTTCCACACAGAGGTGGCCGTCATTTGTGGCAGAAAGGTAGCTTTTGGTAACCGCCTCTTCAGTTTCAAGTATGCTTTTCTCAATGTTTGCCGGGTCGATCAGTATAGGCAGAGCTTGTTCCGGGAGATAGTCAAACAGAATGTTGAGGGATGAATAGATCAGGGGTATCAGCCCGCCGATCCCCGGAAACTGGTTTTGACCTTTGACGTTTTCAACGATTTGCTCTATGCGCAGTCCAGGCATCTCAACGATTTCGCCCTGCCTGCGTATACGGGCCACAATATGGTCGATTTCAGTTGGATCGAGGACGGTTTCTCTGGCCGGAAGGAGTGTGACCTCGGTAAGGGTCTTGAGTGAACGCTGGTTTTGTGCAGAGAATGTCCTGATAGATTCTATGGTATCGCCAAGAAATTCGATGCGAATGGGATCAGGGTACAGGGGTGGAAAAACGTCAACCAGGGCGCCACGCACCGCATAATCTCCGGTCTCCTCCACGAGGGCCGTTTCTTGATAGCCCCCCTGGACCAGTTTTTGGACAATGGCATCACGGTCAGTATCCTCGCCAGGCAGGAGATATTCGGCAAAGCGGGACAAAGCCGCCTTGGGCATGACTTTCTGTGACAATGCGGAAGCCGTGGTGATGATCACAGATGGATGCGAGGCGGTCATCATCTGATATAGGGCCTCGACGCGTCGGCAGGAGGTTTCGGGATGATAGGAAATGGGTCTAAAAGGAAGAATGTCGTATGAGGGGAAGGAAATGATCGGAGTGTTCGAGTCTCCCGAAAAAAAACGAATGTCTCCGGCCAGGCTCTCGGCCTCTTTTGCTTCTGGGCACAGAATAAAAATGGAACGTTTCAGTTCGGCATACAGGCGGTATACCATGTAAGCTTGTTCAGCCCCTGACACACCAGTACAGTTGATCCTCCCTTGTGCGTCTGAGAGCATCTTCAACAGATCAGCAACAGAATGACCCAAGAGTTTCATACAAAGTGATTTTGACCTTCTCCAGTTTCCCCATACAACCGGTTTCAGAACCGGCTCAAACCGGTTAGCATATATAGGACAGAAGCGGTTACCTTTCAAGGTGCCAAAACACACGACCGGTGCCTCAAGGAATCGTTCTTGATTTTGCAGGGCAGATCAAGTAAATGAGTATAAAAAATGCCGGTGTAGCTCAGGGGTAGAGCAACTGATTCGTGAGGTTATCTTGTTCCCTTAATTTTAACAACTTAGCCTTTTCGGGCAGTGTACGGGCAAAAGAGCCATCCAGCCGGGGCAAGTCTTCCTCAATTTCAACCTATCTCCTGGAGGTCAGACATGGAAGAACAACAGGTGGGTAAGGTCACCAACTTTTATGTTAAGATCAGTGTGGCAGCCATCAAAGTCACAGCCGGGGTTATCAGAATAGGAGACACACTCCATTTCAAGGGGCATACCACCGATTTTGAAGACACAGTTGCCAGTATGGAGGTGGAGAACCAGCCGGTGGACGAAGCAGGACCGGGAGACGAGGTCGGCATTAAGGTAAAGGAAAGGGTGCGGGAAAACGACAGGGTCTATAAGGCCATGTCCTGAGTCCATACCGAAACCTGGACAGACCTTACCTACAAGCTTCCTCTCCACATCTCTCAACTGATCAATGGCTTCCATGGTGGCTGCCTTGTGTAAGCCTAGGCCCTGCCACAAGCCCCTGGCGTGGGTCGTCTGAATGTAGACATTACTTGGACAATTCCGTTGACGGTACTAACATTTTTCATATAAAATTAATTTGGCTGGAGGAGCCACCTACCTAAACCCACTTCTGCAACGGGAACAGCTTAACAAGAAACCAGAATAGCTCCTTCAGTCTTTCTTTTTCATGGCTACACATTGTGGTGTGCCACCTCCGGTCAGCGTTCATTCAGGGAGCAGCTTGCGCGGAGGCAGCTTGATACTGTGAATAAGATTGAAGCGCAGCCATACCTCAGGTATTAGGGCCATGCGGATAAGCCAAAAACTGACTTTCTGGAGGTTGTATTCTTGCGATTCCACGGGGTTGTCATCAGGGAAGGGGTTTGCCAACGGCGCAGTGCATTCTTGGGCAGGGGTTCAAGATAATATTTGCGAATCTATCCTTGTCTGGCCGCTTCAGTTGTCAAGCTTCATGACAGGGATCCGGATTATTTCACCATCAGGGCATAGATAGTACATACACAACATGATGGGCCAGGGTGTACCAATAACAAAGGCAGGCCATGATGACCTGCCTCCATTCGTCCAGAATTGAATATGAATTATTTCTTGAACTTCTTCCTGAATCCTGCAAGCCCCACTAGGCCAGTGCCCAGAAGAAGCACGGTGGCGGGTTCGGGAACCGTTCCGAACGCTGCGTCGGACCCATACTCTACGACCGAATTTGCAGGAA
>CAZCWQ010000045.1:0-23627 GCA_964502365.1 uncultured Desulfobacterales bacterium | reverse complement strand
TATTCCTGGAGATCGCCTCTTTGGCCGGATATGCCCTGATCGCCATTGGTGAGGATGGTGCCCCCATGGCGAGTTTTAGATATATCGTTATGGGAACAATCGGCGCTTGCTTTTATCTATTAGGGGTTGGCTATGTTTACATAGCTACGGGTTCTCTTAATATGGCTGACCTTGCCCACCTCTTGCCTGATCTTTATGCCTCAAAGGTAGTAATGGTAGCCTTTGGCTTCTTTATGGTCGGAATAGCATTGAAAATGGCACTTTTCCCTTTACATGCCTGGCTGCCGGATGCTTATACCCGTGCCCCATCATCTTCAAGCGCATTGCTTGCTCCCTTGATGACTAAAGTGGGGGCCTATGTGATGATTAGGGTTATGTTTACAGTATTTAAGCCTGAATTTCCTATTAGGATGTTACATGTGACTGATATTATGGTTTGGTTTGGCACCTTTGCCATATTATTTGGTGGGATAATGGCTCTTTCTCAAACCGATTTCAAAAGAATGCTGTGCTATATCATAGTAGCTGAGATAGGCTTTATTGTAGGTGGTATAGGAATAGCCAATCCTACAGCCATAAAAGGAGCTATCTTCCATATCTTAAATGATGCGTTTATGGCCGCCTGTCTCTTTGTGGTAGCAGGTATAGTTATGTATAGGACGAACGGTCATAATATTTCAGATTTTAAGGGCATCTTTGGAAAAATGCCCTTTACTGCAACCATATTTACTGTAGGTGCTTTAGCAGTAATTGGGGTGCCCCCGACGTGCGGGTTTTTTAGTAAATGGTATTTGCTCCTAGGGGGTATTGAGGCCAAACACTGGGGATTCGTTATGGCATTACTTTTATGCACTTTAATAAATATAGCCTTATTTTTCAGGGTTATTGACAAAGGTCTATATATACACGCATCAGAACATTCGTCAGAGCCCACAGGGCTTCATTCAGAGCCTCATTCGCACGAAGAAGCGCCCATTAGTATGCTGATCCCAGGGTTTGTTATAGCAATAGCCATCCTTCTAATCGGTATATTCAATCAAGCAATTTTGACACATATCATTGCGTTTGCCGTTCCTGTTGGTCTGTGACAAGTAGAGACTTAGATATGTTAGAGGTAGCATTATGATAGAACTGTTAAGCATAGGTCATAGACCCTTTTTGGCAATTCTATGTCCGACTATTGCTTCTTTGCTCATTTTGGTATCGGGCAGACGTCCGAATCTCAGGGAAAGTTGGACGATTATCGGAAGCGCACTACTCTTCTTAACAGTGATATCCATGACCCCATTTGTCTTGAAAGAAGGGCCTATAGAGTGTACGTTGTTTAATCTTTTCCCGGGAATTGACTTTGCATTCAAAGTAGATGCCTTTGGCCTTGTCTTCGCTACTACTTCATCCTCCCTATGGATATTAGTATCTCTCTACTCAATAGGTTACATGAGATCGTTAGAAGAACATGCACAAACAAGATACTACTTTTGCTTTGCCATTGCGCTGTTGGGGGCAATAGGGATAGCTCTTTCTGCCAATTTAGTCACAATGTTCATATTCTATGAGATATTGACCATATCAACCTATCCTTTGGTAGCCCATGATGAGACGCCGGAAGCGATATATGCCGGCCATAAATATCTAGCATACCTGCTTACCGGTGGCGTCTTCTTCCTGTTCGGAATATTGATGACGTATTACTTAGTGGGAACTACGGATTTTAGTAACCATGGGATATTACAACCAGCACTTGGTTCTTCATCGAAACTCACCTTACAGATAGTATTCTTCTGCTTTCTAGTGGGATTTATGAAGGCTGCCTGGATGCCTTTGCACTCATGGCTTCCCACCGCAATGGCTGCACCAACACCGGTAAGTGCGCTCTTACATGCCGTAGCGGTGGTAAAGGCAGGGGTTTTTGGAATCATCAAGATAGTATGTTATCTCTATGGAATAGATTTGATGCATGAACTTGGTCTTGGACTAGCCCTTGGCATTTTGGCCTGTTTTACGGTAATAGTTGCCAACTTTTATGCTATGGGGCAGAACAACCTAAAAAGGCTGCTTGCATATTCCACGATAAACCAGCTGTCTTTTATAATCTTAGGGGCAGCACTACTAAGTCCTATGGCTGCCATAGGTGCCATGATACATATTTTCTTCCATGGATTTATGAAGATAACACTATTTCTGTGTGCTGGTGCCATAATGGTAGTAACAGGTAAGAAGGAAATAAGCCAGATGGCTGGCGTAGGAAGGGCAATGCCCATAACAATGATGGCATTTACCGTAACTGCAATGGGCATGTGCAGCATTCCGCCGCTACCGGGATTTATAAGTAAATGGTATTTCTGCTTGGGCACCATACAGGCAGGCAACATGGCCTTCTTACTTGTGGCCTTAACAGCCTCCATACTGGACCTTGTTTATTTCTTCCCCATAGTAAGGACTGCATTCTTTGACAGGCCAGCAGAAACCAGGGGAAAAGAGACAGGACGACCTCTATATCTTTTTATGATTATTCCCTTAGCCATAACCGGGATTTTCTCTATCATACTTTGTCTGTTCCCAAATATGTTCCATATGTTTGACCTGGTGCAAATGGCAGTGAGAGATGTCTTCGGAGGTATGTGAAGATGAAAATAACGAAGAAGCTTCTATTCAAATCATATTACATTTTTGGCGTTGGTGGAAGTATCATACTAGGTTTATTACTGCTTTACTCCCATACGCTTCATTATCACTTCTCGTTTCAATATATACCAGGATTTTTTGCCATTTATGGATTTATGTATTGTTCTATTTTGATTGTTGGAGCCAAATTACTGGGACTTTGGCTTGAGAGGCGTTCGGATTATTATGAGAAACGCAGGAGGAGACAGGTAAAATGATTGAATGGATACACCCCGGGATTGTAATTATGCTTGGCGCTTTCCTGCTGCCAGTTATTAGAAACAGAAAAGCGAAGCAAGCATACTTCCTTCTGCTCCCCATAGTAGGGATTATAATCCTAATTCTAACATCAATGGGAGGTTTCGGTTCTATTCCTCCTTACCCAGATGCTCTTCATAAATGGCGTATCCCATTTTTGCAATATACGCTCGAATTAGGAAGGATAGACAAATTGAGCATGGTTTTCGCCTACGTATACGTGGTTATTGGGCTTGCCATGAATATATTTGCACTCCGAGTGAAAAAGGATTGGGAGCATGTATCAGCATTAATCCATATTGGAAGTTCGGTTTCAGCAATTTTTGCTCGTGACCTTCTTACCTACTGTTTTTTTGTGGAGATAGCGACTTGGTCAGCGGTGTTCCTCATTTGGTTTCGAGGGACGAAGACAGCAATGGGTTCTGGATTTAGATATTTTTTCTGGCATTTCTTAGCTGGTGCACTCTTTTTGGGAGGTAGTATCATACATGTGCAAACCACGGGGTCAATTGATTTAGGTCTTATGCCCTGGGGATGGGGCTGGGATTATATTGGCTATTACTTCATGGTGCTTGGACTTCTAATAGATGCAGGTTCTTTTCCCGTCCATGCATGGTTGCCTGATGCCTATTCCACGGGAGCTGTTACTGGCGTATTATATGTGACCGCATATAGTACCAAGACTGCGATATACGCTTTGATAAGATGTTTCCCTGGTCTGGAGCTTGTTATGTGGTTGGGGCTGATAACTGCCGTGTTTGCACTTTTCTTGGCAGTACTTGAGAATGATGCAAGAAGGCTCTGCGGCTATCACATCATCTCTCAGGATGGATACATGCTATGTGGGGCAGGAATAGGGACTCATCTGGGAATACTGGGTTCAGTTTCTCATATTATCTGTCATATTATTTACAGTTGCCTGCTTCTCATGGGTGCAAGTTCTGTCTTATCAGTAACAGGAACGTGCAAGTTTAGTGAAACGGGGGGTATCTACAAATACATGCCTCTCGCCTTTTGGCTTTATTTGATTGGTGGTTTTTCTATTTCCGGAGTACCTCTATTCAACGGATTTGTGAGCAAGAGCATGACCATAGAGGCTACAGAATTGATACATCAACCAATTGCATATTTGCTGCTTGAAGGAGCTACTGTAGGGACTTTCTTACATACGGCTATAAAACTTCCCTGGAATTTATGGTTTCAGGGAAGAGAGGAGCCACCGTCGGATATAAAGATAAACCTAAAAGAGGGGCGTGAAAATACGCCTATAAACATGTTAGTTGGCATGAGCATCCCAGCATTTCTTTGCGTTTTCATTGGCGTATATCCAAAGATACTTTACGCCATGCTTCCTTATCCAGTTGAATTTGTTCCCTACACTATTACTCGGGTATTTTCAGTATCTCAACTGTTTGTATTCGCATTTCTGTCCTCCTGGTTTTTGAGAACACTAATTCGGGGCGCGCCAAGATATACACTTGACTCAGATTGGTTGGGGAGGGTACCTGGTAATGCACTGGTTTCGTTCTGCAAGGGACCATTAATAGCATTTGGGTCTTTCCTTGACAAAAACATATTAAGGGTTACCTATGCTACAATTTCAGGTGTTAGGAATCCAATACTTGCAATGACCATGACCCCTGGGATAATAGGTCTTGGAGTAATAGTAGTACTAGCTGCATTTTTCTTATTGTTGGCTTTCTTGATGATGAGTATTTAACTAAAAATAAAATGAAAAAAATATTTAAGAAAAACCCTGGCGTGGATTGGGCTTTAGTTGGCAGTATAGTATTTTGGGTCATAGCGCTAGCCGCATTAGCAGCTCTCATAACATTTGCCCGGACAAAAATACCACATTCAGTTCTGAAGGTTATTGAAGCTTCTGCAAGTAGAGGAAACCTAGTAATAGAACACCGAAATGGAGATGCTATATGGTTTGGAAACACCAAATGTATATGGACAGCTGATATATCTGCTCCCAATGTCACCCAAGATGCTGGCACTTTGGTGGTAGCCGGGGAAGAGACTAAAGAGGGTAGGGTTTCGAAATTAGAACTCGGTGAACTCGCTAAATTGGAAAAAGATATAGATATGACAGAAGGAAATGTTGGAAGGTTCTTAATTATAGATGTAAAGAGCGGTGAGCAGATATTTAGCCAGACAGTAAAAATTACAAAGTAAAATTGGTACACCGGGAGCAAAATGGGGATATTTAGTATGTTTATTGAAATATTTAGGTTTGTTGATTTGTTCAAAGCATATAGATATGCAAGTAACAATGACGTTGAAAGATTGACAAAAATCTTGAAATACAGTAAGTCTAAATATTCTCGATGGGAAGCAGCAGAGGCCCTAGGAGACATTAAGGATAAAAGAGCGGTAGATTCCTTAATTGAGGCCTTAAAGGATAAAAAACTAGCTGTTCGATGGAAAGCAGCAGAGGCCCTAGGAGAGATTAAAGATAAGAGAGGTGTAGAGCCATTAATTCAGGTTTTGAACGATAAGGATGAAGATTGGGGTCCTCGGAAGAATGCAGCAGAGGCCCTTGGAAAGATAGGAGATAACAGAGCTGTAGATCCATTGATTGAGGCCTTAAAATATTCCGAACTTAGCATATTCTCAGACCTTGAACATGATTATACCAGGTGGGGAGCGGCAATAGCTCTTGGATGGATAGGCGATAACAGGGCGGTACAGCCATTGATTGAGGCCTTAAAGGATGAAGATTTGATTGTTCGATGGGGAGCGGCAATAGCTCTTGGATGGATAGGCGATAACAGGGCGGTAGATCCATTGATTGAGGCCTTGAGGGATGAAGAGTGGAATGTTCAAAAGGCTGCGGCAGAGGCCCTTGGAAAGATAGGAGATAAGAGGGCTGTAGAACCCTTAATTGAGGCCTCAAAGGATGAAGATAAATATGTTAGAGAAACTGCAAGGGAAGTATTAGAAAAGATAAGAGGGCTTTAAATAGATATTGGCCATATTTCGATAGTATCCGAAAGGTAAATGGCCCTGTAGTTTGTCATCGGCTGGTTTTAGTGGCGGCACTATATATGCGGGAAGCGGTGATAACTGCATATATGCAATAACATCAGAGATGAAAGCCTTAGTCTTATGTCGAGGCATAAGGCAAAGGGTGGCAACCGAGGACCTCTTATCCCGCAATAAGCCCAGATTGCCACTCAAGATTCGCGTCCAACTCAAACAAATACTGAAATCGGATATACCTTCCAGTCCTCTTACGGCGTGCACGTCCATATGCCGCCACGCTGCCATAGTTGACGAGGTCCCCCTGAGCATGTTATTTTATTCCCATCGCCATGCCTATTTATCGGTATCTGCGATAAGATGATTTTGTCCAACGCAATCGCGTTTGGTGTGCCGGAGTTGTGAATTGGTTTAAAAAGCCAGAAAAGGCGGAAACTTTCTTTTCCCCATTGACCTGAAGGGTGGTAGTGTGTCCAGACTATGGGGGAGGAGCCGCGGGGGAACCCACATGGAGCGCATTGCAGCTTGTCTGCAGGCCCTCGTGCGCTGACAGGGAGTATTTGACGGGTGCAGAAGATGGTAAGATGCTGGGAATTCTTTGAATGCAAGGAGAAGGATTGCCCGGTATACAGGTCGCGGGATCCGAGGTGTTGGCTTGTGGCAGGGACCCTGTGCAGGAAGGAGATTCAAGGAAAGTTTTTGGAAAAGATAGAGATGTGCCTTGGATGTGTGGCATTTGCGGCAAACATAGATGTCCATTCCATGGAACAGACCTTACAGGTGGTAAATGACCAATTCATTGAATTCAGAAGGATGGTTGAGGAGCGAGACAAGGAGCTCGAAGGTATCAGCATGGAGTTGGCTGTAGGCTTGTCCGAGGTTTTCGAGGCATTACGAAAGATTTCCTCAGGAGACCCTGAAGTAAGGATGGGCGAAGCCTCTAAACTTGACTTGATTTCCAAACTGAAGCACATGGTAAATCTGACCGCTGGGAACATCGGTGAAATGGTCAGTCTGTCCCATGAATTTGCCATGGGTCTGGCTGAGCACTTCAGTGTATTGCATAGTGTCTCAAAAGGTGTCCTGAGTGCCAGGGTATCTGGGGTCTCTCAAGTAGAACTCTTGGAATCCCTGAAGAAAGTAACCAACGAGATGATTGACAGCGTATCAAGAGAGATCGCCGAGCGCCAGCGGGCGCAAGAGGAGCTCATAGCATCACAGGATGAACTAAGAGAGTCAGAGGAAAAATACCACACCCTTTTTGACTATGACCCCAACTCCATCTTTGTGCTTGAGTTTGGAACTCTTAAGATCCTGGACGTAAATGCGCGGGCCCTTGAGGTCTATGGTTATGAAAAACAGGAGTTGCTTGGAAAGTGCTTCACTGATTTAGGAAATACCAGGTACCTTGACGGGGTCCTGTCTACGCCACAACCAGCACCGTCAACGGTCTACAGTGTATATCCTAAGACCGAGCACCACAAGAAAAGCGGCGAACCGTTTCACGTGAACGTGCATGTTTGTCAAAGGAAGCGTAGCCGAAAATACGGTATTATTGCAACAGCTGTAGATATTACAGAACGCCTGGCGAAGGAGGCCCAGCTGATTCAGGCCAGCAAGATGTCCACCCTCGGTGAGATGGCCACGGGTGTAGCCCACGAGTTGAACCAGCCTCTAAGTACCATAAAGATAGGGACCGATTTTTTCAAAAATATGGTCAGGGAAGGTAAGAAAATATCTGATGAAGAGTTGAGCCTGGTCTCTGAACAGATGGCAGAACAGGTAGCACGAGCGGTTCGCATCATCGATCATTTGCGGGAATTTGGGCGCAAGGCAGAGATCCAACTGGAGAAGGTCAACATAAACCAACCGCTTGAGGGTGTTTTTACTCTGTTGAAACAGCAGTTGAAGTTGAGGGGCATTGAGGTGGTGCTGGATCTAAAGGAAGACTTACCTCTGATTGTTGGAGACGGTATTAGGCTCGAGCAGGTATTCATAGATCTAGTAAACAACGCAAGGGATACAATGGAAGCAAAGTCAAGACAGGCCTCTGGCGTGCATCTCGACAATACCTTGACGGTTCGGAGTTTTGAAGAAAATGGCCTTGTAGTAGTGACAATCACTGATACGGGTATGGGAATCCCTGCTGACATAAGAGAGAGAATCTTCGAGCCGTTTTTCACTACCAAGAAAGTCGGAGAGGGAACTGGCTTGGGCCTTTCCATCGGCTACGGGATCGTGAAAGATTACAGCGGAACGATCGAAGTAGAAAGCGAGGTAGGAAAAGGAACTACTTTCAAGATAACCTTTCCCGCCTGCGAGGAAAACGAAAGCGGGCTGTGATGCAATGTCCAAGATTTTAGTCATTGACGACGAAGAGAGTATCCGCCTTTTACTCAGGGTATCTCTGACCCACAAAGGCTATGAAGTAATCCTTGCCGAAGATGGCAAAAAAGGGATTGAGGCCTTTAAGGACACAAGACCTCCTATCGTAATTACCGACATCAAGATGCCGGGGCTGGACGGTATCGAGGTCCTGAAGCGAATAAAACAGCTTGATCCTGATACTCGAATTATCGTCATCACGGGACACGGTGAAATGGAATCCGCCATCAAGGCTCTCCAACTGGAAGCCTCCGACTTTATAAATAAGCCGATTTCGGACGAAGCGCTTTCTGTTGCCCTCAAGCGGGCAGAAGAGGTCTTGTGGTTAAAACAGAAGCTCAGAAAATACACCAGTAGTCTAGAGCTCATGGTCAAAGAGGCCACAGATGATTTGATAGAAAGCGAAAGGGTGTCTGCCATTGGGTTGGCCGTTGCAAGCATGGCGCATTACATAAAGAATATCTTGAACGGTTTACAGGGTGGCCGTTACATGGTCAACACGGGTTTGAAAAAAGATAAACCTAATTTGTTGACCAAGGGCTGGGCAATGGTGGAAAACAACATTGGGAAGATTTCCGACCTGGTCATGAATATGCTTGCTTATTCGAAAGAAAGAGAGCCTGATTATGTATGCTGCAACCCGAATGATATTGCGCAAGAGGTCTATGATCTTATGCACGAGACTCTTGAAGCTAGATCGGCAATGTCGTATGACCGTACGAAAGGGAAAAATACGGAGCCTCAGGTGAAGCTGGTCAAAGATTTTGATTCCTCTATAAGTGAATGTTACCTTGATCCAAACGGGCTCCACCGCTGTCTCCTCAACCTGGTTACCAATGCTGTTGATGCCTGTACCCAAAGTGAGGACAAGGATTGTTGTGTGGCGATAAGGACTCTCAAGGAAGACGATGGTATCAGGTTCGATATTGTGGACAATGGCGTTGGCATGCCCAAGGAGGTTCAAGACAAAGTCTTTGACCGTTTTTTTAGCACCAAGGCTGGAAAAGGCACCGGCCTTGGGTTGCTCGTGACCCGAAAGATCGTTGATGAACATGGAGGGACGATCTCCTTTGAATCAGAGCCTGGCAAGGGAACTACTTTTTCCATGCGTTTCCCGCGCGGGCGCTCGGAAAAAAGCACAAGATAAGACAATCGCAAGGGACGGGGGACCCGATTGTGAAAAAGAGGATCTTAATTGTAGATGACGAACCCGAGCAAATAGAATTTGCTTCCACGGTGTTAGAACAAAATGGTTACATACCTATTGTTGCCGCGAACGGTGTGGAGGGGATGAAGATCGTTAAGAGAGAAAAACCTGACCTCATTTTGCTGGATATTCTCATGCCGGAGAAAAGTGGGATTGGAATGTATCACGACCTCAAACATGACGACGAGACCAAGAACATTCCCGTTATCATTGTAACCGGCGTTGCCAGAGGCGGGCATTTTGACAACCTTATGATGAGACAAGGCGAGGCTCTCCCCCCTTCCGACGGATATATTGAGAAACCAATGAACCCGGATAACATGCTAAAGTTAATCAGTGATTTGTTATCACAGTAGTGAGCAAAATCGAGCTTCTTTCAAAAGGTTAAACTCTTGCACACTATGAAGCTGTGAGTAGGTAACTCGGGCTAAAACAAGTAATTGAGCTCAAATCGGAATTCATCATAGGAAGGGTCTGAGCCGGCCGTTGTGTTATCCGCGTCAACCAGACCGATTCGGGCCTTTGCTTCCAAATCCGGGAAAAATGGAAACTTGTACCATATATCAGCATGGATAATACCTCGGTCTGTCTTGCTGTGCCCACCAAGCTGTTCTTTCTTGTCGTCGTAGTCCATGTAGGCGTAATCGATCCCCGCTCGAAACCCCTCAATAATCCCGGCCTTGCCAAAGTCATAGAAGGCCTTGACCATCCAGGATTCGGTGTTGGCTTCCCAGTTGTATTGGGCCATCGAACGGGTATAGCCACCGGTTGGAAAGCCACGCCACGGGGCAATGAAATCTGCGTCATCAGATATCTGGGAATAGCCTGCCAATAAGCTCCCAGCGCCTTTTCTTAGGACCAGTCGGGCTGCATAGAGCTTGCCGTCAACACTGCTTGCATCTTCGTATCCCTCTGCCGAACCGGTCATACCTGCCAGGCTTCCGCTTAAAGCAGCACCACCGACTGTTCCAGCCCCCTCATCAAACTGCTGCATGTATCTTAGCCCCGGCGTAAGACTCCAACCATCTGAAAATGGTATGCCATAATTTGCCTCTGCCATGAGCGAATAAACCAGGTCAGGCACCCCTGTGTACCATATATCCAGTTTCAGGTTTTCAACCGAGCTGTTTGTAATCCCGGCTACCATGAGGTCGTTTTCCGTATCCTCGCCAGCGGCGGCAAGATTTCCATAAGACAGGCCCTTGTGTACTGCCGAGTCATCATTGTTATTCCATATGCTGTATGCAGTACCTTTGCCGTCATCGTAAGTAATCACGTCATGAAATTGTGTATGATCCCGCAGTTTTTGCTGGGTAAGGTAGGCGAGTTTGAGGCTTGTTGCAGGTATATCCTTGCTGACTAATGTGTAGCCTTCAAAAGTGTTGGGTATCATTTTTGTATCATTGGACTTGGTCAAAAAGCTTTCAAAGATCTGCCGTCCTACCTTGATGTCAGATTCGCTAAAATGATACTGCAAATAGGCCTGGGCCAATACGGTCATGCCCCAGTGGCCTTCTTCCAACTTGTCATAACGGGAAAAGGTGTCTTTGCCGGCTTTGCCGTGCAGGGCATCATCTTCATCCAAGAGGCCCAAGTTTTGCGATGCATAAAAACCTGCGGTTGCACTCGCGCCGTGAAGCGGGGCTGTTTTGTAGATCAGACTGCCCCCAAGACCGAATCCCGTGGGATCATATTTGGACTCATCATCCCAGTAGAATGTAAAGTAGTTCATTCGAAGTCTTCCGTATAATACGCCCTTTGAAAATGCCTCATTAAAGGTTGCCGCCTCTTCTGGAACTACGTTGTAAACCTCCGTCATATTGTTTTCCAATCTCCGCTTCGGCTCATCGGCTGCAGCCACCCGGGCTGCAAGGGCACAGGTCAATACCACTGCGGCTAACACTTTCATCGCTACGCAACGCAGTTTCAGATTGGCATAAGTCATTTCCATTGTACCTCCCATGTTTTCTCTAGGTTGCGTTAGCAAATTTTCCCCAGTCCCCCATTTTCAGCTCTATGCCAAGCTGGACCACTTGAAGGCCTTAGCATAACCAGTGTTGTGTCCCCAAAACAAGTTTACAAAATGTGAGTCCTTTCATGATCTGGTCTAAAACCTTTTGGCTCGCTCCGTGAGCGTTTTGGGCGCTCTCGGGCGCTTCAGCTAAAAGGCTAAAACTCGGGCTAACGCCCTCAGACAGTTAGCCTTTTTGACGCTGAAGCGCTCAAGAGCTTTTTCCCCAAAACAGCTCAATGTCGCTCGCAAAAGGCTTTAGACCGAATACAACATTATTGAAGGTATTGTGGGACACAACACTAGTCTCGCTCTTTGATATGAGTCTTTGCGAAGCTCCGGAACAACCTCCGGGAAATTGGCAATCTGCTCTTGAATATTCTCGTAAACCAGCCATCTATTGTCGTTGCGTCACCGGCACGGCCAGGCTGAGGTATCTGCCGTTTTCTTCAAACATCAATTTCTTGTCCGACATCATCTTCAAGAAAGGCACGATCCTATCCTCCCCTGCACTCGGGAAGCGGGCTGCGATACGTTTCAGGGAACGATGGGTCTGGCAAAAAAGGTAAATCGCCCTGGACGTCCCCAGAAGGCGATGCGTCATGGGCTCTTTGCCGAGGCGCTTCTGACGAATGATCAAGAAGTCTCGTCCGTCACGAAAGCTAAGGATTGGTGAATTTGAAGGACTGTTGTGGAGTTTACCATAGGTCTTCTTCCAGTCCCTCACCTTTTTTTTCACAGGTCGCCACAGTTTTCGTTGATATCCGAGATCGCCTTTGTAGGACTGGATCACAAAACATACAGATCGGCAAACATCAGGCGGGAATAGGACCCTATAGTTGGGATGATTAAAAACTGCCCTTAGGCCAAAGGCCTGCGGGTGTTGCCACACAGGACTACCAAGGCCAAGCCAGAAGTGGACACACCTCAACGGCCGAAAGGGCAGGGCGAATTCAAGGGCACGAAGGGTCTCATCCACGTCTTCGGCTCCGCTGCCAGGAAAGTGGAGAATGAGATTTGAGATGTTTAAAATGCCTAACTCTTCGCAGTGTTTCATGATCTCCAGGTTCTGGATGGCTGTAGTGCCCTTGTTGAGTTTGGCAAGGAGTTTGGTGCTTAACGCCTCGATGCCTATCTGGAGCTCGTGCATCCCTGCACGCCGCATGGCATCCAGAACCTCGCGGGGCGTTGTGGCCCTGATTTCAGCAAACAGACGCAGATCCTTTTTCAGCTTGCCAAGCCGCAAAAAGATTTCCCTGGACTGCCGCAGAGGAAGCAGATTGTCCATGAAGGCCACAGAAAGGCTCTTGTACTTTGTTGTTAACTGATCGACCTCAGAGACCACCTGAGAGACGCCTTTGGATCTGTAACCGTTCCACTGAAGGTTCAGATTGCAAAACGCACATCCTTTATCCGTAGAAGAGCCCTTTGTGGACCGCCACCAGCATCCCCTGGAAACCTCGGTAGGAAGGGTGGGAAAGAATGTCTTTTGCGGATCCAATGTCTTGAGGAGATGAAAGTAGTCATCATAGTCCGGCGGCGGCAGGCTGTTCAGGTTTTCCAGTTGATGAAAGGTGGCTGGGGTCTCGGTTTCCCAGGTTTTCTTCGTCACAACACCAGGGACAGGCGGAAAATCACTGCACTCGGAGAAATCTTTCATGTGACGCACAAGTCCACTTAACGGCAGTTCCCCCTCGCCATTGATCACAAAGTCCACTTCGGGAAATATCTCAAGCAGGCCAAGAATCATATCTCCTGCAAAGGCAGAACCGCCCACCACAACAGGGAGTTGCGGAAAGCCTTGCTTGATGCGTTTGATAAAATAAAGCGATGAAGTGAGCTGACACAGACACACGGAAAAACCCACAAGGTCGCAACTGGCCCAGTCCACCGCCTTCATGAGGTCATCGGACACCTCGCTGATCTGGGAGGTTAGGGCATTGAAATCGACATCGCAAAGGTCGGCCTTGCCCCTTGCCTCATGGCAAAAGATTTTCTTTATATCCTTTTTTCGATCAGGAAACAGCAGTGCACCGTATACGGATTCTGCCAGCCAGGTCCTTTCCGAGATTGCGTGATACAGTTTGTATCCGATGCTTTCTGCCACCTTAAGATAGAGGTGAAGGGCCTGTATCTTCAATTCGGGCATCTGGTCCTTCAGATAGGCTTTCAGGGTACCAAGCTGAATAGAAGGCCGAGTGTAAAGGGGCCAAGGCGTTGAAACCAAGGCAATTCGTTGCAGTTGACCGACTGGGTGTGAATTGACTCTTTGCATGCTTGCTGCGTAACACCTTCTCAGCTGACAGACAATGAATACTTGACAATTTGAGCACCATCTGTTTATTTTATATCCATACTAAGTTGGGTGTGCGTCTGACAAGCTACGGTGTCTGTTTTTTCTGTGTCATCCGAAAATCGAAAACTGTGATTAAGGAGGATATTCCATGGAACTAAAGAGGATGCTGTTTGTGACTGACTTCGAGGAATTGTGGTTTGACGCCTTGGAATCCCTGATGGACCTGAGAAAGGCGGGCCTTGATCATGTCGTTTTCCTCCATGTGATAAGAAGGGATGAGGTTGCGATGCATCGGGGCAAGGGATACCTCAAGGAAGAAGAGACCAAGCTTAAACAAATAGCGGACGTGCGTTTTATCGACTGGGCAGGAAGCATATTTGAAAAAGGAATGGAGTGCGGTGCCTATGTTGTTGTGGGCAAACACGTCACCAAGATCCTTTCGACGGCTGAGGCAGAAAAAGTGGATCTCATAGTAATGGGGGCGCACAAGAGAACAAAAATAGAGAAACTGTATGCAGACTCAGAGACCTTGGAACTGCTTCGACGGACTCGAACCCCTGTATTGGTACACAAATATATGTTGCCATCAGGGAAAGTCAACGACAAGCCTTTTCAGATACCGCTCTTTGTGACGGACTGGTCTCCTGCGTGCGAACGGGCCTTGGAACATATCATCACAGTCAAAAACGCCATAAAGAAACTAGTCGTAGTACATGCCATCAAAGAAGATGCCATGAAAGGCAAGTCCAAGACCGAGTTTCAAGAGATCCGAAAGCAAAACAGGAAAAGACTGGAAGAGATCTCTACTAGTTTTGAGGATGAAGGCATAGAGGTAGAAACCCATCTGTTGATAGGAGATGTTGTTCCCCAGATTGAAAACGCTGCGCGCGAATACGGCTGCACTATGATTGTTACAGGCACCACTGGGAAGGGAGCGTGGCGTGCCCGATGGCTGGGAAGCATCTCTCAGGAATTGGCGGAATCATCAGAACTTCCCACGCTGTTGATACCTTAGTCCTTCGATTCATAAATTCGATGACGAATTTATTCACTCAGGACTTAGTGCTGCCCTCGGCCATGAGCTCGGGCCGAATGGAGTGAGCATTTCTTCTAATCTAATTTGTCAAAATACGTGACCGTATTTTCGAATCGAAGCACTTAGTTTGACCGGTTTGCTCCCCGCAAGCCCTGTCCTTTAGGACGGGGTCGAGAGGAGCTATTGATGCTCTTCCCAAGCATACCTGACGTACGGAGAGATTCGTCGGATCAGGACATCAGCCTCTTTACCATGGCCTCCAATTCTTGAGGCTCAGCCGGTTTTTCAAAATAGGCTTCCGGCTCCGGCACAGGGCCACCTGAAAACTCGGTCAAAGCCCTTTGAGAACGCAGAAAGGTTTTCTTGGCTATGCCGGAAACTATGATAATCGGAATAGCCTTGAGTTGAGGATCAGTCTTCAACTCGCGATACATCCTGATCCCACTTTCCTTGGGCATTAATATGTCCAAAATAATTAGACCAGGGTTTTCCTCCTTGATTTTGTCGATCGCTTCTTGACCATCGTTGGCCGTCAAGGGTTCATAACCACAAATCTCCACAATGCCTGAGGCAAACGTCCTCGCGTCAACTTCGTCATCAACAATCAGAACCTTGTTTGCCATATGTGTCCTCCTTCATTCTATAACACCCTTGCAAGACATGCCCCTTTGCCGAATCCCTTACCTAAAGCAAATATAAGAAGTAGACTGATTTTGATAAGAAGGCCCCTTGTTTGTTAAGGAAGTATAGGAGAAGCAAGGTTGTGTGTCAAGCAAAAAGACATTGCAATATATGGCTGTTTGGCGTTTTTGAAGCAACGCGCCTCGCATGGTCTGTAGATTGGCATAGAAGTCTCCCGCGTGTATGAAATCTGGTCTGATAAAACAAGCCATCCATGTCATTTATCTAACTTTTTACTTGACTCACAAGTCTCACTTCTATATATAGCCGTGAGACCTTTGCAGAACCTCGGAAAGCGACAATCCAAAACCTCATATCAAAAAGCGAGACGAGGTTCTGCAAAGGTCTCGCCGTTTGACTGAAAAACTGGATCCGTGCGATTTTTTTGAGAATTCCCTGTGGCTTGCGTCGGGCCCAACGATGCATTTCTCTCTTTTCAGGCGGGTGGCCCAAATCGAATATCACGAGAAGGCATCTGATTACAGAGGGTTGGGGAAGTGCTGAAACGTCTAATGATGGTGAGGGCATATGATGAAAAAGGCAATAGTTGTTCTGGGTGTATTGCTGCTTGTTTTTTGGGCAGCTTTTGCTATGGCTGTAGAACATGGAGTATCGCATGAAACACACCAAACACACGAGGTAGGTGAAGTACACGAGACGCATGCGGAGTCACACGAAGGGCATGCTGGACATCCGAATCTGGGAGAGGTCTTGCCGCTGTGGACCATTATCCCGTTTCTGGGGATACTCCTTTCCATTGCCCTTTTCCCGCTCTTTGCTCCTCATTTCTGGCACGCCCATTTTGGCAAGGTCTCAGCTTTTTGGGCGTTGGTCACCGCGATTCCTTTCTTAATTGCTTACAAAGGCGTTGCCCTGTACGAACTCCTCCACATCTATATTGGGGACTATTTTCCTTTTATTATCCTATTGTGGTCACTTTTTACCGTTGCAGGCGGTATCTACTTGAAAGGGACACTGGTAGGAACGCCAAGGACTAACACAGGGATACTAACGATAGGAACAGCACTTGCTTCCTGGATGGGAACTACCGGAGCAGCGATGTTACTGATTCGACCATTTCTGCGGGCAAATAAGGACCGCAAGTACAGAACCTTCATGGTCGTATTCTTTATCTTCCTGGTAGCTAATATTGGTGGCTCTCTGACTCCCTTAGGAGACCCGCCTTTGTTTCTGGGGTTTCTGCACGGTGTACCTTTCTTTTGGACATTTAAGATCCTTACCCACATGTTATTTGCCGTCGTCTGCTTGCTCGTTTTGTATTTTATTCTGGATACGTACTTTTATAAGAAAGAGGGCATTCAGCCCTATACAGGCGACCGCGAACCCTTAAAACTCGAGGGATGGTACAATTTCTTCCTCCTGGGAGGTGTAGTGGGCGGGGTATTGATGAGCGGCTTGGTAGATTGGGGCACAGTGAGCGTCCTTGGCGTACACCGGGCGGTGCAAGACTTGGTAAGAGACGGCATCCTGATCCTGATGGGGGTTGTCTCTGTTCTGGTCACACCTGCAAGTACCAGAGAAGGCAATGAGTTCACCTGGTTTCCTATCGTAGAGGTAGCCTATTTGTTTGCTGGTATCTTCATAACCATGGTTCCCTGCCTGCTTATACTTAAGGCAGGGCAAAAAGGCGCTGCAGCTGCCTTGGTTGCAACAGTAAGAGAGCCAGCGCATTACTTTTGGATTACGGGCACACTTTCCAGTTTCCTGGATAACGCTCCAACGTATTTAACTTTCTTTTCGAGCGCCTTAGGGAAGTTCTATGCCGGATTACCTGAACCGCAGGCGGTACCTAAACTGCTTGTGGAGAATACAACGTATCTTCAGGCGATATCCGCAGGCGCCGTGTTTTTTGGGGCCAATACCTACATCGGTAATGCACCGAACTTTATGGTCAGGTCAATCGCGGAAGAGGCTGGAACACCAATGCCCAGTTTCTTCGGGTACATGTTTAAGTATTCATGTGTTATCTTGGTGCCCATTTTTGTACTGGTCACGCTGGTATTTTTCCGCTAAGGGGGAACTGCAAATGTCTATCAATAAGATATTGTTTCCGACCAAGTTTAGGGAGTTGGCCCTTGATTCGCTGGAGGCCCTAGTAGACCTAAAAAAGGTAGGGCTTAAGGAGGTAGTTCTTCTTCACGTAATAGAAAGGGAGCAGGTAGGGTTCGTTCCTTATGGTGGTTATTTGAAAGACGAAGAAGAAAGGCTGAGAGAAGTTGCTGACCTGAAATTTGAGCAATGGCGAGCGTTTTTGGACAGCAAGGGTGTGGGGAGTAAGACGCATGTTGTCGTGGGAACTCCCGTGCCAGAAATCTTGAAGCTGGCAGAACAAGAAAAAGTAGACTTTGTGGTAGCTGGCCGAAAGAAGAAGAAGGGTTTGGAAAAGGTTTATTTCGGCTCTACTATGCTGCATTTATTACGCGAAAGCGCCTTTCCCGTATTGGCATTCAAGTTCATGTGCGAATTTAGGGAAGAAGACGGCGAGGTGAGCACAAGGGTAAATCAAAGAATATTCGAGAGGCCAATCATAGCTACCGATTGGTCACCTGCCTCTGAGGCCGGCCTAAAGTACGTGGTTCGGTTTAAGGGATTAATAGAAGAGCTTAACGTTATTCATGTCTTAGGCGAGGATTTGGGCAAGAAAAGGCTTCAGGAGGCGAGGAAAGCAGGCGAAGAAAGATTACAAACAGCATGCGATCGTCTCAAGAAAAAGGGCATAAAGGCAAATTCTCACATTTGTGCAGGTCCCCTTGTAGAAGAGATTATACGTGCGGCTTCTGAGCATCATTCAAGCCTCATTGTGATGGGAACCACTGGAAAGGACAGGTGGAAAGAGTTTTGGTTAGGAAGTGCATCTCACCGCATAGCAGAAATAGCCCCCTTGCCTGTGCTGTTGATACCTTAAGGCACGGCAGCGTTAGATTTTAGACACATACACCATCTCTGCTCACTCTTGATCGTTTTTGACCAGCTTGTTTTTACGCGACACATGCAGAGGCTGCATTGGTTTTGTCCGGCGTGCCGCATGGTTTTGCGAAATTGGGGTGTCACATCACAACGTCGCATTACAACTGAGGGCAAACTCAATGCGGCCAAACCGCTTATCATCGTCTTTCTCATAATATCTGAAAATATCATTCTGCTATTCCAACCCCACCGTCGATTCCGGGTGCAAAAGGTAATGAAGTTCGTTTTTCATAAACGGGGATGCGAGACTTGAGCTCTTAGTGCTCCGCTTGCCTTTTCAAGGTTTAGTGAATATACTGCAACCAAATATAGGCCCTGATGCAGGCTGGCAAAAGTTCGAGCCTGTCCTTACAGGCATGACGGATCAACAACGGATTGAGCCCATAAAGTGAAACTGTCTGAAAGGGATCGTAAACTTCTTTCCACCGAACGTCTGAAGGCCACTGGCAGACTTGCCAGCGAGATCGCCCACGAACTGAATACGCCTCTTGGCGGCATTTTGATGTACAGCCATCTGTTGTTGGAAGATCTACCCGAAGATGATCCGCGGCGAGACAACATTGTTAAGATCAACAAGCTCGCCCATCGATGTAAGATCATTGTACAGGGGCTGCTTGATTTTGCCCACCAGGAGACACCTGAGCCGAGACCGGTTCAGATCAATCGGGTAATACGCAATGTCGTGGGGTTCTTGGAGGATCACATACTACTGCGAAGGATTTCCATCCGGATGAAGCTAGATTCAGGCTTGCCCACGGTGCAAGGCGATGAAAACAAGCTGGAACAAGTCTTTATAAATTTGCTTATCAATGCAGCACAATCAATGGACGGCACCGGCGAGCTCTCCCTGCACACCGAGTTTGTCCCTGAGACAAACCGTGTGAAGGTTGAATGTTCTGACACAGGCTGTGGGATTGACGACCAAGACCTCGGCAAGATTTTTGAGCCGTTCTTCACCACCAAGGAAGGGGGCAAGGGAACCGGCTTGGGCCTTTCCATCTGTCACGGCATAGTGGAACAATACGGTGGAACCATAGACATTGAGACTTCAAGGGGGCATGGCTCTACGTTCACAGTCTCATTGCCCGCAGCCGGGGAAGAGATCAATGACTGATTGTAGACCTAAGATTGAAGCACTAAAAGGGAAGCACGTCTATGCATGCCAGTTATAACATCCTGGTAATCGACGATGATGCGTTCATGCGAGACGCGTGTTACCAAACCCTGACCAAGCGAGGTCACAGCGTCAGCCTGGCAAAAAGTGGGCGTGAGGGTTTGGCGCTGTTGGAAAAATGGTCCTTTGATCTTATCCTGCTCGATTTGAAGATGCCTGGTGAAGACGGGCTGTCTGTGCTCGGCACGATAAAAGAGCTGGACCCGGAGGCTATTGTCGTCATGGTGACGGGCTACGGCTCCATTGAAACGGCTGTCCAAGCCATAAAGCTCGGGGCCCTTGACTTCATTGCCAAGCCCTTCACTCCAGAGGACCTGCTCAAGCTCATCGACCGTGCACTAAGAAATCGTCGACTCACAATCGAGAACTTGTGTCTCAAGCAAGACCTGAAACAAGAACCCAGGCGTATCGAAATTATCAGCCAAAGTCCGGCCATGGCAAAAGTCAAGGAGATGATTGCCATGGTTGCTCTTACAGATAGTACGGTATTGCTTCAAGGGGAAAGTGGTACAGGCAAAGGCCTCGCGGCAAGAAGACTCCATGAGATGAGCAACCGCCGCGGATATCCGTTTGTCTCGGTTGATTGCGGTTCCTTGGTGAAGACCCTGTTTGAGAGTGAACTTTTTGGCCGCGTCAAGGGGGCGTTCACGGGTGCAGATGCAACTCAACTCGGAAAATTTGAGATGGCCCACGGGGGGACCCTTTTCTTTGATGAGATATCCAACATAAATCTGGAAATCCAGGCCAAGCTTCTCAAGGCTGTGGAAGAAAAGTGCATATCCAAGGTGGGAGATCACAAGGTCGTCAAAGTTGATGTCCGCGTTATCTCAGCGACAAATCGGGATCTTCAAAGGTCGATAGCCAAGGGCCTTTTTCGAGAAGACCTGTTTTTCCGTCTCAATGTAGTATCCATCGATCTGCCCCCTTTGAGGGATCGTAAAGAGGATGTCCCCCTACTGGCAGATCATTTCTTAAAGATCTTCGGCCAGCGACAAGGAAAAACCGTTGAGGGTTTATCTCCCAACGCCATGAAGGCACTCACAGAATACAATTGGCCGGGCAACGTCCGTGAACTTGAAAACACCATAGAGCGGCTGCTCGTGTTTGCCCAAGGCAAGACCATTACCTTAAAGGATCTAGTGTACTCGAACACGGTCCTTTCAGACATAGTGACGCGAGAGCCGATCCGTCTGGAGGAGATGGAAAGACAGCATATCATGAAGGTGGTCAATAGCGTCAACGGAAACAAGACACGGGCAGCTCAGTTGCTCGGCATTGACCGTAAGACACTCAGGACCAAGCTCAAGAAGTACCGGATGTCCCCGCCTCCTGACTAGAAGCACAACCCGGACCTGTCCGGCACTTAGTACTTCGATTCGCAAATACGATGACGTGTTTTTGTCAGATTAGTTCAAAGCAATTGCTCACTCCATTCGGCCCGAGCTCATGGCCGAGGGCAGCACTAAGTCCTGAGGCCCTCGACTGAGCTCGGCCGAAGTCTAAATAGGTTCGTAATCGAACTTATGAACCGAAGGACTTAGCATCTGTATTAGTCTGCAAGACCTTTTCGCTTTTTCGCTTCCTCTATTAGCTCAACCAAGGTCGTCACCTTGTGCTTGGGTGCCTGGTTGACATAGCGATCCCATTGGGCCTGGGTGAGTTTGTCTTTTATATAGGTTCCCACCGGAAAGTAGGCTTCCCAGCAAGAAATGATGCGCAGGCAGGGCAACTCGCCCCCCTCTTTTTCACAGTACGAAAAAGTGACTTCCCCGCCTAGCCTCGGGCATCGTATCTCTAAATGGTCATACATGTCGAGACCTTTATCGGGTGAGACCTTTGCAAAACCTCGTCTCGCTCTTCATATGAGGTTTTCGACCCATCTACGGACTTGCTCACTAAATCGCAAGAACTCTCCGCCTTCGGCGTTCCGCCTACGGCGGATCAAACAGCTTGCGATTTGCCCACTATAGTGGGCCGTTCACTTCGCCCGGATGGGTGCCCCGAAAACCTCATAATTGTCGCTTTCCCAGGTTCTGCAAAGGTCTCCGGGTGTTAAGGCTTGGGCAGGCCCTGTATTGATTGTAGGGCCCTGGTGATCTCTTCTTCAGGCATCTCGTACTGATGAAGCTTCCCGGAAAGATACGCATCATAGGCCGCGAGGTCCACCAGCCCGTGGCCACTCCAATTGAACAGGATGACCTTCTGCTTGCCTTCCTCCTTGGCACGTTCGGCCTCTTGGATAACGGCTGCGATGGCATGGTTGGTCTCCGGCGCAGAGATAAAGCCTTCAGTGCGGGCCCATTTCACGCCGGCTTCAAAGGTCTGAATCTGATTGTATGCTCTGGCCTCAATGATCTTCTCCTTGACCAAGTGGCTGATAATGGGTGCCATGCCGTGGTACCTGAGACCCCCTGCATGAATAGGCGCGGGCACAAAATCGTGGCCGAGCGTATGCATGGCCAGAAGCGGTGTGGTTTGGGCCGTATCTCCGAAATCGTAGGCAAAGGGACCGCGGGTCATGGTTGGACAAGAGGTAGGTTCTGCCGCCACAACGGAAATCTCCTTGCCGTGGATTTTATCCCGCACAAAAGGCAGGCACAGGCCGGCAAAGTTGCTCCCCCCTCCGGTGCAACCCAAGACTACATCGGGGTATACGCCGATCTTTTCGAGCTGTTTTTGAGTCTCCAATCCATTGATTGTCTGGTGTAACAACACGTGATTCAGAACACTTCCCAGGGAATAGCGGGCATCTTCGTCGCCAACAGCGTCTTCAATCGCCTCACTGATGGCTATGCCAAGGCTGCCGGGAGAGTCAGGATCTTCTTTCAGAATCCTCCTTCCTGCCTCGGTCTTGTCGCTCGGACTGGGAATGCAATTAGCGCCCCACACATTCATCATTAAACCTCTGAATGGCTTCTGTTGGTAGCTTACCTTGACCATGAATACCCTACACTCAAGGCCGAACATCTTACACGCCATGCTCAGCGCACTCCCCCATTGGCCGGCGCCGGTCTCTGTGGAGAGGCGCTTGATACCGAACGCTTTGTTGTAATAGGCCTGGGCCACGGCTGTATTAGGCTTGTGGGATCCAGGCGGGCTCACCCCTTCGTTCTTGTAGTAAATCTTAACGGGGGCACCTAGTAATTTCTCAAAGTTTCGCGCCCGGTACAGCGGAGTGGGACGCCACAGAAGGTATTTATCCAAGACCTCCTCGGGTATATCGATCCACCGCGTTGTGCTCACCTCCTGTTCAATGAGGTTCATTGGGAAGACGGGCGCCAGATCATCAGGGCCGACCGGTTGACCTGTTCCCGGATGCAGTGGCGGGCTCATAGGGGTGGGCATGTCAGCCAAGATATTATACCATTGTCTCGGGATCTCACTTTCGTCTAAAAACACCTTTGTCTGCTCCATAACATCTCCTCCTTGTCGGCAATCAAAGAAAAACCACGGGAAGAACCCATGGCATTTTTCTGGTCGTCAACAGCAGCGGGAAGATTCCTGTCGCCCGCAGCTCACTTTCCGGCCTGTTCGGGTCAGCTGGCCTTATAGACAATATCGTTTTCTCGCACTCTTTCTTTCACTTTAATGCCTATAAGGTCACCTGGCTTTGCCTCCTCTATTGGCTGGTTGTCTACCTGCATGCTGGCTATGTTTTCTTCAAAATCGGTCGTGTGGCCCTTAAAGTGGAGTTTGTCGCCGATCTTTAGAACACCAGCAGTTACTTCGATAGCCGCTACACTCGGCTTGGCAAAAAACTTTTGTACCTTTCCCACCTCTTGTTCTTCCATTTCAGGCCTCCTTCAGGTAGGTTAAACTTAGTAAGGGGAGCATAAAATAGTTTACGTTTCACACAGCTTGTTGTTCAAACAGTCATGTACAAGAGAGAGCCGTCAGGGGACATCTTTTTTGAGTCAGGTCAAATCACCTCCTGACGGT
>CAZCWQ010000044.1:0-23929 GCA_964502365.1 uncultured Desulfobacterales bacterium | reverse complement strand
GAGATAAGTCGCGAAAAGACGGCGCCCTTTCGGCAGTCACTCCAGAAAAGGTATCGGTACCCTTCATGGCGATTTAGAACATCTTCATAAGGCTAAGCTGTTACGGATCCTCTTGGTTATATTTTTGTCGAAATGTGATTTCATGTCAAGGTAGTGCCTGATCATCCCTGATGTGTTGACTTTTGGTGATTATGGCGGTACCTTCTTTTCAGACTATGGAAAAATATCTCTTGGCGGCAGATTTGTTGAAATGAAAAGATCGACAAAAGTAGTCATTGTTGTTTTGGTCTTAGGGATCGCGGTTCTGGTAAGCTATGACCAAGTTCACAGGTGGCATAAGAAGAGCCTGCATACTGCTCTGGAACAAGAGCGAAACGAATGGTGGGACAACGTAGGAAAATTAGAGGAAGAGGTCGCTAACCTTAAAGAAGAGTTGGCACATGAGAGGGAAGTGATCGTTCCCAAAGAGAAGCTGGTTGAAGTCTTTGGAAAAAAATCAACGGCTCTTTCTCCAGAGGAGAAAGTAACTGACTGTGCCGAATTGGACCGCCAAATCACTGCCTTCTTTGCCTACCTGGATGACAAGGAGTACATAAGATCCTTTAATCTGGCAGGAGGGACCTATAATCTATTCCAGGAAATTGCCAGACTTCTGTCACAATCTGTTCCGATGGTGGCAGGTGAGACAAAGGACCTGTACAGCCTAACGCGAAATCTGGCTCATTTTTACAGAGTCCTGGGTCCGGAGCGGATCGAAATTATAAGAAAGGTAATCGAGAATGAGGCTGATATTATTGAATCGGTGATGGCCACCTTCTTTGCATGGTTGGATTCATGTGATCAATGTGAAGGGACGCCAGTGGAGTGCCCGTCGCTGAAGGTTTCCTATGAATATGCCGGATTTTTTCTGAACACGCTGGCCGGGAAAAGCTATCTGTTACGAAGGGATTCAAAGGTCAGGATTCTAAGTAATTACTATTGTGTTCTTATTCTTGATAAGGCAAATGGAGAGGGGCTAAACCGATATGGCGTGGACATAAGACCCTACATAAAGTTTTCATTCCATGACATCAGCAATCAAAAAAGGCTTATCTATCAGAGCCAGTATCAGCGAAAATTACAGAATCTGAGGGAGAAGTATCACTTGAACGATGACGTGTTGTGAAGGGGTATGACTTCAACAGGTTTCAGCTAGGTGCACCCTGTTCCTGCCTGCACTCTTTGCCTGATAGAGGGCTTGATCTGCAGCATCTATAAACTCTAAGGGAGATTGATCCGTGCCACGATCATATGATGCAATGCCTATGCTTACAGTGATATGAAATTCAGATGGGTTATGAACAAACTTGTGACCGGCCACCAGTTCCCTGAATCTTTCGCACACAATTCTTGCTTTTTCAGGCTGGGTATTGGGTAAGATCGCTGCGAATTCCTCGCCCCCGTACCGGCATATCAGGTCGCTTTCTCTGATACATTCCTTGAGTTTACTGCCGATTTCAGAAAGAACCATGTCACCAGCAGGATGACCATACGTATCGTTGATCCGTTTGAAGTGATCCAGGTCCATCATGCACAGTACCAGGTCGGGCTCATATCTCTCTGCCCTTGCCACCTCACGTTCGAGGGCTTCCATAAAGTATCGGCGATTGTAAAGACCGGTCAATTGATCTCTTGTGGCCATTTCGGCCAACTTTTTCTGGGCCACATCGCTTTCCTTTCTTAATCGATAAGTCTCCAGGGCGTTACCGATAATTTGGAAGAGGGCATTTTTGCTAAGCATGTCCTTTGGCAGATAATTGCATGCGCCGGCCTGTATAACCTGTGAAGCAGTCATTTCATCCCCTTCCCCGGTAATGACCACCACTGGTATTTGGAGTCCTTTCTGCTCCAGTATTCTTAAGAAATCGAGACCGTTTCCATCGGGGAGCATATAGTCCAACAAAATCAGATCAAATTGACCCTTTGTCAGAACCTGCATGGCCTCTTCAATGTTTGTTCCCCGAGACAAATGGATCTGGTTATGTTTCTTCAGTAAGGCTTTGATTGTGGCAAATCCAACATCCGAGTCTTCCACTGAAAGGATACTTATCTCCTTGTCGATGTCAGCAATAGTTGATTCGGTAAGATGCGGCTTGGTCTGAAAATGACGAACGTATTGGAATTTTCTTATTATATCAGAAATTTGCTGTCGAGTCTCGTCTATTGTGAGTATGTGCTGGCTCAGTTTTTCGGGATCATCTTTGTTCATCTTGATCGAGTCAATATTGCCCAACAGTGTCATGAGTGGCTGATCTAACTCCTCAGCCGTGGCTCCGGCCATCTGAAGCACGACTTTGAGCCGTTCTTCCTCAATAACTGCTTTTTGTTGTTCCAGGATTTTCCTGTTGGCTTTTTTTAACTCCTCTTCCGCCTTCTTACGCTCGGTAATTTCCGATCGGAGCTGTTCGTTCTTCTTGGCCAGCTCAGCTGTTCGTTCTTCCACGCGGCGTGAAAGCTCATAATGAGTTTTTTGCAGCTCATCCTCAAGCCATTTTAGCTCAGTTATGTCTGCATTGACTTCGGCAGCCAACCATTCTCCTTGCTCATTCTGGAACGGTATTGTGGTGACCTGCACGGCTCTATCGTTTTCCCGCACCAGGACTTTTTCAGTAACACAGATCATCTTTGTCTTAAGCGCCTTAACTACTCCGCAGCCGAGGCATACTTCACTTAAACCCAAGAAGTACTCATGACACTTTCTGCCCGTTGGGTCTCCGTACACCTTCTGCCACTCCTGATTGACATATCGAAGGTTAAACTCCGAATCAACTACATCGAAACCTGTCTTTGTGGCACCCAAGATAAATTCCATTTGTCGGTTGAGATTCTTTAGCTCATCTTCCGCCTGGGTATGCCTAACAAGTTCTTTCTCCAATTCCTTGACCCTATGATGCAATTCTTCATAGGTCGGTTTCTTTGTCACGAGAAAGCTCCTCGTTGTTTTGCGTTGTGCCAACGTCAGGACAATCTGAATGCTGGAGCACCGGACCAGTTTTCCTGTTCGCACAAATCATGCCGAAATGTTGTAAGAGGATAATTGGCCACGATTTCGATCGATTAGAGATTTGTTCTGCAAATGCTTGAATCCGGAAACGCCTCCTATGTGTCAAATTATTGACTTTGTGAAACTGCTGTGGGGATTGTCTGGATTGACGGTTTTCCGATTTCTTGATAAAATTTTTACAAAAGTCCCGGCTTTGAAAAAGGTCCGTTTTTGTTCACTCCTGTGGACAATTTTGGGATTCAGTATTTGCCTGGCTAAATTGCAAAAACTCTCCGCCTGCGGGGCTCGCCTCCGGCGGATCAGACAGTCTGCAATTTTTGACGCCAGACTCATCCTGAGTCTTTTTCCGGAATTGCTCAATGTCGTTCAAAAACCGGCCTTCTTGTAAAGAGGTAGTGTACTACGAATTTTCTTGTACATTGACAGCACTTTTTTGGGCCATAAACTTGAGGGCATGAAAGCGACAAGAATCATACTTTTTTTGGTCCTTATCATTTGCCTAGGGGCTGCGAGCGCGGGTTTTTCGCTTTATCAGTATGCCACCACACCGACCGGCGCCTCCAAGATAACAGCCACTGTATGGATCAGGCCTGGTCAAGACTTTTTTGAAACAATGGCACAGCTTGAGGAAGCCGGTCTGATAAGGAACAGTAAAAAGTTTCGCTGGCTCGCTTATCTTAAGGGGGATGAGAGGCGGATTCGCGCTGGAGAATACGTGCTTTCAGCTTCCATGTCTCCGGCAGCCATCCTGAAAGCCATGGTCAGGGGCAAAACCGTGGAGCACAAAGTCGTGGTTCCTGAGGGGGCCACAATATTCAAGATCGCCAGGATCCTCGAAGAAGCCGACCTTGTGTCTGAGGAGGCCTTTTTGAAGGCAGTCTCTGAACCAGGCCTCATTCAGGGTCTTGGAGTTAAAGGAGATACCTTGGAAGGGTATCTTTTTCCAGAGACCTATCATTTTCCCAAGGGTGTAACTGCTGAGCAGGTTATAAAGAAAATGGTTGCCCAATTTCGTTCAGTCTTTGTGCCCGAGTGGGCCGAACGGGCCAGGACCGTGGGGCTTACAACCCATGAAGTTGTAACTATTGCCTCAATTGTTGAGAAGGAGACGGCAAAGCCCGAGGAACGATCTCTTATTGCGGCTGTATTTCTGAATCGGCTGAAGTGGAATATGCGTCTTGAGAGCGACCCCACTGTTATCTATGGGATCAAGGACTTTGATGGGAATTTGACCCGCAAAGATCTAAAGACCCTTACTCCGTATAACACCTACCAAGTCAGAGGGCTCCCGCCCGGCCCTATTGCCAACCCCGGCCGAGCCTCCATTGAAGCCGTTCTTTATCCGTCGATGGAACCTTACCTGTATTTTGTGTCAAGGAACGACGGCTCTCACCACTTTTCCCGCACGTTGTACGAGCACAACAGCATGGTGAGGCAGTACCAACTGCGCAGGCAATAGCAGCCATCTCCATTTGAGGGAAAGTGGCGCTCCTTTTGCGGCGAAATCCCCAAGTTCCATATATAGTATGTCTGATATTATCGTCATACTACATATCATGGATTAAGAAGACACCAGAAGAACCACCAGACGGCATTTCCCCCTTTTGGGTTTTAATAGCCATGAATTATTTAAAAAACGGGAAGTTTTCTTTACTTTTTTTGCTTGACATTTGAAATTTCGGCGTATAAAGGTGGATGAAAGTGGAGTAAAGTGGGGGTAAACAAAGGCAGATCAAGAGATGTTCCGAGGCAGTTCCTTTCATAATTTGGACCCAAAAGGCCGGTTGATAATCCCGGCCCGTTTTCGAGACGTATTAAAACAAAGTAATGTTGACGGGCTTGTGGTCTCAAAGATGGATGGGGCCCTCTTTTGTTACACGTTTGAGGAGTGGCACAAGATTGAAGAGCGGATCCTCAACCTGGCCGAAAAGAGTGAGAACATGCGGCGCTTCCGAAGGGTCTTCATAGGGGGAGCCTTTGAGTGTCTTCTTGACAAGCAGGGACGTATTCTGATCCCACCCAGCCTTCGCCAGTACTCCGGTTTGAACAAAGAGATTGTCTTGGTGGGCGTGCTGGATCACTTCGAGATATGGGCACTGCATTCATGGCACCAGGAGGATGAGAAGTTTCAGAATGATTTGAAGGACGAGGATATGAGGAACGAAGTCGCTGAGCTCGGGCTTTAAGGTGACAGGGCAATGCGATATCGCCATATCCCGGTCATGGTCAAGGAAGTCATTGACTATCTTGACTGCTCGTCCGGCAAGACATACGTGGATGGTACCATAGGGGGGGGTGGCCACGCCCATGCCATTTTGCGAAGCATCAGTCCGGATGGATTTCTCATCGGCATCGACCGGGATCCATATGCCGTTGCCTGTGCGCGTGAATCCCTCCGCGAGTTTAAGTCCAACGTTCAAGTGTCTCAAGACAACTTCACCCATTTGCCTCAGATTCTTTCCCGATTGCATACAAGGGCTGTTGACGGCATCGTGCTGGATTTGGGTCTTTCGCTTTATCAATTGGAGGGAAGCGGTCGGGGTTTCAGTTTTATGCGTGATGAGCCTCTGGATATGCGCATGAATCCAAAAGAGGGGAAAACAGCACAAGACCTCATAAACAGGCTGTCAGAAAAAGAACTCGCAGATCTCATAACCCGATATGGAGAAGAGCGCTGGGCCAGCCGAATTGCAAAGGGTATTATACAGGCTCGTGGCCGGGAAAGGATTCGCTCAAGCTTACATCTTGCTGAGATCGTCAAGGCGGCCATTCCGGCCAGGCGCCGCCAGCGACGTATGCATTGTGCAACCCGTACGTTTCAGGCTTTGAGGATCGCCGTGAACAAAGAACTGGAGGCCCTGGAAATATTCTTGGCAGAGGCTGTCGAACTCTTGAATCCAGGGGGACGACTGTGCATCCTTTCGTTCCATTCCCTCGAAGATCGGTTGGTCAAGGAGCGCTTCAAGGCCCTTGCCCGCGGGTGCGACTGTCCCGGTGATATTCCGGTGTGTATGTGTGGAAAAAGGCCTCAGGTTCGCATCCTTACCAAGAAACCCATAAGGCCTGATCCGCTTGAGGTTGCAGCAAATCCTCTGGCTCGAAGTGCAAAGCTAAGGGCAGTGGAACGGCTGGTAGGGCCAAGGCAATGAAGAAACAAAAAGCCTTCAAGAGAAGCCATTCTGCCATAGCCTGGTTATTGGTGTTCTTTGTGGTCTTTATGGCAGAACTTTTGGTCTACAGTTGGTGTCGTGTGCAATACGTAGAGACGGGGTTTGAAATCAGTGAAGCCAGGAAAGAGCATCAGCGTCTAATAGCAGCTCAGAACGAGCTAAGAGTAGAAGATGCACGGTTGAGATCCCCTGAACGGATCAGGCAAATGGCCCAAGAAAGGGGTTTGATCATGCCTGACTCGAGTCAAGTTTTCGTGGTACCGTGACAGATTACACTGAGAAGAAAACGAAGCCGATCAAGTGGGTTCGTTTGCGAATCGTCGTCGTTGGCACTTTTATGGCCCTTTGTTTTGGAGTTGTCGTGGGCCGGGCTGTGCAGTTGCAGATCCTCGACCGTAGTGAGCTTTCTGAAAAGGCCGCAGGCGAGTATAAGAGTGCCTTTCACAAGATGTCCAGACGGGGGACTATTTATGATCAAAACCACAAGGAGCTGGCTGTTAGTATCGATGTGTCGTCTATCTGTGCCTACCCAAAGTGTATTTCCTCCCCACGGCTAACGGCCTCAGTGCTGGCGCGAACATTGAATTTGAAGCGAAGGCCGATACTCCACAAACTCTGTTCAGAAAAAGGATTTGTGTGGATCAGACGTCACGCGAAGCCAAAGGAAGTATCGGCAGTCAAAAAACTGAAGTTGGAAGGCGTTGATTTTGTCACGGAAAGCCGCCGATTCTATCCCCTGAGAACCCTGGCAGCACAGGTAATAGGATTCTGTGGCACTGACGGGAGGGGACTGGAAGGGCTTGAATACTCTTACGATCCCTTTTTGAGCGGCCGGGAAAGCAGATGGACCGTGTTCAAGGATGCCCTGGGTCGTTCCTTTACGGTGAAGGCCGACACACCTGAGGTCAAGGACGGTTACAACGTGGTTTTGACCATTGACAAGAACATTCAACACATTGCTGAACGGTCCCTGTCTGAGACTGTGGAAAGGTTTTCAGCCAAGTCAGGCATGGCAGTGGTCATGGCCCCGAGTACAGGGGCTATCCTGGCTATAGCCCACGTGCCTCAGTTCAACCCGAACACCTTCGGACAATATGCCCCCGAATTGCGGAGAAATAGGGCTATCACCGATTCATTTGAGCCAGGATCGACCTTTAAGGTTTTCCTGGCCGCTGCAGCACTGGAGTCTGGCCTTTGTACTCCTGAAACCAGATTTGACTGTGAGGAGGGGCGGTATGAGATCGGAAACAACGTTGTTCACGATGTGCATGCCTATGGTCCACTTTCACTTCGAGACATTCTAAAATATTCCAGCAACATTGGGGCTGCCAAGATTGGAGAAAAAATAGGGTCAACATATCTCTACGATAAACTGAAAGCCTTTGGTTTTGGCGCCAGGATCGGGGTTGACTGCCCTGGTGAGACCCCAGGCTCAGTACTTCCTCTTGAAAAGTTGTCGGAGATGGATGCCCTGGCTATTTGTTTCGGCCAGGGGATTTCTATGTCAGCCTTGCAGCTCACGACCGCACTTTGTGCTGTGGCCAATGGCGGCATCCTGATGAAGCCGTATCTGGTTCAGGAAATGACGGACTGGCAGGGACGACTCGTGAAGAGCTTCCCGCCCACTACGCTTCGGCGCGTTATTTCATCTAAGACGGCGCGAAGCTTGGTATCCATGCTGGAAAGGGTTGTGGGAAAGGGGGGTACTGGTCTGAGAGCAGCCTTAAGGGGTTACAGGGTCGCTGGGAAGACAGGCACGGCCCAGAAGGTAGATCCCGAGGCAAAGGGGTATGCAAGGGATAAGTATATGGCCACCTTTGGGGGATTTGTTCCGGCTTCAGATCCCAGGCTAGCGATTGTGGTGGTTATAGATGAGCCGAAGAGGCATTACTACGGTGGTGTGGTAGCTGCCCCCGTGTTTAGACTTATTGCACGAGAAAGCCTCCAGTATCTGAAAATTCCCCCTGAACTGGTGACTCCGGAAGAGGCCCCAGGCTCCCTCAGGGCATCCAAGGAGGCAGCGTGTGCGGGGTAGAACTGAATTCGCTCCTCAGTCATTTGGTCGTGCGGGGTTCTATCGGCGTGGAGGATAAGGTCATCGACTCCGTCCATTATGACTCACGCAGTGTGGAACCTGGAGGACTCTTTGTGGCCATCCACGGGCTTCGGGATGACGGACACACTTACATTGACGACGCAGTCGAAAACGGGGCCGTGGCAATAGTGGCTGAAAAGGCCTGGTCCGGCCCTGAATCGATTACAGTAGTGCAGGTTGAAAATGCCCGCCGGGCACTGGCTGCCCTTTCCTGTGCATTTTACGGAGATCCCTCCAGGGAGCTTTTTGTCATAGGCATTACCGGCACTAACGGAAAGACGACAACAGCATACTTGGTCGAGTCTATCTTAAGTGCTGCCGGCTTCAACGTAGGGGTTATCGGCACAATCAACTACCGCTTTGGAGGTCAGTCTCTTGCCAATCCAGTTACTACCCCTGAGTCTCTTGATCTCATGCGGATCCTTCGACAAATGGCCGACAGTGGCATAACTCATGTAGTTCTTGAGGTTTCGTCCCATGCCCTTGATCTGGACAGAGTGAGCTTTTGTCAGTTTGATGTTGGCGTATTTACCAATCTGTCGAGAGACCATCTAGACTATCACGGGGATATGGAAACCTATTGGCGGTGTAAAAAGAAGCTCTGTCTCGAATGCCTGGGGTCCGGATCGAAGCAGGAGCAGGTCGCAGCGGTTATCAACTGGGATGACACCAAGGGGAAGGAACTCGCCTCAGAGGTCTCTGCCAGGTGTCTGCGAGTGGGCCTTTCAGACGAGTGCCAAATTCGGGCCGAAAATGTCCGAGTGACCATAGAAGAAACCTCGGCCACTGTGCGAATGCCTGAAGCCTATTTTGATTTCACCTCTCACTTGGTGGGGCGCCACAATGTGTACAATATTTTAGCTGCTGCTGGAGTAGCTGCAGTCATGGGGTTACCTGTGCCTGTTATAAAAACCGGGATCAAGGCCCTTCAGGGTGTACCGGGTCGCGTCGAGCGCGTGGTTAACGATGTAGGTCTTTCAGTCTTCGTAGATTATGCCCATACGCCCGATGCCCTAGAAAACGTCCTGACCTCCTTAAGAGGACTCACATCAGGCCGGTTGATTGCCATATTCGGTTGTGGCGGGGATCGGGATCGAGAAAAACGCCCCATGATGGGGGCAGCTGCGGGTCGATTGAGTGACCTTGCGATCCTGACGTCTGACAATCCGCGCACTGAGGCTCCAGAGGCCATTGTGTCTGAGATCGTGGCTGGTACTGCCGCTGTGCGAGACCACAGGTACGAACCACAAGACTTGGTTGAGGGGTTTGACACGCCAGGCTACACAGTAGAGCCGGACCGAAGACTTGCCATTGCATTGGGACTTGGCGCTGCCCGTTGCGGGGACACGGTCATTATTGCGGGCAAAGGCCATGAGACCTATCAGATCATAGGCGAAAAGACCCTACCCTTCGATGACCGGGTGGAGGCAAAGAAGGTCCTAGACAAGTTGGCAGCATGCAGGAAGGAATAAGCGATGCTGGATGCCAGATGCAGAAGCCCCGAAAACCTTGGCTCAAGGCACACGGGATTGGGCACAGGGTAAAAGAATCAACCACCTTGTGCCCTGCGCCTTCTATCTCGAAGAAGCGATAAACGCCTCGATACTGATTGTCGCAATAGATGTATGAGTTTGTACACGACACTAGTTACCAATGACTCATAACCCAACAAATTGGAGCATTTCAGACGTATTAGAGGCTACGGATGGACGGCTGGCATTTGGCAATGATACCAACCGCTTCAAGGCGATCTCCACAGATTCTCGTACCATTAAGGGGGGCGAACTTTTTGTGGCCATTTCTGGACAGAAATACGACGGTCACCAGTTTGTGAAAATGGCCTTTGACAGGGGCGCCCTGGGCGCCCTGGTCGCGGATGCATACATGGCCACGGACTTGTCCGATTTTAGACAGGGCCAGTGCTTGATCGTAGTTCCGGATACTCTCAAGTCCCTTGGGGATATGGCTGCGTTTCATCGGAGACGGAGCAAGGCCTCGGTTGTGGCCATAACCGGCACAAACGGGAAGACCTCCACAAAGGAAATGACGGCAGCAGTGTTGGATGAAGTCTTTCCTGTGCTGAAAACAGCTGGCAACTTCAACAATCTTATCGGATTGCCCCTGACCCTGTTTCGGTTGGAGGAAGAGCATGAGTGGGCTGTGCTTGAACTGGCCATGAATCATCTTGGGGAGATCAGGCGGCTTGCCCGTATCTGTAAGCCCCAAGTGGGCGTGATCACCAACATAGGAGCCGGCCATCTGGAGGGTGTCAAGGATATCGATGGAGTAATGAAGGCAAAGGGAGAACTCCTTGAGGTTTTGGGTGAAGACGGCATCGCGGTGCTGAACATTGATGACCAGAGGCTTTGCCGGTTGGCAGAGGAGTATCACGGTCGTGTGGTCAGCTTTGGGATTGACAGTTCAGCTGAAGTGTGGGCGACCCCTGTGTCTCAGACTGCTTCGAGCTGTTCGTTTGACCTTTGCTGGCGTGACGAGTCGGTCCGGGTAAAGCTGGAAATCCCTGGCAAAGGTGCCATCTACAACGCCTTGGCTGCGGCGGCCGTGGGATATCGACTTGGTCTCTCGATGGAAGAGGTTAAGAGAGGTTTGGAGTTGATGGCCCCGCTGCCGGGGCGCATGGAGATTTCGGCCCTCTCTGGGGGTATCCATCTGATCAATGATACATATAATGCCAACCCGGGCTCTATGGCCCTGGCTATCGATACATTACGTTCCTTGAAGGGAAAGGGCAGAGGCATCCTGATGATAGGGGACATGAAGGAGTTGGGACAGCACGCCGAGAAAGCTCATAGGGAACTTGGGGCACTGGTTGGCCATGCAGGCATGGCTCGCCTTTATGCCACGGGCGAGTTTGCACACATTGTGGAAGAAGGGGCTGTACGGGCTGGCATGCACCGGGAAAAGATCTTCATCGGCACTCAGGAAGAGATCTTGGGGGCTGTGGACAGTCGTCTTAGTCCTGGCGATTGGGTCCTGGTGAAGGGCTCACGGCTTACTGCCATGGAAAAGCTAGTCGAAGGACTGGTGTCCCAAATCGGCAGACGAGAAGCATAGATTAGGTTCCAATGACCAACGAACATTGACCAATAAGCCATGCTATATCATTTACTATACCCACTTCACACGACCATATCGGCGTTTAATGTCTTTCGCTATATTACGTTCCGGACCATCTATGCCAGCCTCACGGCCTTGTTAATATGTTTATTGCTCGGGCCGTGGGCCATAAGAAAGCTGACACAGCACCGGATATGCCAATATGTGCGGGATGATGGTCCTTCTACTCACACAACAAAAACCGGTACCCCAACCATGGGTGGGCTGTTGATTCTGTCTGCTGTTGTTGTTGCTACGCTACTTTGGGGTAACCTGAGCAATTTCTTTGTTTGGATGGTACTACTTGTTACGATTAGTTACGGGGCCATCGGTTTTGCAGATGACTACCTAATGCAGCGAAGGAAGAACAGTAGAGGGCTCCGGGGGAAGAGTAAGCTGTTGATGCAGGTGGCCGTTGCCTTGCTGGTTGGGGGTCTGCTTTACGGGCATGCGGATTTTGACACCCATGTGAGCGTTCCTTTTCTCAAGGAGATTAACCCTGATCTGGGATGGGGCTACATCCTTTTTGCTGCCCTAGTCATTGTAGGAACTTCTAATGCCGTGAACCTGACCGACGGATTGGATGGTCTCGCCATCGGGCCCGTAACCGTGGCGGCAGCCACCTACGTGGTCCTGTCTTACGTGGCAGGCCATGTGAAAATCGCTGAGTATCTCCAGATTCAATATGTAGCAGGCAGTGGCGAGCTTTCCGTATTCTGTGGTGCTGTCGTTGGAGCCGGGATGGGGTTCCTGTGGTACAACACTTACCCCGCACAGGTGTTCATGGGGGATGTCGGCTCTTTGCCTTTGGGGGGTGCCCTCGGCACAGCTGCCGTTTCTACCAAGCATGAAATTCTGCTTGCCTTGGTTGGAGGGATTTTTGTGATTGAAACCCTTTCGGTTATTTTCCAGGTCGGGTTTTTTAAGGTCTCCAATGGGCGCCGCATTTTCAGGATGGCGCCGATTCATCACCACTTTGAGTTAAAGGGTTGGGCCGAGCCCAAGGTGATTGTGAGGTTCTGGATCATTGCGATCATCTTGGGGCTGTTGTCTCTCAGCACCCTGAAGTTGCGGTAGCTGGTCTGCAAACGCACATTTGAAAAGATGACGACGAAAACACGAAAATATGAAAGCGCGAAAATTGAGGGTTCGTAAAAAGTCGGTTTTGTTCGCTCAGTGAGCATTTTGGGCGCACTTGAGACGTTCAGCTAAAATGCTAAAACTCTCCGCCTGCGGGGCTCGCCTCCGGCGGATCAAACAGTAAGCATTTTTTAACGCTGCTCATCTCAGGCGCTTTTTCCCCAAAATGCTCAATGTCGCACACAAAAGACTTTTTACGAGTTCATCAAAATTGGATTTGAAAGGCAAAAAAATCTTGGTCGTTGGTCTGGCCAAGACAGGACTTGCGGTTGGCCGATTCCTGGTAAATCAGAGAGCCCGGGTTGCAGCAGCCGACCTCATGACAGAAGAGCAACTCGGTCCTTATGCACAGCAAGCACTTGCTATGGGTATGTCCCTCGCGCTCGGTCCACACAAAGCGGAGACTTTCCTTAAGTGCGATCTTATTGTGCTGAGTCCAGGGGTCGAGCACACCCTGGGCCCTATTGAGGCCGCAAGGCGAGCGGGCATACCTGTTATTGGCGAAGTGGAGCTGGCGGTTCGATATATAACTGAACCCATCGTAGCTGTTACCGGCACCAATGGCAAAACAACCACTACGAACCTTGTTGGAGCGATGTTAAGGGCGTCCGGTTTCAAGGTCTTTGTGGGGGGTAATATCGGAGATCCCCTTATCGGCTATGTTGATTCAGGGGGAGGTTCAGACGTCATCGTGGCTGAGATCAGTAGTTTTCAGCTCGATACCATTGAAAGCTTCAGGCCGAAGGTGGGCGTGCTTTTGAATATTAGCGAGGACCACCTGGATCGCTATAGTGATTTCCAAGACTACGTCCGATCGAAAGGCAGGTTGTTTGAAAATCAAGCAGAGACCGATTTCGCCGTCTTAAACGGAGCCGATCCGACCATACACTGTATGGCACCAGGAATTCGGGCTCAGAAGCTCTATTTTAATATCAACTCAGGGGCCGCGGTCCTCACTCAAACTCTTCCCGTTTCCGGCACAAAGAGGTCGGATCTTCTACAAGAGGGAAGGGAGGGTGATGGCGGACGATTATATGGCATTGAATTCCAAGGCGGGGAGATGATCTGTCGGCTTCTAGGAAAAGCCCCATTGGCGTTCAGCGTGGCGAAATTTAAGGTCAAAGGCGTTCACAATATTGAAAACGCTGCGGCTGCCAGCCTTGCCGCTCTGGCCGCCGGGGCTGTTGAGTCAGGTATCCAGAAAGCGCTCGACACATTCAAAGGTCTTCACCATAGACTGGAACACGTAAAGACTGTCAATGGTGTCCGGTATTACAATGACTCCAAAGGGACGAACGTGGGCGCGGTTGTGCGCGCCCTGGAGAGTTTTGACTCACCGGTAATTTTGATCATGGGGGGACGGGACAAGGGCGGTCGCTACACAGTGCTAGAGGGTCTTGTCAAAAAGAGGGTGAAGATGCTCTTGGCCATGGGTGAGGCGAGAAAAAGGATCTTGGATTCCTTGGGCGGGTTTGCTGATTCTCAAGAGGCGGAAAGCCTTGAGGAGGCAGTGCATCTGGCCCGACAAGCAGCAACCCCTGGAGATGTAGTCCTCCTGTCGCCTGGGTGTTCCAGCTTTGACATGTTTAGTGATTATGCTGAACGGGGTGAGATATTCTGCAAAGCCGTGGAGGGCCTGTAGAGTTGATGCTCGATGCCCGACGCCGGATGACAAATGAGCAATGACTCGTGACAAGCAGAAAAAGGATCGCTATGGCTACGACCGCTTCCTGCTATTGAGTGTGGTCATGTTGCTGGGCATAGGGGTGGTGATGGTCTACAGCGCGAGTTCAGTGATAGCTATGAAGCGTTTCGGGAGCGACATCTATTTTTTCAAGGGGCAAGCCCTGCATGCCCTAGCGGCGATATTGGTGCTCGTGTGTTGTCGATATATTCCTTATTCCTGTTACAGAACTCTCGCATATCCAATTCTGGGCGCCGCTTTTGTGTCCTTAATAGCCCTTTATGTGCCCGGCGTGGGGCGTACCGTGGGTGGAGCCAGACGATGGTTGAAGTTTCTTGGCGTATCATTTCAACCATCAGAATTTGCACGGCTGGCTTTAATCATATACTTGGCCTATTCCATGAGCAAGAAGCAGGAGAAAATAAAGGCATTCACCATAGGTTTTCTTCCTCACGTCATAGTGTTGGGCTGCCTTTCGACCCTGATCCTCATGCAACCCGATTTCGGCATGGTGGCAATGATGGCTCTAATAACATGGGTTATGCTATTTGTCGGGGGCGTTCGCGTGTCCTATCTCGTGGGGGCGCTCGCTGGAATGGTTCCGCTGGCCTATTATGTGCTGATCCATGCAGGCTACCGGGTGAAAAGGCTGGCAAGCTTTATTGACCCCTGGCAATGTCAAGGGGATGCAGGGTATCAGGTCGTGCATTCTCTCATGGCTTTCGGGTCGGGTGGGGTTCTTGGGGCAGGCATTGGAAATGGTTACCAGAAGCTTTTCTACCTCCCCGAGCCACATACCGACTTTATCTTTTCCGTGCTTGGAGAGGAATTGGGACTGATTGGCGTGTGCTTTGTAATAGGCCTCTATTCTATTATCTTGTGGCGCGGAGTTGTTATTGCCACGAAGTCAAGGGATCTATTTGCTACTTTTTTGGCTACGGGATTGACTGCTGCCCTTGGTTTGCAGGCGTGCGTCAATGCAAGCGTGACTTTGGGACTTATGCCAACCAAAGGATTGACAATGCCCTTTGTCAGCTACGGAGGCACATCCCTTGTCATGAGTGCCGTAGCAGTAGGGATATTGATGAACATCTCAGCCCGACGGGTGGGTTCACCCAAATGAACGGTTTCGTTACCGAAACGATTAGCTGTTGCTGACATGAGAGTTCTTATTGCCGGGGGTGGTACTGGCGGACACCTCTTCCCGGCAGTGGCCATGGCTGAGGCATTTAGGGCAAAGGATCCGGCAGGGAGAATCCTGTTTGTGGGGACAGACAATCCGTTGGAGACATCTGCACTTTCAAAGAGGGGATTTGATCACGTGGGTATTGCAGCAAGAGGCCTCAAGGGGCTACGGTTTTGGCGTCAGATCAGATCGCTGGCCAAGGTCGCAAAGGGGTTCTTCCAAGGGGTTGGGGTCATCTGGCGGTTTAAACCGGATATCATCATCGGGGTCGGGGGATACGCCTCTGGACCGGTGGCCCTGGCTGCCAGACTCATGGGTAGAAGAATGGTTATCCATGAGCAGAATCTCGTGCCGGGCTTTACAAACCGGATACTGGCGCGATTTGCCCACCGCATATTCATCTCCTTTCCGGATCACCCGGCTGTATTCAAGAATTCCAAGACAGTGGTAACAGGCAACCCTGTGCGGCGCGAGTTCTTTGCGGCACACACACCTGAAAAGGCCACTAAAGGTTTTACGGTTTTGGTGGTGGGCGGCAGCCAGGGGGCAAACGCTATAAACCGTTCGGTGGTGGAAGCCCTTGATCATCTGAAAGAACCCGCTCGAATGAGCTTTATTCATCAGACCGGACCCAAGGATGCGGGATGGGTTGCCACCGCATATGAACGGCATGGCATAGAGGCGACAGTGGAGCCTTTTTTCGATGATATGGCCAATGGTTATCACGTTGCCAACTTGGTCATCTGCAGGGCCGGTGCAACGACCGTGGCAGAACTAACAGCTCTTGGTAAGCCCGCCATCTTTGTTCCGTTTCCTTTTGCGGCCAACAACCATCAAGAGTTGAACGCACGCTATGTGGCTAATGCAGGAGGCGGAGAGGTTATCCTCGAAAAGGATTTGCACGGTGAACTCCTGGCAGAAAGAATAGATGATTATGCTTCCAATCCTAAAACATTGCACCATATGTCGGCGAGGTCCTCAGCCTTGGGAAGACCTGAAGCAGCAGACTTTATTGTTGATGAATGCCGTAGGGTGCTAGTTATGGGTCATTAGCTGCCCAAAAGAAGACTATGTACCAAAAGTCCTACCATATCCATTTTGTTGGAATCGGAGGAATAGGTATGAGCGGGATGGCAGAACTCCTCTTGAACCTCGGTTATGAGGTAAGCGGTTCAGATCTGAGGTCAACGGATATTACCGCGCGGTTGGAACAGTTTGGCGGGACTGTCTTCGTTGGCCACCGTCCAGAGCATATTGAAGGGGCGGACGTAGTGGTGGTTTCTTCTGCTGTGGGGCCGCAGAACCCCGAATGTGTGGCAGCCAGAAAAGCAATGGTGCCGGTTATCCCACGGGGTGAGATGCTGGCCGAATTGATGCGGCTTAAATACGGCATTGCTGTGGCTGGTGCCCATGGGAAGACCACAACGACATGGATCATTTCTTCTGTCCTGGAGCGGGGTGGCCTTGATCCCACGATGGTTATTGGCGGCAAGCTTAACAGTCTTGGGAGCAATGCTCGCTTGGGTCAGGGAGAATTCATTGTGGCTGAAGCAGACGAAAGCGATGGGTCCTTTTTGAAGCTCTCTCACACCATTGCAGTGGTCACCAATATTGATGCAGAACATCTCGACTTTTACCACAACCTGGAAGAGATCAAAGATGTGTTTCTGGATTTCATCAACAAAATCCCCTTTTACGGAATGGCTGTAGTGTGTCTAGATAACGATGCTATTCAAGCCCTGATTCCGAAGATTAAAAAGCGGTTTGTGACATACGGCCTAACGTCTCAGGCAGATTATCAGGCGAAAGATATAACCTTTGAAGGATTGAAGAGCCGGTACTGTATCTTGCATGATGGAAAACCTCTGGGTTGGGTAGACCTAAATTTTCCTGGTCTGCACAATGTATACAACTCCATGGCAAGTATTGCGGTCGGCCTGGAGCTTGGGATCCCCTTGGACAGGATCCTGGACTCTCTCAAAGTCATAGAAGGGGTCCAGCGTAGACTGGAAGTAAAGGGATCTGCTCGGGGCGTAACCGTTGTAGACGACTACGGACATCATCCCACAGAGATAAGAATGACCCTTCAAGCAGCCCGCCAGTGCTGGCCGGATAGGCGGCTTGTCGTGGTATTTCAACCGCATAGATACTCACGAGCGGCAGCGCTCTTTGATGATTTTACCCGGGCTTTTTACCAGGCAGATAGCCTTGTAGTACTTCCGATATACCCCGCAGGCGAAGCCCCCATTGAGAACATAAGCGGCCAGGCCCTTTACGACGGGATTCGTCTCCACGGGCACAAGGATGTGGTGTTTCAGGGCGGCCTGGATGCAGCCTTATCTTATCTGAAATCTGCTGTGAGGAATGGAGACATCATCTTGACCTTGGGCGCCGGGGACGTGTGGCAGGTGGGAGAACGTTTCCTTTTGACTGCCAAATCATGAACGAATCGGACAAGAAGTGGCTCACAGATCATTTCGGCTCCCAGGTAGCGTTCAATGAACCTATGTCCAAGCATACAACTTTCGGCATTGGAGGGCCGGCCAATGTTGTGACGGTGAAAACGGATCAACAGCTCAGGGACTTGGTAAGATGGGCAGGTAAGAACGGGCAGGAGTTCATGATCCTCGGGGCTGGAAGCAACCTGTTGGTTCGAGACAGAGGGCTGAGCTGCCTTGTGCTTAAGCTGGTCAACGGATTTGAGGCCATAGAGGCAGGACCAGACTATCCTGCTAAAGGATCGGTTACTGTGACGGCAGGTGCAGGGGTTTTGGTGCGGCAACTGGGAAAATACGCCCTTGACCGTGGCCTGGGAGGTCTCAACTTCACGCTGGGGATCCCGGGTACCGTGGGTGGAGCGCTGCGGATGAATGCAGGAGCTTGGGGGGCATGCATGGCCGACACCACACATGCGGTTTGTATACTCAACAGCAAAGGTGATGTCGTCACCATGGGCAGGGACCAGCTGCGCTTTTTTTACAGGGGACTCGATCTAGAACAAGGCAGTATTATCTTGCGAGGCGAGTTCCGCTTGAAACGGACAGATTCAGACACACTTCGAAGTGAGGCCATGGAGATGCAAAGGAAACGCAGGTCCAGCCAGCCTCTCTCTTTGCCCTGCGCCGGGTCCGTATTTCGAAATCCGCATGGTGGGATGTCGGCAGGAGAACTCATCGACAAGGCAGGCCTTAAGGGGCTTCAAAAAGGTGGGGCGCAGGTTTCCACAAAGCATGCCAACTTTATTGTGAACAAGGGGCATGCCAAGGCGTCTGATGTTCTTGCACTTATGGAACAGATACAGAAAAGTATTTTTGAGCGTTTTGGAGTCGAGTTAGAGCCGGAGGTGATCATTGTTGGCTAGGGGGCGGGTTCGAAAAAACTATTACAAGAACAGCCGTGCACGAAAAAGAGAGCGAATTATGAGACGCTGTGTTCTGTCCATGAAGATATTACTCCTTTTAATCGGCATGGGTGGGACAAGCTTGCTTTTTATCCTGGCTCACGACGCCCTAACCCAGAGCTCCTGCTTTGAAGCACGCAGTATTACTGTGGAGGGAAACCACAGGCTTTCAAAGGAGGCTATCTTGAAACGGGGGAAGATCAATCTTCAGGACAACATATTTGGGATAAACCTGAATATTCTTCGCCATAAGCTCTTGGCTGACCCATGGATTGCTGGTGCCGAAGTGGAGAGAGAACTGCCTGATAGTATACATATTCGAGTCAGGGAACACGTACCGGTTGCTGCTGTGGAGTTGGGTAGACTTTTCTATTTGAGCGAGACCGGTGAAATGTTTAAGCCTGTCGAACCCTCTGACAGAACAAGGGTGCCGGTAGTGACCGGTCTTGGGCTGTCAGATATTGATTTTAAGAATTCGCAACATCTATCAGCGTTGAGGGCAGTTACGGAAGTGCTTCGTTTAAGTCGTCTTCACGGGAGTATTCTACCTCCCAGCGTGATCCATAGTATTCACGCAGATCCAGAGATGGGATTGACTCTTTCAGCATTTGAAAACGGCCTGGTGATCAAGCTCGGTTTTGGGGGTTACGAGTCAAAATTCAATCGGTTGCGAGATCTGCTTTCTTATTTTAGGTATCAGGTGGAGCCGTCGAAAGTCGCGTGCATAGATCTGAATGATTTGGATCGGGTAGTGATCAGACCTACAGGGGGGAAAGCCTTCCTGCAGGTGTGTTATCGAAAGGAGACGTAAAAGTGCGTGGAGAAGAGGAACTCATTGTCGGCCTGGACATAGGTACTACGAAGATCTGTGCTGTAGTGGGCGAGGCGAATCCTGAAGGAATCGATATTGTAGGAATCGGAACCCATGCATCTGTCGGTCTGCGCAAAGGCGTGGTAGTAAATATTGAATCAACCGTTGATTCTATCAGGAGGGCTATAGAAGAGGCGGAGTTGATGGCAGGCTGCGAGATTACATCGGTTTACGCCGGCATTGCCGGGGGCCACATAAAGGGTTTTAACAGCCACGGAATAGTCGCCGTCAAGGCAAAAGAAGTGACCGAGAAGGACATTGACCGCGTGATTGACGCAGCGCGGGCCGTGGCTATTCCCCCGGACCGGGAGGTCATCCACGTACTTCCCCAGGAGTTTATAGTGGACGATCAGGATGGGATTCTGGATCCTCGTGGCATGTCCGGGGTTCGGCTAGAGGCCAGGATTCACATTGTGACCGGAGCGGTCACCTCTGCCCATAACTTAATCAAGTGTGCCAATCAAGCCGGGCTTGACGTGTCTGACTTCGTCCTCCAGTCCCTTGCATCGAGCGAAGCGGTACTGAACAAGGAAGAAAAGGAGTTGGGAGGGGCCTTGATTGACTTCGGAGGGGGAACGACTGATCTTGCAATCTTCAAGGGTAAGAGTATTAAACATACGTCAGTGCTTGCCCTGGGCGGAAATAATTTGACCAATGATATAGCGGTGGGTCTACGGACCCCTATGACGGAAGCTGAAAAGATCAAGGTCAAATACGGGACTTGTCTTACAAATAATGTCGGCAAAGATGAAAACATTGAGGTAGCCGGAGTAGGTGGACGCAAACCTAGGACCCTGTCTAGGCAGATACTAGCTGAAATCCTGGAGCCGAGGGTGGAGGAGATCTTCAACATCATAAACCGGGAGATCTACCGGGCCGGCATGGAAGATGTGATCAGTTCCGGGGTTGTGCTTACTGGCGGATCTTCTCTCCTGGAAGGCGTTGTTGATATTGTCGAATCGGTCTTCAACCTTCCCACGCGCATAGGAAAACCGACGGGGATCAGAGGGTTAGTGGATGTGGTGAACAATCCGATGTATGCCACAGCCGTTGGGTTGGTACTCTATGGCGCCAGAACTCAGCCTAGGAGGAAGTTCAGGATTCGAGACAGAAATATCTTCAATCGTGTCATGGCGAGGATGAAAAGATGGTTTAAGGAGATCATTTGAAGCAACAAAAAAACAGGAGGTGGGGCCAATGATGTTCAGTTTTGTAGAAAACGAGAGATCGGCCAAAATTACCGTGATTGGAGTGGGTGGGGCCGGAGGCAATGCCGTCAACAACATGATTGCATCCAAACTTAAGGGGGTAAAGTTCATGTCGGCCAACACCGATGCCCAGGCCCTGGAAGTGTCAAGAGCGTCGGTCAAGATCCAGATGGGGGAGAAACTGACCGAAGGCCTTGGTGCTGGAGCAGATCCTGAAATCGGCCGGCAGGCGGCCATGGAAAGCCTGGAGCCTATCGCCAATGCAGTGGAAAACAGCCACATGGTCTTCATAACCGCTGGCCTTGGTGGGGGCACTGGTACGGGTGCTGCACCTATAATTGCGGCGGTCAGCAAGGAGGCCGGGGCGCTGACTGTGGCAGTGGTGACATTGCCATTTGGTTTTGAGGGCAAGAAACGCATGCGGCAGGCCCAAGACGGCTTGAAGACACTGCGGGAGGTGGTTGACACAGTGATCACCATTCCGAACGATAGGCTTCGGGGATTAGCGTCCAGGAGCGCGACCATGCTTGAAATGTTCCGGAAGGCCGATGACGTGCTTCTGCACTCTGTAAAGGGAATTACGGACCTCATTATCATGCCCGGCCTCGTCAACCTTGACTTTGCTGATGTCAGGACCACTATGTCCAAGGCAGGGATGGCACTAATGGGTACTGGGATATCAAGCGGCGAGAACCGGGCAGTAGAAGCGGCCGAAAGGGCAATATCCCATCCGCTCTTAGAAGACATTTCCATTAGTGGCGCACGGGGATTGTTGATGAATGTTACCAGTGGACCGGGCCTGACCATGGCTGAAATGGCAGATGCGTCAGACCGTATCTACAGTGAGGCCGGTGATGAGGCAGATATTATCTGGGGTGCGGTACTGGATGAAAACATAGGTGACGAACTCCGGGTTACGGTAATAGCCACCGGGATTGAGTCTGAAGAAGAGCGTCAAAAGACCAGATTCTCGGGGAAGGTGCGCGATATCACAGAGGCGGACATTTCCAGGGCGGTAAATCTCGACGAGCCGACCTTCATCCGGAAGGACAGAGCAGTAGGTGAAGCATCTGGAGCCCACTACAGAGGCTATCGTGGGATTATCCTGGATCAAAGTGACCTGGACGTGCCGACTTTCATGAGACGTAAAGCAGATTGAGATATGGGCCTATGTCACATAGGGCCGGAAAAACCCATGCAGAGTTGTTGGCGGCGGAAACAGGAACCATCAAGAAAGATTGGCGGGGCAAGGTCCGTGTTGCGCTGGTCTATCCCAACTACTACCATGTTGGGATGTCAAACCTCGGTTTCCAGACAGTATACCGTCTTATAAATGACTTGGAGGATGTTCTATGCGAAAGGGTCTTTCTTCCCGAAGGGGAGGGGACAGCAAGTGGACAACCCCGGTCCGTGGAGTCCAACAGGCCACTTTCCGAGTTTCATATAATTGCCTTTTCCATCTCCTTTGAAAATGATTATCCAAACGTCCTCACTATCCTGGCAGAAGCTGGCCTCCCCCTGATGTCTTCAGAGCGAAGCACCCCCCATCCTCTGATCATTGCAGGGGGGGTGACCAGCTTGCTCAACCCCGAACCAATAGCGCCCTTTATAGACTGCTTCATAATAGGCGAGGCAGAACCGATTCTGCCGACCTTTTTTGATGTCTACATAAAGCACTCGCAAAGAGAGGCTCTGCTGGAAGCGTTGGCCGTGCATGTTCCAGGAACTTATGTCCCTGCCCTCTATAACATCACCTATGAGTCAGATGGCACCATTGCACGGTTCCAGCCAAAAGGCGGCTTTCCGGTCAAGGTACGGCGGGCGGTTGCCGAGGATCTTTCTCTTTTAGACACATGCACTGCTGTGCTTACTCCACATACCGTATTTGGCAATATCTATCTCATGGAGGCGGCTCGCGGATGTCCTCACGGATGTCGGTTTTGTGCGGCAGGCTTTGTGTACCGCCCACCGAGATTCAGAACAGCGACGCAATTGGAGAAGTCTTTGGATAAAGCAGTGCCGGATGCCAGAGGGGTCGGTCTCATGGCCGCCGCAGTTGGTGACGTACCTGGCCTGGAAACGCTTTGTTACAGGGCGATTGCCCTTGATCTTCAGCTGTCTTTCAGTTCCTTTAGGGCAAACATGCTGACATCGGAATTCTTGGACGTTCTTAGACTAGCGGGTGTCAAGACAGCCACCATTGCTCCAGATGCAGGTTCGGAACGGATGCGGCGCGTGATCAACAAAGGTGTTTCTGAACAAGATATCCTCAAGGCCGTTGAGATGCTGGTTAGTGCCGGCATACCCAACCTGAAGCTCTATTTTATGGTGGGTCTCCCCGGCGAGACCATGTCTGACGTGGAAGCCATAGTAACACTTTGCAAAAAGATCAAGCACCGATTCTTAAAGACCGGCCGAGCCAAAGCAAGGCTTGGTCAGATCGTTATCAGTCTGAGTTCATTTGTGCCCAAACCTTCTACGCCGTTTCAGTGGGTTCCCTCGGAAGAGGTAAAGGCCATAAAAGCCAAAATCAAGCATGTGAGAGATGGATTGAGGGGGGTCCCCAACGTGCGGGTTCACACCGACGTGCCGAGGTGGGCCTATATCCAGAGCTTGCTTTCGCGAGGAGATAGGCGCACGTCAGAATTACTCGTAGCTGTGCACAAGAACAAGGGGAACTGGGCCAAGACCCTCAAGGGCTCTATCATAAATCCCGACTTCTACGTTTATAGGGAGAGGTCCCTTGATGAAATCCTTCCTTGGGATTTTATAGACCATGGTATCAAAAAAGAATTCCTTGCCGAAGAATACAAAAAAGCCTTCCGAGAAGAAACCTCCCCTCCATGCCGATTGGGCCAGTGCAAGGCCTGTGGGGTCTGTACATGAGGGTTAGATCATTTGGTAACAGTTTGTTATGAAAATGTTACAAATCGGCGGAGAGGGTACTGACATCTTTTCTGGAGTGACTGCCGGTAGGGCGCCGTCTTTTCGCGACTTATCTCTGGGGGAGACCGC
>CAZCWQ010000043.1:0-23948 GCA_964502365.1 uncultured Desulfobacterales bacterium | reverse complement strand
CGCAAGCTGTTTGAGGCCCTTAGGCCGAGTTCTTGCGATTTAGTGAGCGAGCCCGTAGATGGAAAACCTCATATCAAAGAGCGAGGCGAGGTTCTGCAAAGGTCTCAGGGCGCTTATGTGTTAGATTGAACTGTTATATGCCTGCAAAATGGAGTCAAAAAACCAGGTTGAAGTGGTGGCTGGTGGGCCGTTTGGGGAAAGGCTTGATCGACCTGATTTGCAGCACTATGCGGATTCAGGTTGTTGACTTTGAGAAGGTGAGGGCCGAGGTTGAGTCGAGGAGGTTTATCTTGGCCTTTTGGCATTCGAGGATCTTGATGATTAGTTACCAGTACCGGGGCTGGGGGGCGGCAATACTTGTGAGTGGTTCAGACGATGGAGAGATCATTGCCCAGATACTACAACGGCAGGGCCATCGGACCATCCGGGGGTCCACCTCACGAAATGCTGTTCGGGCACTGGCAAGTTTGATCAGGGTCGTTAAGGAAGAAGGTCGCCCAGGAGGTGTAGTGCCGGACGGTCCGAGGGGACCCCGGTTCAAGGTCCAGCCAGGGGTCATCACCCTAGCTAAGAAGACCGGCTATCCTGTCGTCCCCGTTACCTATAGTGCCAAGAGGCTGAAAATCTTTGCCAGTTGGGATAGGTTTCTCCTTCCCTATCCGTTTACAGATTCCTGTGTTATGTATGGGACACCTGTTTCGGTGCCGGGCAACACTGATGAAGAGGCACAAGAGGTCTACCGGGTGAGGTTGGAAGAGGAACTCAATCGCATTACAAGAGCTGTGGACCGATACTATAATCATGTGATCGATTAGTGGAGCCGAGCCCCAAATAGTGCTGTGGCTTCACCTTGCGATACTGGATAAATAGACTACAAAATGAGACCGTTATTGCATAACCTGGCAAAGCGACAATACAGGCAATAAGCATATGGCTGGCAGAAAACCTAAGGATGCGGATTTGCTGGTGATATGTCGCCGGATTTTGCCGCTTGTGAAATCACAGTGGCATCGTCTGCTCTCGGCTATGGGGTGTATGATATTGGTGGGAGCGTTGACTGGTGCGACAGCCTATCTCCTGAAGCCTGTAGTGGACGAAATCTTTGTTAATAAAGACATGAGGATGCTAAAGCTCCTCCCCATTGCCATCATCTTGCTCTATGTGCTGAAGGGAGGGTGCTATTTTGGCCAGGCATATCTCATGAACTATGTGGGACAGAGCATAATTAAGCGATTGCGTGACGGCCTTTACAGTCACATTCAGATGTTGCCTTTGTCGTTTCTCGACAAACACGAAACCGGTGTCTTGATGGCAAGGATTATGAATGATGTTAATATTGTCAAGGGTATGGTTTCTGATGCGATTACAGGTGTATTAAAGGATTTTTTTACTATCATAGGACTTATATTCGTTATCTTTTATCGAGACTGGAAGCTCGCCCTAATTGCAATAACCATCTTTCCTCTAGCTGTAATTCCCATTGTGAGGTTCGGGAGACGAATGCGGCAGCTTAGCACCCGGTGCCAGGAAGCAGTTGCCCATATGAGTTCCCTTCTCCATGAAACCTTCACGGGCAACCGAATAGTAAAGGCCTTTGGGATGGAACCATATGAGAATGAGCGTTTTTTTGAAAGAACCTTCAGGTTGTTCAACTATGAAATGAAGGCAGTGGCAGTCAGATCCCTGTCCTCGCCTGTTATGGAACTGCTGGGCGGCATTGGTATTACCTTCATTATTTGGTATGGGGGATACAAGGTTATTACAGGGGTCTCAACCCCAGGGACTTTCTTTTCTTTCATGGCGGCCCTCATCATGTTGTACGAACCTGTCAAGAAGCTTAGCCCACTGAACAATACGATCCAGGAAGGCGTGGCTGCGGCTGTGCGAATCTATGATATTCTCGACACTGATTCGGACATCAAAGAGCGGCAGGGTGCCACGGAGCTTAGGAAAGGGAATCATAGCGTGGTTTTCCGCAATGTCTCTTTCAGGTATGAAGATCAGATGATCTTGAAAAACATCAATCTTGAGATTAGGCACGGCGAGGTCTTGGCCTTGGTGGGAATGAGCGGCGGCGGCAAGACCACCCTGGTAAACTTGATCCCTCGCTTTTATGATGTCACAGAAGGAGCCATTCTCGTTGACGGGCATGACATACGAGATGTGACCATCGCATCTCTTCGCAGCCAGACAGGCATCGTGACTCAGGATCCGATCCTTTTTAACGATACTATTGGAAATAATATTGCCTATGGCAACGTTGATGCGTCAGAGCCTGATATCACTGGGGCTGCCAGGGCAGCCTATGCCTATGATTTCATACAAAGTTTTGCTGATAAGTTCGACACCATCGTTGGTGAGCGGGGGGTTCGGCTTTCTGGTGGAGAAAAGCAGCGCATTTGTATTGCCCGCGCCCTTCTGAAAGATGCCCCAATCTTGATCCTGGACGAAGCCACATCTTCACTCGATACCGAGTCTGAACAGGCAGTTCAACGGGCACTTGAAAACCTCATGAAAGGTCGGACCACCTTTGTTATTGCACACAGGCTTTCCACAGTCCGCCATGCTGATCGTATTGTAGTTGTTGTGGACGGCAGGATTGCGGAAGAGGGCAAACACGAGGACCTTATTGCCTTGAACGGCGAATACCGCAAGCTTTATGAGCTTCAGTTTGCAGACGATGATGAGTTAAAAAACGGGGGCCGCGGAAGGCTAAGAATTTTGAAATGATCTTTTGGTACAATGTCTTGTTTTTGTTAGGGGGAGCCTTGGGGCTTCCTTTTTTCGTGGTCAAGGCCCTTACCGTTGAAAAAAGACGAGCAACGGTCGGCAAGCGTTTCGGTGTGGGGCTGAGGGGGGTCAAATTGACGGACAGGCCTGTATGGATACACGCCCTTTCCGTAGGAGAGGTCCTCTCGTCGACAGCCTTGATAAAGAAGATGAAAGAGACATATCATAATTATTCGCTAGTTTTTTCGGTTTCTACCCTCAGCGGATATGAACTTGCCCGAAGGTATTTTGCATATGAGACAGACTGCATATTCTTCTTCCCCTATGATTTCATATGGACGGTAAGACGCTTCCTCCGGTGTATCGATCCTTGTGTTTTTCTGCTCATAGAGACGGATATTTGGCCGAATTTTCTGAACGAGTTGAAGAGATGTGGGGTTCCGGCGGTTCTGGTTAATGGTAGAATATCACCTCGTTCCCACTTGCTGTATAAGCGGGTCCCCTATTTTTCAAGACAGCTCATGTCAAATTTTGCCAGTTGCTGCATGCAGACTGAGGTAGACGCCAGACGAATCATATCCGTTGGCGCACCAGAAGATAGGGTTGAGGTGACCGGGAATCTCAAGTTTGACATGCCACCGGTCTCGGCATCTGATGAGGAGATAAACAAGTTGAGAGCCTCCATGGGGATCAGACCAGAGGCCAAGGTCTTTGTGGCCGGCAGTACCCATGAGGGGGAAGAGGATATCATTTTGCGTTGTTTTGAATCGCTGAAAAGTACTTTTCAAGACCTCGTCTTGGTTGTGGTACCGAGGGACCCGGGACGTGCCAACAGGGTCTGTCGAATGTTCCAGAAAGCCGGATTTGTTTCCTTCTTAAGGACTGAATTTGACAAGTCAGACTCCAGCCTCATGCCTGAAGCAGTCATTGTTGATACCATCGGGGAACTGAGGCGGGTGTATGCAATGGCAAATCTGGTTTTCGTGGGAAAAAGCCTGGTCAATCTCGGCGGACAGAACCCTATCGAGCCTGCGGCTTTAGGCAAACCGATTCTTTTTGGTCCACACATGTTCAACTTCGAACTGGTCGCTGACATGCTTATTAAGCATGGTGGGGCATTGCAGGTGACAAACGGGGAGAGACTATCGGAACACGTTAAAGCCCTGTTGTCCGACCCCAAACGTTGCAGTGCGATGGGAAAGGAGGCGTACAGGGTATTTCAGATGAATCGAGGGGCAGTTGCTAAGACCATAAGGATAGTTGAAAGGTTCTTGTAGCCGTGAGTTTTCTTCGACGCAAGGTGCAGAGAATAATGACCCATGGGGATGGCTCTGCCTCGGCCTTTTTGTCACCACTTGAGACAGTGCTTTTCACGTGTTCTGAGATATACCAAATCGTGGTAAGGCTTAGGCAACATCTCTACGACAAGGGTGTTCTAAAGCAAAAGGGCCTCCCATGCAAGGTTGTGTCCGTAGGCAACCTGACTGTGGGTGGCACTGGAAAGACCCCGATGGTATGCTATATCGCAGATTTTTTAAAAAGGCTGGGATTGGAGGTGGCTGTTGTCAGCAGAGGATATAGGGGTAGTGCCGAGAGATTGGGAGGGGTTGTCTCCGATGGCAGGACCAGGTTCATGGAACTGCACGCGTCAGGGGACGAACCGCAACTGCTGGCATCAAGACTAATGGGAGTCCCTGTGGTTGTAGGAAAAGACCGCTATCGAGTTGGAAAGCTCGCTATCAAAAGATTTGGTTCAACAGTACTGGTCCTTGATGATGCATTTGAGCACTTGGCCCTGAAGCGAGATTTGGATCTGGTTCTTTTGGACAGCATACGCCCTTTTGGCAATGGGCATTGTATTCCAAGGGGTATACTCCGGGAACCGGTGGAGCAGATCAAACGAGCAAGCGCCTTTGTCTTGACTCGGTGCACTGGGGATAACGGTTCGACTCCAGCCCGCTCTATGATAGAGGCCCATGCTTCAGGGCGCCCGATTTTCAGATGCACGCATGTCCCTGAGCGGCTATTCGTCGCAGGCCGTCGGGAGCCTCTCAATTTGGCAGACTTGAAAGGAAGAAGGCTTCTTGTTTTCTCCGGCATAGCTCGAAACGACAGCTTCCGTGAGACTGTGTCAGGGCTTGGGGGCCGGATTGAGGGTTTGTTTGAGTTTGCCGACCATCACCGGTATTCAGGGGACGATCTTGGGATCATTTGGAATAAGGCCCGGGAGTTGAATGTGGAGAACATTATTACGACGGAAAAAGACTGCATAAATATTTTGTCTGAGATTCCGTGTGTGCCGGAACTGTTGGTTCTCGGGATTTGTATATCCTTTGGGAAAGACACAGAAGCCTTTGAAAGGTACTTAGAGCGTCAGCTAACGTGAAAAGCAAGAAGCAGACGGCAGCCTATGTGGCCATCAGAACCCTTTTTTCATGCCTTGGCATTTTCCCGTTGCACATAGGCAGGAAACTGGGGGCTGCTTTAGGGAACGTCTTTTTCCTTTGTGATACCAAACACCGAAATATCGCCTTGGACAATCTTGCTGCTGCCTTCCGTCCGGAGAAGACCCTGAGGCAGACCAGGGTGCTGGCACGGAAGATTTTCCAAAATCTGGGACAGATAGTATTTGAAATTGCCTGGTCTCTAAGGCTCAAGAAAAAGGATTTTGAGAAATATTTTCTCATAAACGGCTTGTCTTATCTGCGAAGTGCATTTGATAAAGGCAAAGGTGTGCTTATCCTCACAGCCCACATTGGAAACTGGGAGCTTTTGACCATAGTTGCGGCTATGACAGGTTATCCCAAAAGCATAGTTGTCCGCCCTCTTGATTTTGGACCACTGGAAAAGTTCTTTGCAGGGCTGCGGACCCGTTTTGGTGGAAGATTGATCCCAAAGAAGAACTCACTTCGCATGGTTTTGAGAAGCTTAGAACAGGACGAAATGGTTGGGTTATTGATGGACCAGAATGTTGACTGGTATGATGGTGTATTTGTTGATTTTTTCGGAAGACTGGCGTGTACGAACAAGGGGTTGGCCCTTCTGGCTTTAAAGACCGGTGCACCTGTTGTGCCGTTGTTTGTTGTGAGGGAAAATTCGTATTTTAGAGCCGAATTCGGCCGAGAAGTGCCTTTGATACAAACAGGGGATAAGACACGAGACGTTGAGGCAAACACCCAGCAATACACCAAGATCATCGAATCGTTTATCTGCCGCTACCCGGATCAGTGGTTGTGGGTGCATCAGCGCTGGAAGACAAGGCCGTATCATGAATGGCCAAGGGGATAAACAGTCAGTGGGCACTTTCATTCAGGCTTATGACGACAACCAGGTTGGACATTAGCAAGATCAGGCGCATCCTCATCCGTTCTACGAACTGGGTGGGAGATGCTGTGCTAACCACGCCGGCGATTCGAGCAGTCCGCAAGAATTTTCCTGATGCCGAAATCAGCATCTTAGCCAAGCCGTGGGTGGCACCAGTTTTTTGGGACAATCCGTGTGTGGATAATATTTTGGAGTACGATTCGACAGGGAGACACAGCAGATGGTTGAGAAAGCTTCGATTGGTAAAGGCATTGCGCAGGGGGAGGTTTGATCTTGCCATCCTTTTCCAAAACGCCTTTGAGGCCGCCCTCCTTGCTTATCTGGCAGGGATTCCAAACAGACTCGGCTATGATACTGACGGCAGACGGCTGTTGCTGACGCACAGTATTAGACTTGAACCTGAGCAGAAGCACGTTCATGAAATTGACTACTATCTTGGCATTATTCAGGGGTCCAGCCTGAGCCTTGATGGCAGGGCCCTAACCCTGACTGTCACAGAACAGGAGCATAGACGTTCGAAGGAGATCCTTGCGACACACCGTGTGTCATGCCGAGACATACTTGTGGGGGTTAGTCCTGGGGCAACCTACGGTTCAGCAAAGAGGTGGTTTCCGGATCGGTATGCGGCCTTGTGTGATAGGATCCACGAATCTTATGGGGCCCGAATCATTATAGTGGGCAGTCCGGATGAAGAAGCAGTGGGGCGCAGAGTTTCTGAATCAATGAAATATCCCTGTGTTGATCTTTGTGGCAAGACCAATCTGCGTGAAGTCTTTGCCTTGATTAAGAGGTGTAAGCTATTTGTGACAAATGATTCAGGATTGATGCATGCAGCTTCAGCACTTGGTGTCCCATTGGTTGCTATCTTTGGCTCGACCAACCCCCGTACAACAGGGCCGAGCAGTTCGAGAAGTTGCATTGTTCGGGTGCCGGTCCCATGCAGCCCGTGTCTGAAGCCGGAGTGTCCCGACCACCATCAATGTATGAAAGAGATAACCGTTGACATGGTATATGCAGCTGCGGTCGCACTGCTCAGAGAGCGTCAGGGAGGAGGCGGGTAGACTTCAATTTTTCTTTCGTGTCTTCGTGGTTTGCGGCATTCGCCTTGGGAAAAGGCGTGCTTTCGTGGTCTGTTTTTGACCAATGACCAATGCCGAATGATTAATGACCAGCTATGAACATACTGATCGTAAAAATGAGTGCCATCGGAGACGTAATCCATACTCTGCCGGCTTTGAATGCCCTTAGGGCACATTTTACGGACGCCCATATTACCTGGCTGGTGGAAGAAGCCGCGTCCACAATTGTCGAGTCTCATGAAGCGGTGGATCGGGTTATTGTTTCAAAACGAGAGCGCTGGCTGAAGGGACTGCTAGGAATGTCGTGTGTTAAGAACATGACAAGTATCTCTCGTTTCATTAGTGAGCTCAGGGATACAAGATATGACTTGGTGATTGACTTTCAGGGTTTGCTCAAGAGTGCGGTAATGGTTCAACTGTGCAGGGGCGTGCGCAAGATAGGCTATGATAAGACACGGGAGTTCAGCTACATTGTATTAGATGAGCGCGTAACTGGCTGCGATATGGACAGACACGCGGTCCTCAGGTACCTGGACTTGATCAAAGACCTGGGAGTAAACACCGGCAAGATAGAGTTCAATGTGCCTTTAGGCAATGAGCTCAGGGCACATGCCAGGTCTCTGTTGAGCCGAAAGGGGTGGAATAGACAACCTGTTGTTGCCATAAATCCAATGGCAAGGTGGGATACTAAACTTTGGGATTCTGGAAAGTTTTCCAGGTTAGCAGACATGCTGATCCAAGACTTGGGTTGTTTTGTGGTCTTTACCGGAAGTAAGACAGACGAGATAGAAATTATTAGGATCTTTTCCAGGATGAACAAGCCGTGTGTCAAGCTTTCAGGTTTGACCGATTTAAGGGTTTTGGCCGCCATCTACGAGATGTCCGCATGCGTGATATGTACAGATACAGGGCCTATGCACTTGGCTGCGGCAGTGGGCAGTCCAGTTGTGGCCCTTTTTGGCCCCACAGCTCCTTGGAGGACAGGCCCCTTTGGTGAAGGCCACAATGTATTGCGCGCTGATCTATCTTGCAGCCCATGCTTTAAGAAAGAATGTGATAACGTTGCTTGTATGAGGAATATTTCTGTTGAGCAGGTCTTTGATTCTGTTTCAAAAATGTTGGAAAGGCATTTAGATGCTTAAGATTCTTCATACCGAATGGTCTGACGGGTGGGGCGGACAGGAAATACGAATTCTTTCGGACGCCCTTGGTTTGTTGGAAAGAGGATATGAGGTCACCGTGCTTTGCCCTCCCGGAAGTGGACTGGCTATTCAAGGGGCAAAGCTGGGAGTTCCCATGTATCTGATGAACATGAGGCATGGCTTTGATGTATTTGCGCTGTGGAAGATAGTTAAGCTTGTCAAGAAGAATGGCTTTACGGTGATTAATACCCATAGTTCAGTGGACAGCTGGATAGCCTCGTTTGCGGCCAAGATTGCAAACGTGCCTGTACTCATCAGGACCCGGCACCTTTCAGCACCTATACCCAAGCACTTTCTTAACTTTGTTTATAGAATGCCCGATGCCACCATAACGACCGGTGAGTCGATTCGCACAATGATGGTGGACGAGAACCGTCTTGACGGCAGAAAGATATTTTCCATACCAACAGGTGTTATGTTGGACAGGTTCCGACCTGAGATTTCAGGAGCGAACATCAGGAGAGAACTGCTCATTGAAAATGGTACAAGAGTAGTAACCATCGTAGCGGTCTTGAGAAGCTGGAAGAGGCATGAGGTTTTTCTTGAAGCATCTAGAATTGTATTGAGTATCATGCCGTCTACCGTTTTTTTGGTAGTCGGTGATGGTCCCAGGAGGAGTAATGTTCAAAAAAGGATAAAGGAACTGGGGCTTGAAAGCAGTGTGATAATGACCGGCTATCGAGAAGATATCCCAGAGACTCTGGCAGCTTCTGATGTATGCGTTCTGACTTCAGAATCAGCAGAAGGCGTCCCACAAGCCGCACTTCAATATTTAGCAATGAAGAAACCTGTGGTAGCAACAAATATTGGAAGCATCCCCGAGGTGATTAAGCCTGAGGAAACAGGTCTGTTGGTTGAGGCGAACGACCCGGAAGCTGTAGCAGCAGGCATATTAAGGCTATTGCAAGATGACAATCTTGCCATGACCTTTGGGACAAATGGAAGGTCTTTGGTCAAGAAACATTATGACTATGAGAAGATGTTGGATAGGACGATCGACTTATATGCTGGAATATATAGACGAAAGAGGGATATGGAAGGAGGGACGATTTGAAAGCTCTAGTGACGGGAGCAGCCGGGTTTATTGGGTCCCACTTGTCTGAATATCTTATAAGAAAGGGAGTTAAAGTAGTAGGTATTGACAATCTTATGGATTACTACCCCAGATCTATAAAGGAATCAAATATTGCTGATTTGAAAAGAGAGGAGAATTTTGAGTTCATTGAAGCCAGTCTTCTTGAAGTAGATCTGGAAAAACTTATGGAAGGGACTGACGGGGTTTTTCACCAATCAGCGCAGGCAGGTGTGCGTGCGAGTTGGGGAGAAAGTTTTAAGATTTATTCGGACAACAATATTCTTGCTACACAGATACTTCTCGAGGCATGCAGGCAAAGCGCAGTCAAAAAGTTTGTATATGCTTCATCGTCATCGGTTTATGGGGATACTAAGGATCTTCCGATGAGAGAATCCTCCCTTCCCTATCCTGTTTCTCCATACGGTGTTTCAAAACTGGCTGCTGAACACCTTTGTTTGCTTTACTACAAGAATTATAGAGTCCCGGCGGTTTCACTGCGTTATTTCACTGTTTACGGAGCCCGGCAGAGGCCGGACATGGCCTTTCATCGGTTCTTCAGATGCGCACTGGAGGGCAAACCCCTCGAGGTGTACGGGGACGGAGAGCAGAGTAGGGACTTCACACATGTTGACGACATTGTGGAAGCCAATTGGCTTGCCTTAGAAAATGCCTCTCCCGGGGAGGTATTTAATGTTGGAGGAGGTTCCCGTGTCACCCTAAACAAAGTCATTGAAATCATAAAGGAGATAACGGGCCAGGAACTCAAAGTTCACTATCAGGGTGTACAAAAAGGGGATGTCAGGCACACCTTTGCGGACATGACCAAAGCGGAAGGACAACTGGGATACAGACCGAAAGTGTCCTTAAAGGATGGTCTCCGATCTGAATATGAGTGGGTCAAAGGGTTGGTCGAATATTGATCACCAAATCAGGAAAGGAGGGCAAAATTATGGCAATCAGCCAAGAGCTGTTAGATATTTTGGCTTGTCCCAAGTGTAAAGGGGACATTTACTTAAATGAAACCAAAGACGGACTTATTTGTGACAAATGTAAACTCCTTTACGAGATAAAGGATGACATCCCAATCATGCTCATCGATGAAGCAAAGCCAATAGAAGAGTAAATTTTGGTAGTATTAATGTGCATCACTGGGCCGTGAGGGGCCTTTGAGTTCGCCAGGGGCGGAGAAGGAGCGGGCGAGAAAACCTTATGCTGTCATTTTGTGTCATCTTGTTGGCTGGGTTAATCGCATTCTTGCTCCGGTTCAATGTATGGCGCCGAGATATTCGTGGCGTGCCTGTCTTGATGTACCATATGATTAGCGATGATGTGACCGACACAAGGTTTTCAAAGCTTCGGGTATCGCCAAAGAGATTTCGCGACCAAATGGCCTACCTGCATACAAAAGGATACCATACTATCAGCATAAAGGAATGGCAAAACTACAGACATGGCAATAGCAAGGGGCCTTCAAACCCGATTATAATTACTTTTGATGATGGCTACCTCAACTTTTACACAAATGCATGGCCTGTGCTCAAGGATTATGACTTCAAAGCCGTGGTCTTCTTGGTTACGAAATACATTGGAGGAGTCAATTCCTGGGACCGGGCAAAAGGGGAGCCGGAAGAACCACTGTTAGGTGTGGATGAAATTAGAGATTTGACTCTCAGCGGAGTTGAATTTGGCTCGCACAGCCACACCCATCAGGACCTCACACACTTGCCCTTGAGTGCAGTTGAATCTGATGTGAAGGCCTCCAAATCTGTTTTGGAGGGTGCGCTGGGCTTTAAGGTGACTGCGTTTTCATACCCCTATGGAAAGGCGGACGAGAAGGTACGATGGGCCGTTAGAGAAGCTGGTTTCCAGGCCGCCTGTGTAATACAGCCAGGTGATAACGACGAGTCGGTTGATCCATTTCAGCTCAAGCGGATCATTGTAAAGAGAAACGATACGCTACTTGATTTCAAGATAAAACTAAGGAAAGGAAAGAGTCAGATCTGACAAAAACTTTTCTTGGTTCTGGCGTGTAGTGGTCAAATGGAAAAACTCTCAGTTGTGATCATAACATATAATGAAGAGGACAACATAGGTTCATGTCTGGAAAGCGTGAAGTGGGCAGATGAGATCATTATTTTAGATGGTTTCAGTACAGACCGCACAGTTAATATTGCCAGGAAATATACGGACAGGATATTCCGGAGAGTGTGGGACGGCTACGGCCGTCAGAAAAACAATGCAATCGCCAAGGCTGCAAACCGGTGGATACTCTCCCTGGACGCCGACGAAAGGGTGACGGCCCAGCTAGCAGAAGAAATTATGGCCCTCCTCCAGACAGGCCAGCCCCCTATGGCGGGATATGAATTGCCCTTTAAGGTTTTTTTTGGTGACAAATGGGTACGTCACAGTGGGTGGTTTCCAGAATTCCATATCAGGCTCTTTCGAAGTGATAAGGCAAAATTTAAGGAACGCTTGGTTCACGAAGGCGTCCAGGTAGCCGGACCGGTAGGCCGATTGCATCATTTTGTTGAGCATTTTACGTATAGGTCTGTCTCAGACTTTATCCAGAGAATGGACCGCTATTCTACGTTATCTGCTGACGCCTATTACAAAGAAGGGCGCCAGGCGGGCTGGATAGAGACAGCCTTTCGGTCCTGGTTTACGTTTTTCCAAATGTATCTTTTGAAACAGGGTTTTCGGGACGGGGCACTAGGGTTTCAGCTAGCTATTCTTTATTCATATTATACTTTCGTGAAATACGCAAAGCTTAAAGAACTGTGGGAGACTGGTAGAAAAGGATAGACAAGGGGTGAAGAGTTATCGCAACATCCTGGTCATCAACTTAAAACATATTGGCGATGTCCTTGTAGCTACTCCTGTGTTCACGGCGCTGAAAGAGGCTTATCCTGACACCCGCTTGTCGGTTTTGGTAGACAAAGGCACAGAGGATATGGTGACCCTTAATCCGGTTGTGGATGAAGTCCTGGTACTGGACAGGGCTCAACGTGCTTCGTTGGTTGCCGGATTATTCAGACAGGCGAGCTTTCCTCTGAAGCTTAGAAAGAAACATTTCGATCTTGTGTTGGAGTTGAGTGCAGGAGACAGGGGGGCGTTTCTCGGCTTTTTGACTGGCGCCAAGGAAAGGGTCGGATTTGCGCCTCACAGAAAAAGGGTTTTAGGACGACACTGTCTGTTTACAAGACTCGTCAGGATAAACACAACCACTCAACACATGGTAGACTACAACTTGGCTCTAGCTCGCAGCTTGGGAATAGAACCTTTGGAAAAGAGATTGTCAATATTTTGGTCAGAAACAGATGAAAAGGCCTGCACGAAACACCTGTTAGATAACGAGTTGGCTGAGGGAGACCCATATGTAGTTATGCATCCAACATCTCGCTGGCTCTTTAAGGCATGGAATTCCAAAGGCTATGCTTTAGTGTGTGACCACATTGCAGAGAAACATAAACTCCCAGTAGTGATAACCAGCGCGCCTGATGAAAAAGAAAAAAGGCGTATAGAAGAAGTATTTGCCTTGGCAAAGAGCCGTCCCATAGACCTGTCTGGGCAGCTTTCTTTGAAGCAACTGGCGTGCTGCATATCAAAGAGTCTCCTATTTATCGGTGTTGACAGTGCCCCCATGCATATTGCAGCTGCTGTAAATACGCCTGCCATTGTCTTGTTTGGCCCTTCTGGGGACCACATGTGGGGCCCATGGGGCGATGGTCACATAGTAATAAAGAAAGGATGGTCTTGTCAGCCCTGTGGAAGAGATGGTTGCAATGGGAGCAAAGTCAGTCAGTGCCTTGAGGCGATTACCCCTGAGGAGGTTATTTATGCGGTTGATGAGAAGTTGATAGGAGTGAGATCAGGGAATCAAATGAAATGAGAATTGCGTTGATTCGCAGGAAATACTCCCCTTTTGGAGGTGCGGAACGCTATATTGATGCCTTGGTCAAGCACTTGCTCGCATCAGGCCATGAAATGCATATCTTTGCCCACGAATGGGAACCCGCAACCCAGAATTCGCAATTTGCGACCGGAAGACTTTTTTTTCACAGGGTTCCCATGATCAAAGGGCTGTCTCTCTTTAAAGTCCTTTCCTTTGCCATTAATGCAAGTAGGTTGCTCAAGAAGGAACGATTTGACGTCATACACAGCTTCGAGCGCACACTCTTTCAGGATATATACAGGGCAGGCGATGGATGCCATAAGGAGTGGCTGATCCAACGTGCTAAGTATGAACCATTTTGGAAGACATGTCTCGTCCGAATTAATCCTTTGCACTTTGCATTCTTGTGGATTGAAAGGCAGCTTTTTGATCCAAGGAACACCAGAATGGTTGTTGCCAATTCAATGCGGGGCAAACTGGAAATTGTAAGGCATTATCACTTTCCAGAGGATCGCATTCGGGTTGTTTACAATGGTGTGGATACCGCCCGCTTTAATCCCCTTAACCGCAAGAAATATCGACCTGCTGTAAGAGAGTGCTTGGGGCTTTTGCCTTCGTATCGTGTTGTCCTCTTCTTGGGATCAGGCTTTGAGCGAAAAGGGCTCTCCTTTGCCCTGAGGGTGGTTGCAGCATTGAGAGATCCCCTTGTTAGACTCATCGTGGCGGGCAAGGATAATTGCGCAAGATACCGAAAACTTGCAAGCCGACTGGGAATAACCGATAGGGTTGTTTTTACGGGTCCCACAAAGGAGCCGGAGAAACTGTATGCTGCCGCGGACATTTTTCTCTTGCCCACAATCTATGAACCTTTCAGTAATGCCTGTCTGGAGGCCCTGGCCTCAGGAATACCCGTCATAACAAGTCGAACAAACGGTGCCTCAGAACGGATCAGTGAGGGCATGAACGGATACATCATAGACGATCCCAGTGACATATTTGGAATGAAACGTGAAATAATGAAGTTCCTGAACGGCACTTTCAGACACAATGTGGACATACAGAGATCAGATATTTCCTGGGAGAGTCATGTCGAGGTAATGAGCTTTGTTTATGATGAGCTTGTTAGAGCCAAGCAAAGTGATCTAAGGGGATAGGGCTGGCGCGGCGATGTCAGTGGAAAAATTGCCTTTTTTCAAAGTGCTGAAGAGTTATGGCACGCAAGGACTTAAGCAGGCATGAGGATTTTGCTGGCCACGATCTGGCATAAGCGAACGCTTCTGCTAGGCGGACACTGCGCCAGCGCCCTGAGGCAGCTTGGGTGTGAGGTCGAGATCTTTGATTTCGATAGAAAAGGTCTTGTTGACACGGTTTGTTTGCGCCCTGTCAGTCGGTTGTTGGAGAAAATGAGAGGGCGGCCGATTCATGAGTCCTTCATGCAGACTTATCGCAATCCTATATGGATAAACATGAAACTGCTTGAGGCAGCGGAGCGGTATCGACCTGATATTCTTCTCGTCTTGGCTGGAAAGGACTTTTTTGCAGACACAATCCGAACAATCAGCAAAGATCTTGGTGTCAAAACCGCAAGGTGGTGGCTTGATGACCCCAGGGGATTCAATAGGTCGATGCAGACCGCTGCTGCCTATGACGCGTATTTCACCATAGATCCTTCTGCGGTTCAGCAATATAGGGACAAAGGCTTGCGGCATGTCTTGTACTTGCCTTTTGCCTGTAATCACAACCTCTATCGTCCTGTGCAGTTGACTTCGAAAGAGAAGGCGAGATATGGTGGAGATATCTGCTTTGTGGGAAACTGGCTGAAGGAACGGCAGCCGCTGCTCGAAGCTTTGCTGGGGCACGATCTTAGAATCTGGGGGCCTGGCTGGAGGAAACGACTGGGGGGTGTATCCTCATGGGGGCGCTGCATTCAGGGCGATGGCGTTTATGGCCAGAATGTGGTCAAGGTTTACAATGCAGCTAGAATCAACCTGAATATCCATGCCTGGATGGGCCAGGAGCAAGCCGGGCTAAATCTGCGTGTTTTCGAAATTCCCGCCTGTGGAGGATTTCTTCTCACCGATTACGTGCGAGAATTGGATAATTATCTGGTTACTGGCCAAGAGGTGGCTGTCTTTCGGAACGTGACGCAACTCAGGGAAGCGGTGGAATACTACTTAAACCATGAAGACCAGCGCCTGAACTTGGCACAACGAGCCTATCAGAGAGCCTGCCGCGGGCCCAGTTATGTGGAACGGATGAAACAGTGCCTGGCCTATCTGACAGGGATCTAGACATGGGCGACACGACCAGAACGAGCCCCTTTGTACCGAAACCCAAGACTCTTATGGCTGACGTGTATTCCGAAACACTTCCGAACGGTTGGCAAGGTCGCTACATTGCGCTTGCGGATCGTGGGATAATAGTCTGTCTTGGTGTTCTGCTCCTCGTGCTTCCAATGGCACACGTGAACACCATTCGTGACTCGGCCATCGTGACCGCTCTTTTGCTTTGGGCTGGAACCTTGTGGCTGGAAAGACGTTTGCCTTTTTATGACAATCCGCTCAACTTGCCGATTATCTTGTTCTCAGTGACGGTCGTAAGTTCGCTTTTTTTTAGCTGGAATCTATTAGACACCCTTGATGACATTCGTGGCGAACTCTTGAAGGTGTTCGCTCTCTATTACTTGGTGGCCGATCGGATAAGGAGAGACGGTTCGGCTAGGCATCTCCTGTTAATCTTTTTCATGGCCAGCATTATTTTTTGCCTTTTTTCGATCCATGATTTTTTCCAACATGGGGGCAGCTTGGTCAAAGTGGCTTACCGTGTTGGAGGCCTTCGAGACCCGAGTGGCGGTCAAGTTGCTGGTCTCATCCATTGTATGGTCTTGGCTTTCTTGATTCCGAGTCTGAGTTGGTGGCGTAATCCGGTCCAAAGGATACTACTCTGCACAACGCTTATTTTAAACTTTGTAGCTCTCTATATGACCTTTACCAGGGCGGCATGGCTTGCGATTATGGTGCAATGTTTATTCTTAGTCTTGGCTGTGGATTGGCCAAAATGGCTCAAAGCGACAATCATGGCGACACTGATTGCGATGGCACTGAGCCTGCCGCGTGGAGTTTTCCACCATGGTGAACGAAGCGTAGAAATTGCTTCAACGGTGAAACTCTTTTTCAGTGCAGATGATTGTATGACCATTTACAAGAAGGTAGGGGGGAGTACGGGCCACCGCCTAGCCTCATACAGATTCGCGCTGGACACCATTGCCAGAGAACCATTTGTCCCACATGGCTGGGGCCTGTATTTGGGCAAGATAAACGGGAAGGGGGAACAGAGCAAGAATTCGCCTTTTTTTGATCCGATGAACTCCTTCCTGGCCATTGCCTATCAAACCGGCGTGCAAGGTCTGTTGGCCTTTCTGTTCTTGCTCTGGAACGTTTGGAAACTCAACTGGATAAGGTACAAGTCCTTGCGTTCGAGTTTTCCCAAATGGTTTCATCTTGCCTTATTACTAGTGATGATCGGGTTTTTCGTAAATGTGTCTTTCGGTATGTTCTATAAGGACGAATCTGCATTACTCTTGTGGTTGTTCATTGGGATGTCAGTAGGACTGTCCAGGCAAAGAGCCACGGGGGTCATGCCTGATAAGCAACGGGTAATCACATGAAGCTTTACTGTGAAACCAGGCTGAGATAGACAAACAATTATGCGGCGTGAATTGGACTTGGACATGTACCATAGGATAGCGAGAGAACTCGGTCGGCCACCTGTTGTACTTGATCTGGGGTGTGGACCAAACAAATTCAAGTATGCCTTGGGAGAGGACTGTTTCCTTAGGCCAGGGGTGGATGTGGTTGCCAATCTAGATAGAGTTTTCTATCCATATAAGGACGATGTCGTTGATCTGGCTTTGTTGAATCATGTCATCGAACATTTAGCATATGTTCCAAGAACAATGGAAGAACTGTATAGAATCCTGGCTCCTGGTGGGCGGGTCGTCATACGCACGCCCTATTATGCCAACGAGGCTTCGTTCCGTGATCCCACCCATCGACATCACTTGAGTTTAAAGAGCATGGATTACTTTGTTTCTGGGCTAAATGACGAAAAATATACCGCCTTTTTTGAGAAGGAAGAAGAACGCCTCTTTTTTCAAAAAGGTTGGTATTTCTGGCCGGGCAAGTTGGTGTTGAGATTTTCCAAGAACAAGTACGAGAAGTATTTTTCCCATCTGTTTCCTGGATATCTTCTCTACTGGGTATTAAAGGCTGTAAAATAGGTCGATTGTGATATCATGACTCGGTCAAGTTCGATGATGATTTGTGGGCAATTATCATTAAGTTGTTCTCAGACGCTTAATCCTCAAAGTCAGAGCGATGATGAAAAGTATGTGAATGTTTAACCGGATCGTTTTGCACATCCTAAGGACGCTTTTTTTCGTTATCCATCTCTTGAGACGTACTGGCCGCAACCAAGGCACTTTCGATGTACGTCTGTCTCGTAAGGTATTGCTAGTGATGACCACTGCTGTGGGTGATACGCTTATGTGTACTCCGGCCATAAGGTCAGTTCGAAAATCGCTCCCTGATGCCAGGATTTGGGTGCTTGTAGATCGCAGGCGACTAACGCTCATTAAGGAAAATCCGTATATTGATGAATTGATCTCCTATCCTGGAAAGTTCAGACGACTGTGGTGGATTATTGGAGAACTAAGACGGGTTGACCCAGACGTCGCCATCATTTTGCATGCCAATGATCCGGACATTGTGCCTCTGGTCTACCTGTCAGGAGCCCCGGTGAGGGTTGGGTGGGCCGAGAGTGCCTTTTCCTTTCTACTGACCCATCCGGTTACGAGACCTAAACATACGACTCACTTCATCGAACACAAGGGCCTCATCTTGGCCGCGGTGGGGATCCCGCTGGACTCAAAGCGTATGGATCTGCATGTGTCTCAGGGAGACAAAGCATTTGTCGATCAATACCTGAAAGAGGCCAACATCGAGAGTCATAACATACTACTGGCCTTGCATCCTTTTGCCAGCGAGTCGTTCCGCTGGTGGCCGGAGGATAACGTCGTTCGTTTCTTGCACGCCATGAACAGACATCCTGAAGTTGTCATTCTGTTGTTGGGTGGCAAGGGCGAAGGAGAATCCGTGGAAATCATCTTGCGTAGATCCAAAAGAAATGCCAGGCCTGCAGTTAACGGATTTACGTTAGGGAGGTTGGCCGCACTTCTTGAAAGGGTGCAGATATTTGTTGGAACTGATAGCGGTCCCATGCATATTGTTGAGGCCTTGGGGATCCCTCGCATTGGGCTTTTTGGACCACAACTTCCTGAGGTTTATGGTACGGAAAGTAAGGACGCAATTCACATACAGGCAGAGGTCGGTTGCTCCAGGCCTTGCAAGGTAAAATCATGTGCAGAGCCCCTTTGTATGCACCGGATTCGTCCAGAGAGGGTTTATGCTGCGGTCCTGCGCTTATTAGATTTGGTTGGGATCCCTCGCATGGCAGGCTGATAGATTGAAAGGCCTTGTTCTTTGGAGGTGATGGCCAAGAATGAGCGTTCCCTTGTCCAAGGGGCAGATTCCATGCACACAAGATGAAATTGGGAAAATACTGGTTGTGCGAAATGACAACATAGGCGACGTCCTTTGCACTACCCCGTGTTTCGAGGCGCTCAAGAGGCGCTTTCCCCAGGCAAAAGTGGCAGTACTGGTGAACCGGATTGCTGAAGAAATTGTCAGCGGGAATCCTTGGCTGGACAGGGTCTATGTCTATGACAAGGCCAAGCACGGACGGTATCGCCACCCGCTGATTGCCTGGTGGCATCAGGCTAAGGTACTCTGGGCTATACGGCGAGAAGGCTTTGACTTAACCATTGGCGTCCGCTCAACCTTTTCTGTTCCCCAGGGCTGGCTTGTGTATGCTAGCGGTGCCCCCTTACGCATAGGCGTTGCTCCAGAAGGGAAGAAGAAGAGATATGCCTTTTTCTATAATTACCACGTACAAGATATTGATCAGGAGTCTCATGAGGTGGACCGAGCCCTAAGTTTGCTCAAACCGCTCAACGTATCTTTGTCTGAAAAGAGGCTTTGTTTGCCAGTGCCGCTCAAGAATGACAACAATGCAGAGCGATTCATAAGAGAGCACGGGTTAGCTTCTGGACTTCCAATTATAATAATAAATTACGTTAGCCGTAAAGAGGAAAACCGGTGGTGGGCAGAAGATAAGTACGTAGAACTCATCGCCCGACTCCAGGCTAGCAGCGATATGGAAATTGTTTTGACTCACGGTCCCGGTGATGAGCAAGCGATCAAAAGGCTTTTGGTGCGCTTATCCTATCATCCTCCTGTCTTCACAATGGGTCTGATGGATTTCGCCGCCTTGGTGGCACGGAGTCAGGTCTTTGTTACTCTACACGGCGGACCCATGCATGTAGCCGCAGCAGTAGGCACTCCGACAGTTGCCATCTTTGACAAAACCAAGACTAGTGTGTGGCGCCCTTGGGGAGACGAGCACAGGGTAATCAAGAAGGGAGACCACGCGAACTTGGTTGAAGTAGACGACGTGTTGAAGGCTGTCAGGGGACTTCTTGGACAAGAATAACGAAGTAAGGGTATCCGGGGCAATGGAGCGTCCAAAGTAAGATCGGATTTAGGGTAGCAGGAAATGGATATTCAGGGTATCATTCAGTTGCAAGAACGCCTCACTGAGCGGTGGCATCAATTTTCCGACGATCCGCTGGATAAAACGCTAACCGGCTTGGATGGTATTTTACGTCTTGTTGGCCAAGAACACCTTACGAACTTCCAGCTTTGGCATGAAGAGGACCGAGCTCGCCGGAGGGATGCCCCAGATCGAGTTATCGCTGAAGTGAAGCGGAAAATCGATGTATTGAATCAGAGACGGAATGATCTTATAGAAAAAGTAGATGAAAGCATTCTGGAATTCTTTTTGGAGACTATAGGCAAGGGTGTTCTGGACCCGCCGTACAACACAGAGACGCCCGGCAGTGCAATTGATCGCTTGTCGATTTTGTCACTGAAGATTTATCATATGAATGAGCAAAGTCTACGTGAAGATGTCAATGAGAAGCATCGAACATCGTGTCTCCACAAGTACCACGTTCTTATGGATCAGCGTGATCGATTGGCGAGATCTGTGGCTGAGTCGATGGCTGAGGTTCGTGCGCGTCGCAAAGGGCTTTACGTCTTCAGACAGTTCAAAATGTATAACGATCCCAAACTAAATCCTGAATTATGTCGCAGTGTGGAGTCGAAAAATGTTTTGGGCTTGGAGTGAGACTACCTCCATGATGAATTCGTCAAGTCATTCGACTATCAACTCACTGCTTAATAAGAATAAGGATTACGGGGTCATCGATGTCCTGGACTTTGACAACTAACAGTTTTTAGGATATTTTTCATAAATAGGCGGATCAAATCGTAAGATATTGTTTTTAAAACCCTTAAGAGAAAGGTGCGAAATGAACATTTGCGTGGTTGGTGTCGGATATGTGGGGCTGGTTACGGGGACCTGTTTTTCGGAATTTGGGCTGCGCGTCAGTTGTGTGGGCAAGGACAAAACAAAGATCAATATGTTAAATCACGGTGAAATCCCGATTTATGAGCCCGGGCTTGCTGAACTGATTCAGAAAAATGTCAAGGAAGGGCGCATCTCTTTCACGACAAATATCGAGGAAGGTGTCCGAAACGCCTTGGTGATTTTTATTGCGGTTGGGACGCCTGCAGATCGGGAGGGGGGTGCAGATCTCAGGTATGTGGAAGAGGTGGCCAGATCAATAGGACAGACCATGAACGGCTATAAGGTAGTGGTGACAAAGAGTACAGTTCCAGTAGGTACAGGGAAAATGATTGAGGGTATCATCAAGGAAAACCAAACCGAACCGTGTGCGTTTGATGTGGTTTCCAATCCTGAGTTCTTGAGGGAAGGCTCTGCGATAGAGGATTTTATGCGCCCCAACCGGGTAGTGATCGGTGCTGAGAGCCAACAAGCTATTGCAATCCTTCAGGACCTTTACAATCCGCTCTATCTCATTGAAACCCCATTTGTAATCACGGACATAGCTACAGCGGAGATGATTAAGTACGCCTCGAACGCCTTTCTTGCCACGAAGATATCTTTCATCAACGAGATGGCCAACATATGCGAAAGGGTGGGGGCCGATGTGCACAAGGTGGCTAAGGGCATGGGCCTCGACATGCGGATCGGCTTCAAGTTCTTGCACCCGGGACCAGGTTTTGGCGGGTCATGTTTTCCCAAGGATACTCGGGCAATTAGTCAAATTGCTAAAGAGCATGGATATGGATTTAAGATTGTTGATGCGGTGATTGAGGTGAACGATGATCGCCCCAGGGAAATGATTGACAAGATTGTCTCATGTGTTGGTGGGGAAGTGAAGGGTAAAACGATCGGCATCCTTGGTCTGACCTTTAAGCCCAATACAGACGACATGAGAGAATCTCCCACAATTCCTATTATTAAAGGGTTGCAAGATAAAGGGGCAAAGATCCAAGCTTATGATCCGGCTGGGATGGACCATGCAAGAGAATACCTTAAGGATGTCAATTACAAAAAAAATTCCTATGAGGCAGCCGATGGTGCTGATGTATTGGTCCTTGCTACGGAGTGGAACCGGTTCAGAAATATTGACTGGGATCGGATGAAGGAACTCTTGAAACGACCGATCGTTGTGGACCTGCGAAATATCTATGAACCAGGGCGCATGCGCGCTTTAGGATTTGACTACACCAGTGTGGGACGCCCCTAGTGGCTTGCACCATATATTTACACTGTATTTTTGAGGCGCTTTTAGGCGCCGGAAACCCAGCAACCTTGGCCCAAGGCGCACGGCATAAGGCATAGGGCAAAGCAATGAACTTCCTTGTGCCTCACGCCGTTAAAAAAATGCCATGAGCGTTCCCTGCGAACCAAGGCCAGCCAAACTGGTTGTCAGCATCTTCATGAAAGAGAGGGGTCTTTTGGAACAGGCTGTGGGCAGTCTGTATGAGTCCTTTGGATCGGTTGATATGGTGAGCGCATGGCTCCCTTTCGACAAAACTGATTATTACATTGCTGAGATGGGTTCGCCCCTGTTCAGACGCTTGTTCGCCTTTTGTAAATTGATTGAGCAAGAGACTCTGGCCGATGTGAAGCTCTTTACCAACAAACTGGAGGACAAATTTTCAAAGGACAGTAAGCGATTAGTCAATATCGACCCCGGATACCTACTGGCAGAGCGCTTTGTTTTGGCTACCGGGAAAAACTATACCCATCGTATTTACTTAAAGGGTGGCATTTATGCGGACCTGACATTGATTTACCACAAAGGCCGTTTCCGTTCATTGGACTGGACCTATCCCGACTATGCGGATGAAGCAATAATCAGTGTTCTGAAATCGGTCAGAGACAGATATATGTATCAATTGAGGGAGTGCACTAAAGTGCCTAAAGTGGACTAAAACTTAACGTATTTCTATTCCTGGTGATTTCATGATCAAGAGCATGACTGCCTTTGGCAGGGCGGAAAAGACAGCCGAAGGGACCTCCTATACCGTGGAGATGCGTTGCGTGAACAGACGCTACTGTGAGATCTCTGTGCGTATGCCGCACCAATTGGCAGCTCTTGAGGAGCGTATCAAGAAGCAGGTGGCAGCTAGGGTTTTGCGAGGTCGTGTGGATGTGGTGGTTAAGGTAAAGGACGGCGCTGAAAAAAATCCGGAAATTGAGGTTAATCTTCCCTTGGCCAAAGCATATTACAGGGCCTTGTCCAAACTCAACGAAACGCTGGAAACAGGAGAAAAGGTTGGGTTACAGACACTGCTTAGCTTGGAAGGTATCATTACAGCTGTTGAAGCTGAAGTAGATTTGGAAAAGACATGGTCGGCCCTTTCATCCTGTATTGACGAGGCCTTGAAGGGTGTGGATGCCATGCGGATTTCAGAGGGCCACGCCCTCTACCATGACTTTGAGAAACGTCTCCAGTCCATAGGGGATAGTCTGTCTCGTATAAAGGAGTTGGCTCCATCTGTGTTGTCCGAGTATCATAGTCGTCTGAAGGAACGTGTGACGGTCCTCACGGACGGCAACGTAGAGTTGGATCCAGCCCGTTTGGCCCAGGAGGCGGCTTTCTTGGCTGACAAGAGCGATATTACAGAGGAGATAGTCCGTGCCGAAAGCCATTTGAAACAGTTCCGCACTATCATGGAATCTGAGGGTGCAGTGGGAAGGGCCCTAGACTTCCTTCTCCAGGAACTCAACCGTGAAGTAAACACAATCGGTTCCAAGGCAGGGGATGCCGAACTCTCCCATATGGTTGTTGGTCTCAAGAGTGAACTTGAAAAGATAAGGGAACAAGTCCAGAATGTTGAGTAGTGATGGAGGGGAATCATGGATACGGCTTTATTGAACATTGGATTTGGAAACACGGTCGTTACCAATCGCATTGTCTGTATTGTTACGCCCGGCTCGGCTCCAATGAAGCGGCTTAAGGAAGATGCTAAAGAAGGAAAACGCTTAATTGATGCCACTCAGGGACGGCGCACCCGTTCTATCATTATTACTGACAGCAACCATGTGATTCTTTCGGCTATTCAAGCTGAAACGATCTCTCAGCGGTTTGT